>NZRJ01000042.1 GCA_002693745.1 Flavobacteriales bacterium
TAAAACATTTAATTGTCCATTCCAATTTCCGTGATCACTATATAAATTGAGTTTTGGCCTGCATTTCCAATCAAATTCAAACAGATCATTACTTACATTAGTACATCTTTCCCATTCATCACAATCTTCTTGACATCGAATAACAGTGCTTGTAGAAAAAGATATTAAATTTTCTTCTTCTTTTTCACAAGCTAAAAAAACAATAGATAATGTAAATAATTTCAAATATATTTTAATCATTTTAAAGAGTTTTTAAATAAAATTTAAGCAAATGAAAAAATAAAAAAATGAATTATTATGCTAAGCATAATAACTAAAGAAAAAACTCATAATAGTAAGATTAAGAATTAAGGATGTCAATAGATTGTAACAGTTTCTTTAATAACAACTTGTTCCACTTTTTTCACCCACTAACTACTCTTTACTAAATTAAGTGCAAAAAATTAATTGGTTTTATTAACTTTAAAACTATTTTTTGAATTATCTTTTTTGTTTCTAATCTGCATAAGGCGAGCTTTAAAAGCAATTCCTAAACCGATTAACGCTAGTAGAGACATCAATCCTAATTTTGCTATTAAATCTTCTTTGTGCCCTTCATTAGATGATGATTTGCAGTTGGATCTATTATCAAGACAATTATATTCTCGAATAAGCCCAACAGATAACCAAACAATAACACCTAATAATATTACTCCAGATAAAATATATAATCCTGTTGCGTTACTTTGATTAATCTTTTCGTTATTTTGGAAACTATTACCTTTTCTACAATTTGAGCACTTACAATCATTCAAATTAAATCCCATCTTAATTAGATTAGAATGATATTCATTGATTTCTTTTTTTTGTAATGTGTCATGCGTCATCTCTTTAAAATCAAAAACAGGAAATGAAGAGTAGCTGATGTTAGTAAACATTATTAATGATATAAAGGTGGTTGTTATATTTTTCATAAAACAAAGTAAATCAAATTAAATAAATCTGTTAATTTTGTTTTAAAATACTATGAAAAATGGATGATTTAATTGAAAATGTAAAAACATGGGCTGAAGAAAAAAATCTTTTAAAAAAAGAAAATAGTCAAGCACAAATGTTAAAAGTTTTAGAAGAAGTTGGAGAAACAGCTGGCGCATTACTAAAAAATAAAAATAAAGAAATAATAGATGGTTTAGGTGATAGTTTTGTAACATTAATTATACTTTGCTACCAACTTGACTTAGAACCAAAACAATGTCTTCAATCTGCATGGGATGAGATTAAAAATAGAAAAGGTAAGACAGTTAATGGTACTTTTATTAGAGAATAATTAACAAATAAATACAATATAATGTCTAATTTAGAAAACATTTTTGAAAAAGCACTCTGGAGTACTAGATTTATAGTTTTAATAGCAGTAATATTATCTGTTATATCCTCTTTTATACTATTTTTATTAGGTGGATGGGATATTATTCAGGCTATAATTTTAAACAACCCATTATTCAATTCTGAAATTAAAAGTAATAATAATTTATTGTTTACAATTATATCTTCTATTGATTTGTTTCTTATTGGAATTGTTTTGTTAATTTTTGGATTTGGTGTTTATGAGCTTTTTATTAGTGAAATTGATTTTGCAAAGGGAAAATTTGCTGATTCAACATTAAAGATTAAAAGTTTAGATCAACTGAAAAATAAAATAATCAAAGTAATCATTATTGTGTTAATTGTTAAGTTCTTTGAGAAAGTTTTAAAACTTTCTTATAATTTTACTACTCCTGAGGATCTTATTTTTTTTAGTCTTTCAATCTTGTCTATTTGTATTGGGTATTATTTAATTAATCGAAAATAAATTAAAAATTGAATTAAACTTTAATTATTTTTTTGATTTTCCGTTTTTCTTATTTCATCTAGTTCTATCCATCGCTCTTCCTTTTTATCTATTAAGTCTAATACTTTAGATAATCTTTGACTAATTATGGTATGTTTTTTTATACCTAAATCAGGTATTTGAATAATAGCTTCAAGCTCTATTTTTTCTTTTTCAAGATTTNCTATTTCTTTTTCTATAGTTTCATACTCAAATTTTTCTTTAAAAGAGAATTTNTTGCGAATTAACTTTTCTTTTGAATTATCTTTTTCAAGATGATAATTTTTTTTAGATGCTTTTTCTTCTTTTAATTTTTTGCTTCTATATTCAGAATATGTNCAATAATGATCTTCAATATCACCATTTCCTTTAAAAACTAACAAATGTTCAGTTAGTTTGTCCATAAAGAACCTATCATGAGAAACAAGAATTAAACAACCTTTATATTCTAANAAGAATTCTTCTAATTTATTAAGCGTAAGTAAGTCTAAATCATTAGTCGGTTCATCCAGTATTAAGAAATTTGGATTTGTTATAAGTACTGTAAGTAATTGTAATCTTCTTTTTTCACCACCACTTAATCTTTTTACTTCAGTAAACTGCATTTCAGTAGTAAACATAAAGTGTTCTAATAGCTGTGATGCACTTACTTTTCGTTTATCAGACATCACAATAAATTCTGCTATGTCTTTAAGTACTGTAATAACCCTTCTATTTTCATCTATTGAAAATCCTTCTTGAGAGAAATAACCAAAATTAATAGTTTCTCCAGTATTTATTTTTCCNGTATCTGCTTTTTCCTTTCCACTAATTATATTTAAAAATGTGCTCTTCCCTACACCATTTTTACCTAGAATACCTATTCTCTCACCTTTTTTAAANGTATAATTAAAACCTTCTAAAATGGTTTTATCACCGTATTTCTTTTTAATATTTTTCAGTTCTAAAATCTTTCCCCCTATCCTATTCATTTTTAAATCAATATTAAGTTCTTTATTAACTTTTCTTGATTCTACTTTTTTCTTTATNTTGTCAAATCTATCTACTCTAGATTTTGATTTTGTNNCTCTAGCTTTGGGTTGTCTTCGAATCCATTCTAGNTCCTTTTTCATGAGCTTTTGNGCTTTTGATATTTCTACATTAAAAGCTTCTTCTCTTTCTGNTCTTTTTTCTAAAAAATAGTCATAATTTCCNGTGTGTTTATATATATTTCCTCCCTCTAATTCAAGAATNTTATTGCAGANTCTTTCTAAAAAATATCTGTCATGAGTAACCATTAAAACAGTGATTTTTTGTTGTTGTAAATATTTCTCTAGCCATTCTATCATACNAATATCTAAATGATTAGTGGGTTCATCTAAAAGTAGAAGGTCAGCATTTTCTAGTAGAAGTAATGCTAGTGAAAGTCTTTTTTTTTGTCCCCCAGAGAGGTCCCCTATTTTCTGATTATAATTTAAAATATTAAATTTTGAAAGTATTTGTTTACTTTTNCTTTCGTAATCCCAAGCATTTTCTTGCTCCATTTTTGCACTTATTATCTCAAGATTTTTTCTAGATTGTTGAGAGTTTTCATTGCCATGTCTTTTTACTGCTGCATTATATTCATTTATTAAATAACTTATCTTGTTATGAGTACTAGATAAAAGTTCTGNTATTGTTTGATTATTATCAAATACAGCATCTTGTTGTAAAAAAGAAACTCGACATTTGCTTCTAAATACTACTTTACCTTGGTCTGGAATATCTATTCCTGAAATTATTTTTAGTAATGAAGATTTACCAGTCCCATTATTTGCTATTAAAGCAACTTTATCTCCTCTTGACAGGCCAAATGTAAGACCTTCAAAAAGAATTCTTTCTCCTAAGTTTTTGCCTAAATTTTCTACAGATAAAAGATTCATAATACACTATTCTTCCCAGCTAAATAACCAGTGGTCCATGCTGCTTGAAAATTAAAACCTCCTGTAACTCCATCAATATTTAAAATTTCACCAGCAAAGAGAATNTTTTTATTTTTTTTNCTTTCCATAGTTAGCATATCANTTTCTGATANATCGANCCCGCCACAAGTAACAAATTCTTCTTTAAATGTAGTTTTTCCACTTACTTTAAATTCATCATTAATTAGTGTNTTTATAATCTTGTTTATATTTTTTTTGCTAAGTTCTGAGTAGATTTGCTTATTTGAAATATTAACTTTTGTTAGAATATAATGCCATAATCTTTTTGGTATTTGAAAATAATTTTCTTTGTAAACTAATTTTTTATTGAATTTTAATTTTGAAAACGTCTTGCGAACCTCTATCTCGTTGATTNCTAGCCAGTTAATTTGAGTTGTAAAGTTGTAGTTAACTTTCGCTAGTTCTTGGGCATGAAAAGCTGAAAGCTTTAATATTGCTGGCCCACTCATACCCCAATGTGTTATTAAAAGTGAGCCAGTTTGTTTTATATTACTTCCTTTAATGCTAGAAATNACATTCGGCATACTAACTCCCATAAGCTTTGTNATTGGGTTTTTTGGCATATTAAATGTAAATAATGAAGGGACCGGTGCTATGATATTATAATTTAATTGTTTAAGCCAATCTANTCCCTTTAATTTTGAGCTTCCTCCACTAGCAATAATTACCTTATTAAAGAATAGCTTTTTTTTATCAATTATTATATTTATTCCATTATTAAAATGATTGATAGCATCAATTTTACTTTTTANNNAAATTGTAATATTTAANTTNTTAGCTCTATTGANAAATAAATCGATNATAGTCTGTGATTTATTACTTAAAGGAAACATACGATTGTCTGCTTCTTTTTTAAGCTTTACNCCTCTACTTTCAAACCANTTTACAGTATGATTTGTGTTGAATAAGTTAAAGGATTTTCTTAGTTTTCTACCTCCTCTTGGATAGTTTTTTATTAGTTGAGAAATATTAAAAGTAGCATTTGTTACATTACATCTTCCGCCACCAGATATTTTTACTTTTGAAAGAACCTTTTCAGTTTTTTCAAATATCGTGACATTTGCATTAGAATCTAATTCTTTTGCTGTAATAGCGGCCATAAATCCAGCAGCACCACCTCCTATTACAGCAATCATCATTTATTTTTTAACTGCTCATTCAAAGCAATAAATAAGCATATTTGTATTAATATNATAAACAAAAAATAGACAAGAGGTATAGATATAAGATAATGACATTTAAATATTAGGTACAAATGTATAAATGCTATAATATTTATACTTCCTAAAGTTATATATAGTGATTTGCCCTTAGAATTTTTAAGCAAGTATGTAAATACTGCTAATAATAGATATGATGATCCTAAAAATTGTTGTAATAATAGAGCATAATCAGCATTAACGCCTTTCATTACAAATAAGGTCATCTTACTTGGAATAATTAAATTCATTGTTCCAAAGAAAATAAATATACCGCAGATTATTAAAAGAAGTATCTCTGTAAAAGATTTTTGCTTTACCATTAGGCGTGTAAAAAGTATTAAATCTAAATATTAATGATTATGTCCTTTGTGAGGTTCACTTCCTTCTTCTAATATATCTAATAATTCTACTTCAAATATAAGAGTAGCATTTGGTCCGATTCCTGCCTGTGGAATACCTCTTTCTCCGTATGCAAGATTACCAGGAATAATAAAAGTCCATATATCACCTATTACCATTAATTGAACTCCTTCTGTCCATCCTGGAATAACACGGTTTAATGGGAATTCAACCGGNTTTCCTCTTTGAACTGAAGAATCAAAAACAGTACCGTCTANAAGNTTTCCAGTATAATGAACCCTAACAGTACTAGTTGCAGTTGGATGAGTATTTCCNTTTCCTTTCNTTATTATTTTGTATGCTAAACCAGTTTCTGTTTTAACAGCTCCTTCAGTAAGTTTTTCTAATTCTTTTTGTGCTTGCTCTTTTTTCTTGGCATTTATTTTTTTAAGCTCTTCTTGTGCAGTTTTAAATACTTTTGGTGCATCAAATGATTTCGCAGAATTCCCTTCTCTAGTAATTGTAATAGTATTTATCACGTCATCCTTTACAATTGAATTTACAACATCCATACCCTCAACTACATGTCCAAANACAGAATGCTTTCCATCTAACCAAGGTGTTTCTTTATGAGTAATAAAAAATTGAGAGCCATTAGTCGCAGGACCTGAATTTGCCATAGATAATATTCCAGGNCCATCATGCTTTAAATCAGGNTGAAATTCATCTGCAAANGTNTATCCTGGNCTGCCTGCTCCTGTTCCATCAGGACATCCTCCTTGTATCATAAAATCAGNTATTACTCTGTGAAATTTTAATCCGTTATAATANGGGGTTCCTTTATCTTTTTTATTGTTTTCCATTTCTCCTTCAGATAGAGCTACAAAATTTGCNACTGTAAGAGGTGTTTTTTCATATTCTANNTTAATTATTATGTTNCCTTTTGTTGTATTTATTTTTGCGTACATACCGTTTTCCATATTTGATTTTTTATTGTTATTTNTTTTTTTGTTAAATATGTTTTGTGAAAATGCGCTTAGTGTTATTGCGCATAGCATAGATAAAATTGTAATTTTTTTCATTATTTAATTTGTATTAGTTAGTTCTTTTTTAAATTTATTTATTATCATTTCAACAGTCTTTATGGTCTCATTTATAGAAAGTTGTGAAATCCCCCCTGACGCGTTCATATGTCCTCCACCATTAAAATATCTATCTGCTATTTCATTAACCTTAAAATTTCCTTTAGAACGCAATGAAAGTTTAACTATTCCTTCTTTTTCAGTGATGAAAGTTGCAAATNTTATNCCTTTAATAGCCANGGGATAATTTACAAAACCTTCAGTGTCTCCATTTTGAAATTTAAATTTTTCTAGTTCTTCAGCTGTTAACGAAATTATAGCGCTATTATTTTCTGGGTAAAGTAATAATTTATTATTCAGACAATAGCCTAATAACTTTATTCTGTTAGCTGATGAGTTGTCATAAATTAAATCATGAATTTTTGCATTATCTGCTCCACGCTTGATTAGGTTTGCAATTATTTCATGNGTTTTTGCACTTGTGCTAGAATATTTAAAGCTACCAGTGTCAGTCATAATACCAACATAAAGGCATTCGGCAATGTTTTTGTCAATATGATTATTAAAATTCATTGCANTTATTATTTCATATACTAGTTGCGATGTTGAACAAGCTTGAGTGTCACTAAATATAATATCTGCAATACTCATATCAGGATTTTGATGATGATCAATAAGTATTTTTATAGCATTTGCTTGATTAACTGTATTTGCAAAATCAGATATTCTCATGATATTACTAAAATCTAGNAGAAATATTAGGTCAGCGCTACTAGTTGTCTCTTGGGCCTTTTTTTCGTTTTCTTCATAAATTAAAACATCTTTATTCNCTGGCATCCAATGTAAGAAATCAGCGTAAGCATTAGGNGTAATTACCGTAGTATCATGTCCAAGTTTATTTAAAAAATGAAGCATTGCTAGAGATGATCCTATAGCATCACCATCTGGACCTTTGTGTGTAGTAATAACAATTCGCTTTGGAGTTGATAGNAGATCTTTTAATTTAATGACATTCTCTTGCATAGGAGTGCAAAAATAATAAAAGAAATTAGAGTAGGTTTTGATTAAAATTATAATTTTGTGAATTCAAAATAAAAGGAAATAATATGGGAAATATTACATTTACAATGATTAAGCCTGAAGCAGTTGCTGCTAATAATATAGGTGGTATTTTAAAAATGATNGAAGAAGGAGGTTTTAGAATTGTTGCNATGAAAAAGTTATTGTTATCTAAAGAAANAGCGGGAGCTTTTTATGAAGTACATAAGGATCGACCATTCTATGGTGAATTAGTGGATTATATGAGTNGTGGACCAATTATTGCAGCTATCTTAGAAAAGGATAATGCTGTTGCTGATTTTAGAGNTCTTATTGGTGCTACTAACCCATTAGAAGCTGCTGAAGGAACTATAAGAAAAATATATGCTACCTCATTAGCTAATAATGCTATNCATGGTTCTGATTCTGATGAAAATGCAAAAATTGAAGCTGATTTTCACTTTACTAGTGATGAAAGATTATAAATTAAGTAAATATTTAAAATTAGTTTAATAAAAAAACCCACAGATTAGAGTGGGTTTTTTTATTAGTTTTTATCTAAAATTTTATTGCAGAACTAACTTCTTATTAATCACACCATTATTTGATTCTATTTCTAAGAAGTAAACACCCTTAGAGTTTTGGTTTAGATCAATTGATTTAAAATACTCTCCTTCAAAGTTTTGAAGCTCTTCTTTTATGATCTCCTCTCCCACTACATTAAGTACTCTTAATCTTAAATCTTGCTTAGTCTCACTTGTAAATGTAATGTTAAATACATCTCTAGATGGATTAGGGTAAACATCTAAGTTAGCAATAGCATCTGAGCCCTCTAAACGAATTGTAGTTGGCTGCGTCCAGAATACTAACGGTGACCATGTTGTTGCTCTATATGGTCCTCCATTTGGATCACACCACGTTCTAGCTTGTCCTCTATAAGACTCACCAGGCGTTAAGTTGTTCTTATCCTTAG
>NZRJ01000043.1 GCA_002693745.1 Flavobacteriales bacterium
TTAAAATAAACTCATCCTTAAATTGATTATAATAATCTTGAATCTCTAANGAAGANATCATTGTNTCAAAATTCTGATTTAAAATTTCTTGTTGATAAGCAAAAATCAATAAAGATTCTCTATAATCTTCAATTTGTTTTTCAAACTCAAATAAATCCATGTTAATATTCATCTCTGCATGCGATAATAAAAGTTCTTTTCGTATCCAATTGTTTATAAATTTTNCAACAAAATATGCAGAATCTTCAATCTGATTTGGCATCTCATCTAACACAACAGATAGCTCAAGTTCCTTTTCATTAATGCTAGCAATTACTCTTCTTTCATCTTTATATATACATGATGAAACAAACAAAAAAGAAACCAGTACTATTATAATATCTCTCATTCAAAAATTACTTTATTAATGAATAAAGAGCTTTNTTATTTATCTTAACAGAGTACTTTGATTTTAAATCAACTAGCCATTCTTTTTCTAATAATTTTTGAAAATCAGCAATAACTTTTCCTCTAGTCTCATTTAATTTTTTGAAATCCTGAGGTAATAATGCATGTATATTAATTAAAATGTATGAACCATCCTCTAGAACAATATCCTTAGAAATCCCAACCTTATGATCTATAGAATCTATATGTTTATTTTCACCTTTTACAAAGCGCTTTCTATCAATATTTAAATTTGATGTAGAATTAGTATTTACTAATGCTAAGATCTCTTCATCAGTAATATTACCTCTATTTTTTTTATAAATATTTCTTCTTACTTTTTTAGCAGTCTCTAAATTAGCACAAACATATATNGTAGCATCGACTCTCTCAGGCCAAATATATGAAGATCTATTAGCGGTAAAAAATGCTTGCATAGCAATAGTATCCTCAACAGCTTTTGTCCATACCTTTTTATTCATTAAATCGAACAATAAAATACCTTCTTTATATTCTTGAAGCAGTGCTTTATACTCTGGATAATTATCTTCCAATTTACTTTCCTCGTAATTAAGTAATCTAGCATTAACAAAATCTATGTACATTTGATCAATATCTCGATTACCCTTAGATTGACTTTCTAAGATATACTTAGCAAAATCGTTAACTNATATAGGCATATCATCAATAGTTAAAAGTATAGTATTATTTACAGAAGAAATGGNAAATAANCCTTTATTTACATCNAAAAATGCTTTTTTTCTGAAAGAAGAATATTCTGATGGTCTATTAGCGACTTTATACTTTTTATGAAGTTTTCTATAAAAAGCTTGTTTGCTTAATTCATTTCTACTNTCTTTTTGAATCATTTTTTTGAGATCAGACTCTATANCTNNAAAAGATGGAATNGGCTTTTTTTCAATTAACTTAACAACATGCCANCCATAATCAGTTAAAAATGGCTGTGATATATCTCCANCNTTATCAAGAGAAAANGCCANTTTTTCAAATTCTGCNACCATCTTTCCAACNCCAAATTCTGGNAGAACTCCTCCTTTTACTGCAGTTGACCTATCCTCAGATAATTTTTCAGCAAGATCTGCAAAATCCTCACCCTTTTCTAATAAATNCATTACATTATTAATTTTATCACTAGCTTCATTGATTANTTTCTTTTCAGCTTGAGTTCCTGTTTTAAACATAATATGCGCAACCTTAACAGTACCAACTGCATCTCTTNTATCNTTAACTTTTATTAAATGATATCCATATTTTGTTTTTATTGGCATTGAAACATCTCCAATCTTTGTTTGATATGCTGCAGTCTCAAAATCATANACCATCATAAAAGCCGTAAAATAACCAAGATCACCTCCATTTCTTACNGCTGATTTATCATCAGAATACTTTTTAGCTGCTTCTGAAAAAGANACTTTNTCTTCAATNATAGATTTTCTAATTTCTAATGCTTTATTATATNNTTCTTTTTTTTCTTTTTCAGATGCTTTNTCACTAACAGATATTAAAATATGGCTTGCATTTATATCTTTAAGCATTCTNTCATACGCTTCTGCAAGCATTGGNCCATCAAAATCGTTGTTTTTCAAATATGGCTTTGCTAATTGCTTTCTATAGCCTTCTAATTCNGAAATAAAAGANGGATTAGTATCTAAGCCTAATTCATATGCTTCTCTTACTTTTAACTTGAAATTTATAAAAAGATCCATGTATTCATCTAAATAATCTTTTGTTATCTCCGTATTTACATTATTTTTATAAAACACATTTTCAAACTCATTTAACGTAACATTATTTCCTGAAATTGTTANTATATCCTGTGCATTTATAATCAAAGTAAAAACACCTAAAACAAAACTTAAAAATACTTTCTTCATTATTTTAATTTTAATTAATTTATTTTCTACTATAATTTGGGGCTTCTCTAGTAATTGTCACATCATGAGGATGACTCTCAGCAACACCTGCAGCTGTAACTTTTAAAAATTTAGCCTTACTTAAATCATTAATTGAAGTAGAACCAGTATATCCCATACCTGCTCTTAAACCTCCAATCATTTGATGTATAACTTCTACTAAAGTTCCTTTATAAGCCACTCTTCCAACAATACCTTCAGGAACTAACTTTTTATTATCAAGTTCTTCACTTTGAAAATATCTATCTTTTGATCCCATCTCCATAGCTTCAATTGACCCCATTCCNCTATAAGATTTAAATCTTCTTCCTTCATATATAATTGTTTCACCTGGAGATTCCTCAACNCCTGCTATAATTGAACCTAACATNACAGTGCTAGCTCCACCTACTAACGCTTTGACAATATCACCTGAATATCTTATTCCCCCATCAGCTATTAGTGGAATATTATTTTTTTGGGTTATCTTAGAAACATCCATTATAGCCGTAAGTTGAGGAACTCCAATACCTGCAATAACTCTAGTTGTACAAATAGAACCAGGNCCAATTCCTACTTTAACTGCATCAGCTCCAGCATCAATCAGTGCTTGAGCAGCCTCTGCAGTTGCAATATTTCCTACTACAATATCTAATTCAGGAAAAGCTAATTTCAAATTCTTTAATACATCAACTACCCCTTTTGTATGTCCATGTGCTGTATCAATAATAATTGCATCAACTGAGGCTTTGACTAAGGCTGANACTCTATCTANNACATCATCTGTTACGCCTACAGCAGCAGCTACTCTTAATCTACCATACTTATCCTTACATGCATTAGGACGCAATCTATTTTTAATAATATCTTTAAAAGTGATCAGCCCCACCAATTTATTTTCAGCATTAATAATAGGTAATTTTTCAATCTTATTCTTTTTTAGAATTTTTTCAGCATTTTCTATATCAGTTAAATTTGCTGTAACAATTTTCCTTTTAGTCATAACTGATGATATTGGAAGAGTCATATCTNTCTCAAATCTTAAATCTCTATTAGTAACAATACCTAAAAGTTGAGAAGAATTATCAATAATTGGAATTCCTCCAATTTTATTTTCATGCATCATATTAAAAGCATCACCAACAGTAGCAGTCATAGTTAAAGTAATAGGATCAAGAATCATCCCACTTTCTGAACGTTTTACTTTTCTTACNTCTAATGCTTGTCGATCAATACTCATATTCTTATGTAAAACTCCAATACCTCCNTCTTGAGCAATAGCTATAGCCATATCTGACTCTGTAACTGTGTCCATGGCNGCAGAAACTATAGGCAAATTTAAATTAATATTCTTAGTAAATCTTGCAGTAATATCCACCATATTAGGCAGTACTTCAGAATATGCAGGTACTACTAAGACATCATCATAAGTCAAACCTTCCTTTAATATTTTAACANTCATAAAAAGATAAAATAAATTTTTTGCGAAATTAATAATTTATAACAAAATAGTCCCTGAAAGGGACTATTTATATAATATTTTAAACAACCTACCTAATTATAGTAACAACATCTTTTTTCTCAATTAAACTTCCTGCACCATTATAAAATTGGAGATGATATACATAAGTACCATCTTGAACCTGAACACCATTNTAACTTCCATCCCATCCTTTTAAGGGATCATTAGTAGTAAATANCTGAACACCATTTCTATTATAAATAGTAAAAGAATATCCTTTTTCAGAAACAAAATATGAAATTGGTTTAAATATCTCATTGTGAAAATCTCCATTAGGAGTAAAAGCATTAGGAACAAAAATTATAGGTGTTTGAGAAATACAAGAAATATTAGAAAAACTACCTTCATTTACAGATCCGTAGGGTATTGTATCTCCCTCCCAAGCTTCNATATAATAACAAAACCTTCCATTTCCACCAGTATAAGTAGTAACAACATCTACATAAACTAAAGAATCTTTTATTGGAGAATCTCTATCCCACGTATGCAATTTAATATATGGCTGATTACTAACTGATCTATATAAATGATATTTTGAAACATTACCCAACCACTTAGCATATTCATTAAATGATAAAGTATTAGTATATTGTTTACTAATTTGATTNCCTCCGTTTTCTGTACTCCAACCCTCNTTGCTAATAGGNACATCTNNAGGCCAAGGGGAATNATCGTAAAATGAATAATCAATATTTATTGCAGANTGCAAAAGAATTGTTTGACCATAGCTTGTGTCATAAAAATGTATTGGTAAAATAGAAGAAGGAGCTACAAGTCTAATACCACACGTATCAACAGGATATATCTGATATTGATAAAATTGAGACTGAGTCTGTACATCTTTATCATTATAATTAATCTCATCGCTACCATCAAAAGGGACTATACCAATTTTACTAAAATCATTATTAAAACCAACAGATCTAAAAACATCATAATAATCAATAACTGCTGTATTGTCAACAAGACAATTTATATTAACAGATCCATTGTTATGATTAACAGNAACATAATCAATATAATTATAATCTGGTCTTTTTGGTAAATCTGGAATAATNAAAAACTCATTGGAATGAGCAGAAAAAGTAGAGTCCTTATTAAAAGCATCAACAAATATCTTATACGTATATTTATCAGTTAGCCCAGTCACAAGTAGATTTGTGGTATTACTATCTAAACGATATGTAGAAANCGTATTCAATCCACTAAGGTCTGTTTCTTCAACAGTTACCCTATAAAAACCAAAACCATTAAACCAATTGATATATTTATTCCAATTTAAATCAAATGTTTGATCACAAGGCTCNAAATCTAGAGTAAGATGAATTGAATTATGTCTTGGTGAAGCAGCTTTAGTATTTTCACAGCTATCCAATGCTCGNACACTAAAAGTTTCAAAATATTCATCAGCATTTGATGNTAGATAAGTAAAACTTGAATCTGGGNAATAAACAGTATCAATAGTTATCCAAGATCCAGTTTGATCAAGAATATATATTGCATATAATTCNGCATCTNAAGAAGGAGTCCAACTAATCACAGAGTTACCATTTATATCTACTGATACATCTTTAATTATAGGTATATCAGGAGGCATATCATCTTCCAAGCGTGTTGTTGCAATATTTGACCTAGAAATACAACCTCTTTGGTCTGCAATTTCAATGTAGAATCTAGGATCATAACTACAAAAATCAGATCTTTTATCTCCAATAGTATCAGTAAAGTCAATGATATAATTAAAACCTGAAGNAACATCATACTCATAGAATAAATTATAANTATTACTAGTTGTAGCAACATTATATTGAAAAGCAGGAGAATTATTAATTCTAAGATGATTCCAATCCAAATAAGCAAATATTGGAATACTAGTTACTTCTGTTGCTTCCATAAATATAGTTCGCAAAGTATCTGAAATAGAATCAACTGTGTTGACAGCAGCAGAACCTACACATACACCATTAGCAATCATATAATAATAACTAGAAGATAGATCAGCATCTGAATTAGTATGATAAAATGTGCTATCAGGATAAGACACATCAGCAATATCTGTATAAGGACCGTTAATATCTTTGGCAAAATAAATATCATAATCAAGCACAGCATTAACCAATCCCTTTGGGTAATACCAACTTAATTCAACATCACCTCCATTTTCAACAGAGAGACACCGAAGATCAGGTGTAGGTGGTATAAGATCTATTTTAATATTAGCAATTGTGGTTCCATTAGCAGGACAAAAATCATCATATGCTTTTAAATTAAAATTAAATGATTGATTTGGCGCCCCAGCACAACTATCAATTACAAGATGATCACAACTTGACAGCCATGAAAATTTACCTTCAGTTGTACCAGCTACTGAAGANGTAATANNAAAATTTGCAGGATTGCTTAAAGCTAAAAGAGCATCAATCTGAGANCCTTCAATCTCAAGAGTTATATTCTGCATATCAATATCATTNGCTATAACATCAAATTCTACTAATTCACCTGCCATTACTTCAGTACTATAAGATGGTAATCCTGCAGAATTCAAATATGTAGTCCAATTTTGAGTACCNACNGGTGCAGTAATAGTAGGTGGTGTATTAGGAATTCCACTAGCTAAATTACATGCAGTNCCNGTAGCAACAACCTGAACTTCTCGAAAAACATCTGCAATAGGCTGAAAACATTTTACAGAACGAACTCTTACACAAGTAACAAAATTTCCCTGCATTACATCGTTCATAAATGATATTTCACCAGTTCCCGGATTTAATGTAAGTGGAAATGCAGGGTTAGTAGGTATCTGTTCGGTAACTGAAAAATCATATGCTCCACCATTTGTAGTATTTGAAAAAGACATCTCTCCAAAAGTAGCNGGATTAGCCGGATCATAAGAAAATGAAGATCCATCAAGTGGNTACGCCCATGAGTATGCTAAACTATCAAAATCAGCATCAAAGGCCAAATGNCTATATGAAAAAGGAACATCCATACATAAAAGAGTTTTTGCTGTTTCTTTAAATAANGGTGATGAATCATANCAAGGAAAAGCATCCTCATATACAAAAGGTGTAACTGATGTATTCTTTGTNTATGGGTACATTACAGCTCTTAATAACCAGGATCCAGCACCAAACTGCATATTATCAGCAGCATTTCTAGCAGCACTTCCCCAAGTAAAATGCCAACCTCTAGGAAGAACATCATAACTNTTAGTAACAGAGTTCCAAACAGCTCCTGTNGGATCTGGTATGTTACCATTTCCTAAACTTATAGGCAAAGATCTATATGTATGTTCTTCAACAACAAAACCAGGAAGAACACCAGCTGGAGCATTAGAACAATTATAGCAAGGATTAGGTCCTCCAGCGGCTCCAGTAGGAGAAATATCTAATGTATTATCCCAAAAAACATCAATTGAAGTAATAGTAGGATGTCCATGAACAGTTAACTGTTCTGATCCTCCTGGTGAAGCTGAAAAAAAATCAATACCTGTACAATCACCATATATTTTCATCTGAAAAATAAACTTACCAAAATCAATACTAGTAGGATCATCAATACACTCCCATGTAATCTCTCCTCCAACAAAATGTGAAGCTGATAAATTAAAGGATATTAGTGAAATAAAAATTATGTGAAAAATCTTTTTCATAAAAACAAATATTAACTTTCACAAAGATACGAAACTTAATTAAAAAGGTTATCTATAAGCTAATCAAATCTTACATTACAAACACTAGAATTGAAAATCCTTTACTCTTTTTTTTGCCTTTTCAAAATCTTTTACAATCTGATATATAATTTCATCTACTGACATAATTTCTTTTAAAATACAAGAAACTTGTCCAATTTCTAACTCACCCTCTATTAAGTCTCCCTCAAACATTCCTCTTTTTGCTCTTCCTGTACCCAGTAATTCTTTTAATTCTTTATTACTAGCATTTTTCTGATATGCTTTCTGAATTTTAGAATAAAAATTGTTTTTCATTA
>NZRJ01000044.1 GCA_002693745.1 Flavobacteriales bacterium
CATTATCTCCAATTAAAGTTAAATCATGATGACTTACATAATCATTACTTACATAATCAAAACTCCAAACAATTGAACCATCAGGTGCAATCTCTTGAACTTTACCTCCTCCTGCTGCTATATTTCCATTACTAAAAATACTTGTATTTGCTTTGGTTCCCCTAATAAGATTTCCATTTTTCTTCAAAGCAACAGCATAATTACATTCAGTATTCATATTCCATGTATGAGCGATTTGCTGATTTTCATCTATTAAGTATGTTGTATTAGATCCTTGTGCATTATATAAAGCAAATCCATTAAAAGATTGTGCATGTAAAAATTGAATAACTAAAATGTGTATTACAAGTATAAATGTTTTTTTCATATTTTTATTTTTTAATAAAATGTATACTAATATTTTCTACTCTAATTAAATAGACACCTTTTGCTAAGGATGATACGTTAATCTTATTCTCAAAACTTTGCATTAATTTCTCACCTAAAATATTATAAATCTCTTTTTTCCCATCATAATCAACATTAATATATTTCTCAGTTGGATTTGGATAGACATCTATAAGATTGTTATCAAAATCAACTGATGAAAGACTAACATCTGCAGAAATTCCGATATTGTCAAGAAATAGATTATTCTCATATTGATTTACATTTCTAAACTTAATTATAATGCCATCTTTATTTGAATAATTATTTAAATTAATATTCACAGATTTCCAATCACCATTGTTACTTGGAAACCATTCAAAACCATTATAAACTGGATTTGTAGTCACTAAGTTAATACCAGCTTCTTCCCAAATATTTTGCCAACTTAATCCACAATCAGATGATGCAAAAATTATTAATGTATCTGACCAATTCTGAGGCAAATTTGGATCTGTCCATAATGAGTATGCATAATCAAAACTTAAAGTAATATTTGAGGCACTTGAAAAATCCATTACAGGTAAATTCAAATCATCATACTGACCATTAGCTGCATAAATTGAATTTGGAATAAATATTGAACTATTACTATTATATCCATAACTAGAGTTAATTGTCCATGTTTGATCTCCATCAGGGTTTTCAATTAACCAACTATTAGATAATGTGCTATTTTGAAATCCTTCAATAAGTGGAGGATTATTACCAGCACAACATGAAGAAATACAAGCATTATAATCACTATAACTACCAGATCCAGTTCCTGGATCATAACAATTTCCCTGTCCATCACAATCCCATGAAATAGGATTCGTACTTCCACTACATAAATTATGATTTAACAAATTAGATCTATATAGATTAATAGCAGAAATCATTCTTGCTTTTTGTCCATTTGTAAATAAATTCATACAAGCATCATTTGTATAATCCATATAATTCATAAACATATCGCCATTACTATTTGATGTATTACAACTATTAGCATTGTGAGGAAAATTTGGACATGAATAATTGCTTTCTTCTTGAATTGGTGTATCTGAAACTTGATCATTTCCACAATTATTATCTCCCCAAACATGATCAAGATTCAACCAATGACCTACTTCATGTGTTGTGGTTCTTCCCTTATTATATGGGGCTTGAACTACACCAGTAGTTCCAAAATATCTATATCCAATAACTACACCATCTTGAGGATTATTAAAACTTGATGGCGGTGTGGCGTAGCCNAGAAGTCCCCCTCCTAAATCACAAACCCAAATATTTAAGTAATNATCCTGATCCCATGGATCGATACCTCCGCTTGCTGTAGATTTCATATTACTGTTACTAATAGAAAAAGAAGTCTGCGATGTCTGNGTTCTAGTAATACCTGTAGTAAATGCTCCATTAGGATCAACAGTTGCAAGACAAAAATCAATCTCACAATCTGCAGCAATATTCTGCCAAACACTTGGAGTATTAGATGCATCACTATTAGTTCTTCTATAATCAGCGTTTAAANCATCAATCTGTGAAAATATTTGAGCATCTGAAATATTCTCAGCATTTGTATTCCACACAACATGAACAACAACAGGAATAGTAATAATGGAATTACTACTTTTAGANTTNTTATTTATCCATTCTTTAGTTTGCATATCAACCTTTTCAAGAGCGAGCTTATAACCAGGATATTTCTGAATTAATTGTGATGTGTAGAGCTCAGTACCGCATCTATCTTGAGCAAAAGAGGAAAAATAAAAGATAATTGAAATTAAAAATAAAAAAAATCTATTCATAAATTTGAAATATCTGTAAAGATAAACATAAAATCTTTAACGATTCTTAACTAATTTTAATTATTGAGATGATTTATAAATCTCTTTAGCTTTAAGCCAATATANATCCATTTCATTAATATTCATATTATCTAACTTTAGGTTTTGTTTTTCTATTAATTGCTCCATTATTTGAAAACGTTTGATAAATCGTTTGTTTGTTCTTTCTAAAGCATCTTCTGGATTTACATTTATAAAGCGAGAATAATTTATTAAAGAAAAAAGCACATCACCAAANTCAGATTCAATTCTTTTTTGATTTCCTTTTNTAACCTCTACCTTTANTTCCTCTATCTCTTCCAATACTTTATCCCATACTTGATTCTTATTCTCCCAATCAAAACCAATNCCCCTAACTTTCTCTTGAATTCTAAAAGATTTNACTATTGAGGGAAGAGATCTAGGCACTCCTTCTANAACAGATTTCTTTCCTTCTTTTAATTTTAAACGCTCCCAGTTTTTTTTCACATCTTTCTCATTTGATACTTTAACATCTGAATAAATATGTGGATGTCTATGAATTAACTTATCACAAACTGCGTTNATTACATCTGAAATATCAAAATCATTAGTTTCTGAAGCAATACGAGCATAAAAAACAATATGCATCAAGATATCACCTAGTTCCTTTTTAATCTCATTAATATCCTTGTCCAATATAGCATCAGAAAGTTCATATAGTTCCTCAATAGTAAGATANCGCAANCTATCCATCGTTTGTTTTTGATCCCAAGGACATTTCTCTCTTAACTCATCCATAATTTTAAGCAGTCTTGAAAAAGCTATTTCTTTCTTTTGCATAATATTTTTTGTGTAATAATAATTCTAATTGCAAAAGTAATATTAAAAGTTTGAGTTTTAAGATTTATTTTTAATTGTACATTAATTTTTTGAAAAACAATTATTTATATAAATATTTTTAATTAGATTTGTTGAATAATTATAACTTTAAATCAAATGAAAAGAACATTTACCCTTCTATTTGCTACTTTATTTCTAGTCAGCAATACCAAAGCACAATTACCAGATGGATCTGTAGCNCCAGATTTCACATTTACTGATCTAAATGGAGTATCACATACTCTCTATGATTATTTAGAAGATGGATATACCGTATTTCTTGACTTCTCTGCAGTATGGTGTCCTCCTTGTTGGGGTTATCACACTTCTGGAGCCTTAGAAGATTTATATNTTAATCATGGACCAGCAGGAGCTCCNAATGTTAGTGCAACCACTACAGATGATGTAATGGTTATATTTGTTGANGGAGATGATAATGACCTTGTATGTCTTCAAGGTACAGGNTGTAATACGCAAGGAGATTGGGTTACAGGAACTCCTTACCCAATAATGTGCACAGGAAATGATTTAAATGGAAATCCTATTAATACCACAAATCCAACGAATGGTTACGCAATAAGTGGATGGCCTACNGTTTACATGATATGTCCTGATAAACTAACTAAAGTTATTGGACAAGATCCAAATCCTTATGCTGGAGCTAATGTATGTGCTCCACCAGCATGGTCGTGTACTGGATCTTCATGTATAGATCTTGGAAGTGGTAATGGAACATTTTTCTCTAAGAACGAGTGTATTAATAATTGTAACATAGCAGATACCTGGACATGTAAAACAGGTTCTGATGGGACTCCAGGACAAGGAGAATGCTGGAATCCTGGTGATGGAACAGGTAATCATACTGACTCTATAGTTTGTGAACAATCCTGCATCAAACGCTCTTATGTATGTACACAAGGTATTTCATGTGTTGACCCTGGTGATGAAAGTGGTACTTTCCCAACATTAGTTGGTTGTCAAATAGTATGTGGAGTTGCTGAATCATGGCAATGTAATAATGATGGATACTGTGAAGACCCTGGTGATGGTAGTGGAATTTATACTACTGAAAATGAATGTATCAGTCAATCTGGGTGCCTTGGTGCAACTAACATAAAAAATATTGATTATATCAACGTATCTATCTTTCCTAATCCTGTTTCTAACTCATTAACAATAAATGGTGAATATTCGAANGTTAATATATTTGATTTATATGGAAAGAATGTGTTATCATCCACTCCTAAAGAAAAAATAGATATATCCAAACTAAACAATGGAATATATCTTGTAAAGATTAATAATAAGACAGCTATAAGTATTAATAAGATTATTATTAATCATTAGAAAAAAATAAAAAAGAGCTACTTAATGTAGCTCTTTTTAGATAAATCTTCTAAATGAATTTTTCAACTATTTTTCTTATATCTATACTAATGCTAGTTTTTGTATTTACTGGAATAGGAATTAAGATATTGCTAAAAAAAAACGGAAGATTTTCTGGAACATGTGCTAGTCAAAATCCACTACTAAACCAAGAAGGTGAATCATGCTCATTATGTGGCGCTCAACCTGATGAACAATGTGGAAATGAAAAGTCCTAATAAACAACCCTCTTTAACATTCTTGGGCTAATATAAGTTTTCCAATTACCATCCTTATCTGTATATACTAAATAAGTCTCAATCTCTGGATTTAGTAAAACAAATTGCTTGGCTTCTTTAACTCCCATTACCATAAATGCAGTAGAATAAGCATCCGCCATTATACAATCATCATGTATAACCGTTACACTTAAAAGATTATTTTGAGCAGGGAATCCAGTAAAAGGATTAATCATATGTGAATACTTTAGGCCATTCTTTATATAAAACTTTCTATAATTTCCAGAAGTTGCTAAGGCCTTATTCTCTAAATCTAATATCAATTGAAAACGATCATTGTAATCTATATTATTTAATGGCTTATCAATCCCAATACGCCAAATTTTATCATCATCATTTAATCCTTTTGCTAAGATTTCACCTCCAACTTCAATTAAAAAATTATGAATATTTTTAGTTTCTAAATAACGGCCTATTAAATCTACTGTAAAACCTTGTGCTAAGGAATTAAAATCTAAACTCATATTATCTGGCATTACTAAAGAATCCCCAATTAATTTAATTCTTTGAAATCCNATATCATTTAAAATANGATTAAAAATTGAAGAATCAACTTCAAGAGAATCACCTAAATCATCTTTATAAAAACCCCACGCTTTCACAAGAGGTGATACTGAACAATCAAAATTACCTTTACTTTCCAAAAAAACTTTTTTTGCTGAAACAAAAACTGTATTAAACAAGGTGTCTGTGTTTAATTTTTCACCATTATTAAGTCTTGAAATTAAAGAATAACTCTTATAAACGGATAGAGAACTATCAACCTCTTGTAAAATACTGTCAATTTGAAAATTATAATCATTACCATAATCAGACATGTATTTAATATGATAGTAAGTTCCTTGCGTCTTGCCTGAATTAGTTACCAAAACAGNATTATCAGAAGAGGAACAAGAAAATAAAAGTAATAAAAAAATATATAAACGAAATCTCATATGAAAATCATAAGAAAGATTGCAAAAAAGAAAACTATAAATTATAAATAAATAATATCTTAACCTCCAAAGTCATCAAATCTAACATTCTCATCAGGAATACCCCAATCATCTGCCATNTTTAAAANAGCTTGATTCATAAGTGGAGGACCNCAGAAATATAGCTCAAGATCTTCTGGAGCCTCATGATTAGATAAAAACTTATCAATCACAACTTGATGTACAAANCCAGTAAAACCATCTCCATTGGTGTCATCTAAATCTTTCTTATCTACCCAATTGTCTTCAGGTAATGCATCCGATAATACTAAATGAAACCTAAAATTTGGAAAATCTTTTTCTAAATCTCTGAAATAATGAATATAAAAAAGCTCAGCTCTTGATCTTCCACCATAGAAAAAAGTAACTTTTCTTCCAGTTTTAAGTGTTCTAAATAACTCATAAAGATGAGAACGCATAGGAGCCATACCTGCGCCACCTCCTATGTATAACATTTCAGCGTCTGAATCATTAATAAAAAACTCACCATAAGGTCCAGAAATAGTTACTTGATCTCCCTCTTTCAATCCAAAAATATAAGAGGATGCAATTCCAGGATTAATATCTGCCCAGGCATTTTTTTCTCTATCCCATGGTGGTGCTGCAACTCTAACATTAAGCATTATCTTTCTTCCTTCTGCTGGAAATGAAGCCATCGAATATGCTCTAACAATTTCTTCATCATTTTTCATAACTAGATCCCTTAAAGCATAAGTTCCCTCTCCCCAGTCCTTCTCAAATTTACTAGGTTCACCAGGATGATCAGTAGGATGAGCAGTTACATCCATATCTGCATATTTAACTTCACNTTCAGGTATTTTAATTTGAATATAACCTCCNGCCAAATAATCCATATCTTCAGGTATTTCAACAATAAATTCCTTAATATATGTGGCAACATTATAATTTGAAACAACAGTAGCTTGCCATTCTTTAACACCAAAAACTTCTTCAGGAATAGTAATATCCATATCNTCTTTAACTTTGACTTGACAGCCTAAACGCCAATTTTCAGCAATTTTCTTTCTTGAAAAATGAGGTTCTTCAGTAGGTAGAATACCACCTCCTCCACTATTAACCTGGCAAGTACATTGAATACATGTNCCTCCTCCTCCACAAGCTGATGGAAGAAATATGCCTTCATTTGATAAAACTGATAAAAGAGTGCCTCCACCATCTACTGAAAGCTCCTTTTCTCCATTTATCATAATCTTAATTTTTCCAGAAGGAGATAANTTTGTTTTTACAAATAACAATAAACCAACCAAAGTGAATATAACCAAAAGAAATACGGCTATACTACTTAACATTGTTTCAAAAACTGGTATTGTATTTAATAAAATCATATTAATATTTTTTTGAAATCACAACTTAATTCCCATAAAGCTCATAAATGCTATTCCCATTAAACCAGTAATAATATAAGTGATTCCCAAACCTCTTAATGCTGGAGGGACATTTGAATATCTTATTTTCTCTCGTATGGCAGCAATACCAACAATTGCNAAAAACCAACCTACACCTGAACCAAGCCCAAAAACTGTAGCTTCTACAATAGTAGAATAATCACGCTCTTGCATAAACAATGAACCTCCTAAAATCGCACAATTCACAGCAATAAGTGGTAAAAAAATACCCAAAGAACTATACAAGGCAGGAGAGAATTTTTCAATAACCATTTCTACTAATTGAACCATAGAAGCAATCACAGCTATAAACATAATAAATGACAAAAAAGATAAGTCAACATTTATAAAATCATCTGATATCCATGTTAGAGCACCTTCTTTCAAAACATAATTTTCTAACAAATAATTAAAAGGAATTGTAATACCTAAAACAAAAATCACTGCAGCTCCCATTCCAACAGAAGTTTTAACTGTTTTAGAGATTGCCAAATATGAACACATTCCTAAGAAGTATGCGAAAACCATATTATCAATAAATATTGACTTAATAAAAATATCTGCTAAATCCTCCATACTAATTATCTTCAATTAATTTTTCATTTCTAGATCTCTGCCACCAAATTAAAACTCCCACTGTAACCAAAGCCATTGGTGGCAATATCATCATTCCATTATTTTCATAACCAAAATTATATAATCCTAACTTTTCTAAAACAGGATACCCATATAATGTTCCAGCACCTAAAAGCTCTCGAAAAAAAGCTACGATGATTAATATTATTCCATAACCAAATGAATTTCCTAAACCATCAAGAAACGATTTCCAAGGAGGATTTGCCATTGCAAAAGCTTCTAATCTTCCACAAATAATACAATTTGTTATAATTAAACCAACAAATACTGACAATTCCTTACTTACGTCATAAACAAATGCCTTCAAAACTTGGTCAACTAAAATCACTAGAGCAGCAATTACAACAAGAAAAACAATAATTCTAATTCTTGAAGGGATCATCTTTCTCATTAAAGATACTACAACGTTAGCAACTGAAAGGACTACTAAAACAGATAATGCCATAACAACAGCAGGCTTTAATTGGACTGTTATTGCTAAGGCAGAACAAATTCCGAGGACTTGTACAGTAATTGGATTATTGTCATCAAGAGGGTCGCTCAATAACTTTCTATTTTTTTTTGAAAATAAAGTATCCTTACTCATAATTTAATTCTATTATAATGTATCATTTAAAATTTGTGTTGAATCTAAATCAATAACATTTTTTACTAGCATCTCAGCCTTAACTTTATTAATGTAAGGCAAATACATATTTAATCTTTCAGACAGCATATCAGTTACACCATCAGATGTAATAGTACCACCTGAAATCCCATCAACCGCATGATTATCTCCTTGAGGAGCACCNCCTTTAACTACTTTAATTGAGATTAACTTATCCCCTTCAAAAATTGCTTTTCCTACAAAAGGTTCTTGAAAAAAAGATTGATTAATCTCTGCTCCAAGACCTGGNGTNTCTGCTTTGTGATCAAATACTGCTCCATAAACNGTATTTAAATCTTCTTCTAAGGCAATAAATCCCCAAATNGGACCCCATAATCCTTTACCTCTTAANGGAATTATATATTGTTTNNCATTGTNAATATTACTAATAAATAANGGTAANAATTGTAAAGANTTATCCTTCTTAACTTCTTTACTTAACTCTATATCAAATGCACTTCCNTCTACTTCTTCTCCTTTATANTTTAGAACTATTTCTTCTTTAATATATTNAGNATATGTNTNTNNTGCTAAATCTCTTTCAACNTTAATACCAACAGAACTTAAAATATTTTGTTGTTTTTCTAATTCAATATTTGTATCTTGATATGGCTTCAAACCAATTGCAGCATAGGAAAGCAATGCTGCAACAATAATTACCATTATTGTTGCAAATCCAAAAGTATAAGAATTACTGTCTACATTCATAATTTATGCTTTTACTCTACTTAATCTTCTTTTAATATTTGCTCCAACAATATAATGATCAATAAGTGGAGCAAAAACATTCATTAATAATATGGCAAGCATCATGCCTTCTGGATAGGCGGGATTAAAAACTCTGATAACAATCGCGAAGAAACCAATGAGCAAACCATAAATGATCTTGCCTTTGTTAGTCTGAGTGGCAGTTACTGGATCTGTTGTCATAAATACAGCTCCAAAAGCAAATCCTCCTATTAATAAATGAATATGAGCAGGAGTACTCATTAAAAAGTTAATTCCCCACAAATTAAATAATAATGCCGTTAAATATCCACCAATAAATGTTGAAAGCATTATTCTCCAACTTCCTACACCAGAAATTATTAAAATAAGTGCTCCAATAAGTATAGCAATAAAAGATGTTTCTCCCAATGATCCTGGAATAAAACCAAACAATGCATCATTAAAACTCCATTGTAGTTCACTCCAAGGTGTTACGTTTGCTGCTAATGCTCCAAGTATTGTCTCACCTGAATATCCATCAATACTAGCTCCATGCACCCACACTTTATCTCCAGACATATGAGATGGATAAGCAAAAAACAAAAAGGCACGAGCTGTCAATGCAGGATTTAAAATATTCATTCCTGTCCCCCCAAAAACTTCCTTTCCTATAACCACTGCAAAAATTACTGATATTGCTAACATCCATAAAGGAACATCAATTGGCATTATTAATGGTATCAACATTCCAGTAACTAAATAACCTTCATTTACTGAATGCCCTCTTGAAATAGCAAAAGCAAATTCAACTGATAGTCCAACAGCATATGAAACTATTAACAATGGTAAAAATTTCCAGAAGCCAAACATCAAATTCTTTAAAAAGTCTGTTTCTTCTGAAATAGCTTGAAAATACTGATCGCCAATATTCCACATTCCAAAAATGATACATGGAATTAAAGAAATAACAACAAATGCCATAGTTCGCTTAAGATCCACAGCATCTCTTATATGAGATCCTGAATGAGTAGTGTGATCAGGAACAAATAAAAATGTCTCAAATGCGTCATATGCAGGATACATTTTCTCTAGTTTTCCCCCAGGCAGAAAATTTGGCTTTATAGACTCTAAAATATTTTTAAATAACTTCATTTTAACTATTTTCTTTTCTAACTAAATCTAAACCATGTCGAATAATAGACTGCACCTCTATCTTTGATGTACAAACAAACTCGCAGAGGGCAAAGTCTTCAGGAGAAACTTCATATATGCCTAAATTTTCCATTAATTCAATATCTTCAATCATTATCGCTTTAATGAGTTGTAGAGGATAGATATCCATAGGCAAAACTTTCTCATATACACCTGAAACAACATAAGCTCTTTCCTCACCATTCATATTAGAATTAACATTAAATTTCTTGGTAGGATTTAACCAAGAAAAAAATGTTCTAGATGCAGAAAGCTTATTAATACCTGGTAATATCCAACCTAAAAATTCTTGTTCCTTACCCTCTTTAATGACCGTGACAGTAGTATCATAAAAACCTAAATTACCAGTAATATCAATTTTAGTTCCTGTTAAAATATCTCCTGAAATAATTCTATTTTCTCCTTCTTTTAAATTATCTGCCAACAGAAAATCAACTGAAGCTCCAGCAATTGTTCTATAATATCTTGGCTTAGCAACTTGACCACCAACTAAAGCTACAATTCTTGAAACATCATATTTACCTTCAATAAAAAGTCTGCCAATTGCAAGAACATCTTGTGGCTCTAGATACCATACAATATCGCCCTTATTAATAGGGTCTATATGATGAATCTGAACTCCTACATTTCCAGCTGGATGAGGACCTGAAATATAGTTTATATCAACTCCTTTAGCACCAGTAAATAACTTTGAACCATTTGTATTACCATCAATATTCAAATGCGTTCTTCCTTTAGTTAATTTTATAACATAATCTAATCCTTTTTGAAAAAGCTCATCCATTCCATAAAGAGCAAAATCATTATCAATAGAAAGTGGAGATGAGTTGAACGCAGATATAAAAATTGATTTTGGAATATCATTTGGATCTGCAATAATATCATAAGGTTTTTGTCTAATAAAAGGCCAAACACCTCCTTTAAGCATAATATCAATGATTTGCTCTCTTGTTAATTCAGCTGATGAAGACAAGGAAAAATCTTCATATAGCATCTTAGCATCAGACTTAACTACCACCTCTAAAATCTTTCTTTTCTTACCTCTTACAATATCTATTACTTCACCACTTACAGGGCTACAAAAATTTATCTTTTCATTAGATTTATCAAAAAAAAGTGGGGATCCGGCCTTTACTTTATCACCAATCTTTACAGTTAGCTTTGGATTTAGTCCATGAAAATCTGTAGGTTTTACAACAAATTTATCTGCTATATTATTGGATTTTACAGAAGCATAAACTTTATCAGCATCACCAACTAAATTTATATTTAAACCTTTCTTTAGTCTTACTTCTTTAGACATACTTAACTATAATTAGATTTTCTGGATGCAAAAATATAAATTTGCAATGAAATTGTACTTATTTATAATACAATATAATATGAAATTTACAAAGATATTAACACTGGTTACTTTATCAACATCTTTATTGCTTTCTTGCCATAGCAAAAAAGAAATTTATATTGTTAAAAATTCAGAAACAGATTCAATATCATCTAAATTAGAACAAGAAAAAAATGATCCAATTATAGTCTTAAAGAATCAAATTTTTAGTCAAAATATAAAAACTGTATTATGTTATAAACAAGA
>NZRJ01000045.1 GCA_002693745.1 Flavobacteriales bacterium
CCACTAAGATCAGGAACTTTAATAAAATTATCATGTTCAGTGTAAATATCTAACCATTTAAGCCAAATAAAAAACAAAGAGAAAACAGTAACTACTGAAAAAAGCAGATGCTTATATAAACTTTTATCTTTAATAAATTCCAACATCTATATCCGATCTTAACTTTACAAATATAAAAATTATCCTCTTACAGTATTGAATTAATAATAAAAATAGTTTAGGTTTGTTGCTAAAATACAATGGAAAATATAGCAATTTTAACAGGTGGAGACTCAGCAGAATACAATATTTCATTATTGAGCGCAAAAACTGTTCTTAAACACCTAAATAGAAGAAAATATGTAGGTATTATTGTTCATTTAAAAAATGGCAAATACACAATTAATGATCAAACATTAGATACTAGCGACTTTTCATATATCAAAAACAAAAAAAAAGTAAAATTTGATAAAATATTTATTGCATTACATGGTTCACCTGCAGAAGATGGTTTAATACAAGACTATTTTGACAAGTTGAATTTACCTTACACATCATGTAATGCTAAAATATCTTCATTAACATTTGATAAATTTGCATGCAACAAAACTCTTCACAATCTTGGTTTCAGATGTGCTAAATCAATATTAATTAATAACGAAAAGGATCTTTTAAAATATGATATTAGCAATTATATAGGTTTTCCATGTTTTATCAAGCCAAATGGTTGTGGATCAAGCTATGGAATATCTAAAGTTACACAAAAAAAAAATTTATCAAAAGCTGTTAACAAAGCTTTCTTACATGACACAAAAGTAATTATTGAGAGTTTTCTTAATGGAATTGAAGTAAGTTGTGGAGTTTATTTTAATGAAAATAAAGTAAAAACACTTCCTCTTACAGAAATTAAAAGTGAAAATGATTTCTTTGATTACCAAGCAAAATATGAAGGGAAATCAAAAGAGATAACACCTGCAAGAATTAGTAAAGAACTTACTTTAGAAATTCAAAAGATAGCAGAAGATGTATATAAAAAGATTAACCTAACTGGATTATGTAGAATTGATTTTATTATTCAAAAAAATAAACCATATATTCTTGAGATAAATACAATACCAGGTTTATCCGAAGAAAGTATAATACCAAAACAATTAAAAGTAGCTAATATTAGTTTGTCTGAAATTTTTGACCTATGTCTAAACAACATTAATTAAAATCATATATTTGCATCAAATTCTATCAATACAGTTATGAATAATAATACCAATGAAGAAAAGTTAAGAATTCTAAAAGAAAGATTATCACAGATAAAAGAGAAAGAGGAGAACGCTGTAACTCCAAATCAACAAGAAGAAGTGAAAATTCAGACTAATTCTGATAAATTTGATGATAATAAAAGTGATCAAAAAGAAGACAAAGAAAGCTCTTCATTCAAGTGGTTAAAGTATATTGTTATTATTTGTGTTCTTGGATATGCCATATTTTATTTTTATAATATTAACTCTTTGAAATTAGAAACNACTAANANAACATTAGATACAACAANCAAATTNCAACCNCCACCATTAAAATATAATTTAAACTTAATTGGAAATAATATTGCAATTATTGCTTCATTAGAAGAAGAAAATTCNGCTAAAGCTNTAGTTAATGATCTCAAAATCAAAGGATTTAAATGTAACTATTTCTATCTACCAGATAAATCAAACAGAACTGANAAAGTTTTTAAAGTATATATTGGCCCCTATGAAAATATAGAAGAGACTAATCAATGGGGAGAAAATCTTNAAGTAGATCTTGATATTATTATTCTTTAGTAATTAAAAAAATATTTGAGATAGTTTTAATTTAAAACTATTTAGCAAAACTTATTGCCCTTGTTTCTCTAATCACTGTAACTTTTACTTGACCAGGATAAGTCATTTCATTCTGTATTTTATCAGAAATCTGAAAAGCTAATTTCGAAGCAGCTTCATCTGTAACTTTCTCACTTTCAACAACAACCCTTAGTTCCCTACCTGCTTGAATAGCATAAGATTTTAATACACCAGGATATGAGATTGCAGTATCTTCTAATTTTTTAATTCTTTTAATATATTCATCAGTCATTGCTCTTCTTGCACCAGGTCTCGCACCAGAAACCCCATCACAAACTTGTACTAATGGTGAAATTAAGGAATTCATCTCTATCTCATCATGATGGGCACCAATCGCATTACAGACTTCAGCTTTTTCACCATACTTTTCTGCTAACTGCATGCCAATAATAGCATGCGGAGTTTCAGAATCATCAGCTGAAACCTTTCCTATATCATGNAGTAANCCAGCTCTTTTAGCAAGTTGAGTATTCAAACCAAGTTCAGCAGCCATAACAGCACACATATTAGCTGTTTCTCTAGAATGCTGTAAAAGATTTTGACCATATGATGAACGGTATCTCATTCTTCCAATCATTTTAATAAGTTCGGGATGTAATCCATGAATACCCAAATCAATAGTAGTCTTTTTACCAANTTGAACTATCTCATCATTAATCTCATTTCTAGTTTTCTTTACNACCTCTTCTATTCTTGCAGGATGTATTCTCCCATCAGTAACTAATTTGTGTAATGATAAGCGAGCAACTTCTCTTCTTACAGAATCAAAACAAGAAAGCACAATTGCATTAGGGGTATCATCAACAACTATATCAACACCAGTTGCTAATTCAATTGCTCTAATATTTCTACCTTCCCTACCTATAATCCTGCCCTTAACCGCATCATTATCAATGTTAAAAACTGAAACTGCATTCTCTACAGCTTCCTCAGTTGCTATTCTTTGAATNGTTTGAATAACGATTTTCTTGGCTTCTTGCTTTGCAGTAAGTTTTGCCTCATCAATTGTAGTTTGAATAATCTCTAATGCATCAGTTTTTGCTTCATCTTTTAATGATTCAACTAAAGTTTTCTTAGCTTCNGCAGCTGACAAATTAGCTACTTGTTCTAACTNTAANACCTGTTTCTTATGAANTTTTTCAGTTTCAGCTTGCTTCTTCTCTAAGATAGACTTCTGCATATCAACTTCAGAAATCAACTTGTTAAGCCGAGCATCCTTCTTATTTACTTCTGATAACTTTTGATTAAATGTATTTTCTTTCTGTGATACTCTTTGATTTGCATTATTAAGATCATTATTTTTTTTATGTATCTCTTTCTCATGTTCAGCCTTAAGTTCAATAAATTTTTCCTTTGCCTGTAACAGCTTTTCTTTTTTAACTTGTTCAGCTTCTTTCTTTGCATCTTCTAAAATCAAATTTGCTTTACTAACATTAAAATTATGTATCAAAAAAAATACAATACCTCCACCGAAAATAAGTCCAACAATTGCTACTATTATTAAATCTATCATTTTATATCATTTTTTTTAAAAAAATCCCGTATTAATTAGTGAAAAACTCCAAAAATACATGAATAGGGATGCCAAAATATTGCAAACGTCCACTGTCTCAAAATTGAAAACCTAAGATAGGTTGAGGCCTGTTTTTAACATTTTGAGTCATAACCCAAATACTTTAAGTGTTGAGTTTAACAAAAATATTAATACGGGATAATATTATTTTAAAAGAACTATTTANATNTTTGCATCTAGNATNGCATCAATTTTCATTAGCTTATCAGTTAATCCATCATCTTCAATAATATTTTTGTTGCTAACTGTNTCTAACTTTGAAGCATATTCTATAAGGCACATNGCAAGCAAATCTTGTTTATCCTTAATTGCGTAGTTTTCTTCAAAAAAATTTAGTTTNTCTTCAATTTTCTTTACAGCATTTCTAATATANTCCTCAGAATTACGCTCAATCTTCATTGGATAAATTCTGTTAGCAATATGTAATTTAATTGATAATTTATCTGCCAATTTGATCTATTTATTTAATAATGCAATACATCTATCTATTTCCCGTATATACTCATTAATCTTTNATCTTGTTGCTTTCACATCTTCACTATCTGAATCAACAGATCTTGAAATATTCATGAGTTTTACTTTATCTTGTAAGTTTGCAATCAGTTTTTCNTTCTCTTGCAATCTTTCATTTAAAGCATAATTATTTTTCTGTAAATCCGAGTTTTCTTTTTGAATTTGGTTAAAATTATTTATCAAATTAANTAACTTNGCTTCAATACTATTTATAATCGTTTTCACAATAAAATAATTATCACAAAATTAAATATTTTTAAACTAAAAATGATACATTTTTGATGTTATATTTGCATTGTATTTTTTCTAATGTAAATTTTTATTTATTAAATGAAAATATTGAAAACACTTTTCTTGTTAATTACATCATTAATTTATCAAAATGTTAGTTCACAAAACTATGCTGCACCGTTTGACTTTAATATGTTATTATCAGGAACTTTTGGAGAATTAAGAAGCAATCATTTTCATGCAGGAATAGATATAAAAACTCAAGGAGTTGAGGGACAAAAAGTAAGATCTATAGCTGATGGGTATATATCTAGAATTAAAGTCTCTTCTTGGGGATATGGAAAAGTAATCTATATATCACATCCTCAAACTGGACATACTTCGGTTTATGCTCATTTGCAAAAGTTTAGTCCAAAAATTGATAAAATAGTAAAAAAAGAACATTACCAAAAAGAAAAATTTGAAATTGATTTCTTTCCAAGTAAAAATGCTTTAAAAATTCAAAAAGGAGAAATTATTGCTCTTTCAGGTAATAGTGGTAGTAGTAATGGTGCTCATTTACATTTTGAAATTAGAAATACTAAAACTCAAAAACCTATCAATCCATTACACTTTCCATTTAACTTTAATGACAACATCCCTCCTACTTTGAAAAAAATAAAGATATATGCATTTGATACTACATTAATTAATGGATATAACAAAANTAAAATATATTCTATTATCAAAAAAAACAATACTCATATAATTAATGAAACTCCAATAGTTAATGGCAGTTTTGCTNTAGGAATATTTACATATGACAAATCNAACAATGCATATAACAAAAATGGTGTTTACTCAATAAAACTCTCCGTAGATAGTAATATAGTTTATGAATTTAAGGCTGATGAGTTAGATTTTAATACTACTAGNTATATAAATGCACACATAGATTATTGTGAAAAGAAAGAAANCAAGAATAAATATCACAGATGCTATAAACTTCCNCATAATAAACTTACCAATTATAATACACTAATTAATAATGGAATCATTAATTTTAATGACACGTTAACTCACAAGATTGATATAGAAGTAAGTGATATTTATCAGAATACATCAAACTTAAGTTTTAAAGTAAAATCAACAAATAATCCTTTTCTTANGAGATGTCCNNTACCAAAAGATACTATCAACACTCCTTTTAGATTTGACAGAGTAAATATCTTTAAAAATGACAATATAGAAATCAATATGAAAGCATTCTCTTTATATGAACCAATTATGTTTAATTACAAAAATACTGACACTCTAGAAGGAATATTTGGACAAGTACATCAAATACATTACAATAATACNCCTGTACATAAATATTACAAATTATCGTTAAAATCTACAGTACCCGATACTTTAAAAGACAAGGTATATATAGCTACTACTGATATGAAAAATAATTATTGGTACATTGGCGGTGAATGGAAAAATGGATTTCTTCACACAAAAACNAGAGAATTTGGAAATTTTTGTATTNTAGCAGATACAATAAGTCCTGAAATTAGAGGAGTAAATATTTTTCCCGGAAAAAAATTNAAAACACANTCAACAATCAAATTAACTATCAGAGACAAAGAAAGCGGCATAAAGTCATTTAGAGGCGAAATTGATGATAAGTGGATACTTTTAGATTACGACCATAAGAAAAATCTAGTACGTTTTAATATTGATAACAACATCAGTAAAGGGGAGCACACCTTTACTTTAAAGGTAATTGACAATGTAGGAAATACAACAAATTATAAAGCTATGTTTACCTATTAAAGAATATTCTTCATCGCAAAATCTTTGAAGTATTCACTCAACTGATCTCTAACTTCTACATAAACTGCTAGTTGCTCACTATCTGTTCCTTTAGCATCTGCCGGATCCATAAAGCTTCGATGTATCACTTGCTTTGCCCTATTGTAAACAGGACAAATCTCTTTGGCATTATCACATACTGTAAATACATAATCAAAATCAAAATCAACATACTCATCAACATGATTAGAATCATTTTCTGAAATATCAATACCTATCTGCTCCATCGCTTTTATTGCAAAAGGATTTACTTTTTCTGGTTTAGTACCTGCACTATATACCTTAGTATCTGCAGCAAAAGATGAAAGTAATCCCTCTGCCATTTGAGAACGACAAGAATTGCCTGTACATAAAATAAGAACCTTTCTCATTTTTTTTAAAATATTATTTTGGCTAGTTAACAAATATACTAAAGTCTGTAGATTTATATATTTGAAAGAGCAAATATAATAACTACTCAAATTTAGAGTTAATTAAGTTACATAATTCTATTTTTGCAATNTATGTACAAAAATTTNTTGATTATATTACTCTTAGTTTATTCCCTTACAGGATTTAGTCAAAATATTAATGGGCATATTACGGATGAGGAAAACAATCCTTTACCAGCTGTAAACATCTCAATTTTCAATCAAAGCTTGGGAGTTACATCAGATAGTAATGGAAAATACAATATAGAAATCCCTGCAAATAGATCTGTAATTCTTGTATATAGCTTCATTGGATTTAAGAAAGAAAAAATACGAATTCCAATGCTAAAAAAAGGACAAAAATACAGCCTAAACATCAAATTAAAACCTTCATCAACTTTACTTAATGATGTAATAATAACTGACCAAAAAAGCAGAAAAAAATCTTTTAGCAAAATTAAACCAAAGCATGTAAGAATAATTCCAGGAAATTCAATAGGTGTAGAAGCTGTACTTAAAACACTACCAGGAGTAAGCTCAGCTAATGAACTCAGCTCGCAATATTCTGTTCGTGGTGGTAACTTTGATGAAAACTTAGTTTATGTTAACGGAATTGAAATTTATCGTCCATTTCTGGTAAGATCAGGACAACAAGAGGGACTGAGTTTTGTTAATACAGATATGGTAGGAAGTATATTATTCTCAGCCGGAGGATTTGAGGCAAAATATGGAGATAAGATGTCATCGGTACTAGATATCACTTACAAAAAACCAAGAGAAATTACAGCAAGTATACAATTAAGTTTGTTAGGTGGTTCTGCACATTTTGAAGGTGTAACTAAAAATGGAAGGCTATCATATTTAATAGGAACAAGACATAAAACAAGCCAATACTTACTAAATTCTTTAGATACTGAAGCAGATTATACACCAAGATTTTCTGATATCCAAACTTTTATAAATTATGACTTAAACACAAATTGGCAAATTAGCTTTTTAGGTAACATAAGTACTAACGAATATAAAATGGTTCCAAAAAATAGAGAAACTGAATTTGGAACCGTGAACGAAGCATTAAAACTAAACATTTATTTCGAAGGACAAGAATTAGATAAATACGAAACCTATTTTGGAGCTCTCAGTAGTATTTATCAACCAAATAAAAATTTACAATTACAATTTACTAGTTCAGCATTTCGCACATTTGAGCAAGAAAATTTTGATATCTTAGGAGAATATTGGCTTTATCAGCTAGAAAACAACCTAGGTTCTGAGGACTTTGGAGATATAGCATTTGATAGAGGAGTTGGAAAATATATTAATCACGCAAGAAATAGCTTAAATGCATTTGTATCTAACTTATCTCATAAAGGAAATTACAACAATAATTCATTAAAATTTGATTGGGGAATTAGAATTCAAAAAGAGGAAATCGAAGACAAAATATCAGAATGGAATTTGATTGATTCTGCCTTTTTTAATTTTCCGCACGCAGATGATAATATTGGTGGAATTAGTAATCCAAATCAAGAAATCACTTTGAATGAGGTTTTAAAAACAAAAATAAATTTATCATCATTCAGAAATTCAGGATATATGCAAATATCTAAAGATATAGGAAATCTAACAATCAATGGAGGGACTAGAGGAAGTTATTGGACCTATAATGAAGAATTATTGATGAGTCCAAGATTATCATTAGCCTATGCACCAATTTGGGAAAAAGATATTGTTTTCCGTGCATCAAGTGGAATTTACTATCAATCCCCATTTTATAAAGAACTACGTACTATTGAAGGAAATCTCAATTATGATATAAAAGCTCAAAAATCAATTCACTATGTTTTAGGGGCTGATTATCTATTTTACAATTGGGGAAGACCTTTTAAATGGGTAACAGAAATATATTACAAATCTTTAAAGAATCTCATTCCATATAAAGTTGATAATGTCCGCATTCAGTACTTAGCAAATGATTTATCAAATGGATATGCTAGTGGTATCGACATGAAAATAAATGGAGAGTTTGTTAGTGGTGTAGAAAGCTGGGCAAGTTTATCTGTAATGAAAACTGAAGAAGATATTGTTGGTGATATTATTACAAATTCTGACGGAACAATATCAGAAGCTGGATATATTCCTAGACCTACAGATCAACGAGTAAATTTTTCTATGTTTTTTCAAGATTACATCCCNAGCAATCCAAATTATAAAGTACATTTAAATCTATTGTATGGAACTGGACTTTCATTTGGACCTCCGCAAGCAGAAAAATATAAGGATATNTTAAGAATACCTGATTACCGAAGAGTAGACATTGGNTTTTCTGCAGTTTTAAAAGCAGAGAAAAAAAGAAGTAAGATCAGATGGTTAAATGCTTTTAACAATATATGGATTAGCGCAGAAGTATTTAATCTTTTAGATATCAATAATACAGTTTCTTATCTATGGGTAGCTGACATAACTGGAAGACAATATGCTGTACCTAATTATCTTACTTCTAGACAACTCAACACAAAACTAATACTTACTTTCTAATATTTTAAGACTAAAAATTAAGAAATTTACTTATTAAGCTTATCTGCTAGAGAATTATTATATATTTTTTTATACTCATCAATTTTTCCAAATTCTTTGTCATCAACAGCAATTCTTCCCTTTGTAACATGACCTAATAACATAAATGGTGTTTCACAATCTTTTAAAAGATCTAAAAATGCATCTTCACCTGTTTCAGTTACAGAAACTACTACTCTAGATGGTGCTTCTCCAAATAAAAAAGCGTCTTCTCTTACTTCAGATGAACTAACAATTTCAAATCCCAAATTATTAGTGAATGAACTTTCCAATAATGTCACAAACAATCCGCCATTAGAAACATCATGAGCAGATTCAATGACATTGCCTCTTATTAACTTTGTTATTGTTTTTTGTAAATTATATTCAACATCCAAATCAAATTTAGGTGCTGGCGACTCTTTAATATTGTGATAAGAGGCTAAATACTCAGAACTTGAAATATCATTTATACTCTCACCTATCATATAAATCAAATCTGACTTTCCTTGAAATGCTAGTGAAGTGATATGTTTCTTGTCGTCTACAACTCCTAACATACCAATAGTAGGAGTTGGAAAAACAGGAATCTCTTTACCATCAATTGCTGACTGATTATAAAAAGACACATTACCTCCTGTAACTGGAGCACTAAATTTATCACAAGCTTTACTCATTCCTTTTATAGCCCCAACAAACTGCCAATATACTTCGGGATTATAAGGGTTTCCAAAATTCAAACAATTAGTAATAGCAGATGGAATTCCTCCTGAACAAACAATATTTCTAGCGGCTTCTGCTACTGCCATTGCACAACCTTCCTCGGGATCAGCATTAACCATTCTTGCATTACAATCAACTGTCATTGTAAGAGCTTTATTTGTCTCTTTTAAATTAACAATGGCAGCATCTGTTGGCAAATTAGTACTCATATTTATAGTTCCAACCATAGAATCATACTGTTCGTAAACCCATCTTTTTGATGCAATATTCTCATGTGCTGTTAAAAACTTAGCCACCTTCACCAAATCCAAAGGCAAATCAACACTTTCTATATTAAATTTCTTCCATTGCTGATAATATGCAGGCTCAGTCCACTCTCTATGATAAACTGGCGCTCCTCCTCCAAGAACTAAATCATGACATGGAACGTCTCCTACTAATTCACCGTGCATAAAATATCTTACTCTGTCACCCTTAGTAACTACACCGATCTCTTCGCATGATAAATCCCATTTTTCAAAAATAGATTCTACTATATTTTCTTTTCCCTTTTGAACAACTACCAACATTCTCTCTTGTGATTCTGACAATAATATCTCCCAATCCTTCATATTTTTTTGCCTAGTAGGAACTTTATCTAACCATAAATCCATACCATGTCCACCTGCAGCAGACATTTCGTTAGAAGAACAAGTAATTCCAGCAGCACCCATATCTTGCATTCCAACAACAGCGTCAGTCGCACCTAATTCTAAAGTTGCTTCTAAAAGCAACTTTTCTTGAAAAGGGTCTCCAACTTGTACAGCAGGTAAATCATTTACTGAATCTTCAGAAATGTCCTTTGATGCAAATGAAGCTCCGTGAATGCCATCCTTTCCAGTTCTAGATCCTACAATAAAAACAGGATTACCTACTCCTGATGAAGTTGCTGATATCATATCATCCTTTTTCATAATGCCTGCAGAAAAAGCATTAACCAAAGGATTAGTATTATAACAGTCATCAAAAAAAACTTCTCCACCAACAATAGGCACACCAAATGCATTTCCATAATCACCAATACCCTTAGTAACACCTTTAACTAACCATTTTGTTTTATCTAAATCAATATCTCCAAATCTTAATGAATTAAGTTGAGCTACTGGTCTTGCCCCCATTGTAAAAATATCTCTATTAATACCTCCAACACCTGTCGCTGCCCCTTGATAAGGTTCAAGAGCCGAGGGATGGTTATGTGATTCTATCTTAAAACAACATGCCAAACCATCTCCTATATCTACAAGACCTGCATTCTCTTTTCCTGCTTCAACTAACATATGAGGACCTTCTTTTGGTAAAGTTTTTAACCAAACTATTGAATTCTTGTAAGAACAATGCTCAGACCACATTACACCAAAAACACTTAGTTCAGTGAAATTAGGAATTCTACCTAAAATACTCTTAATTTTATCAAATTCTTCTTTCATTAAACCCATTTCCTGGGCCTGTTCAAGCGTAGCTAAAGTAAGTGTTGATTGTGAAGACATATTCTATTATTTTTGGAATGTAAAAATAACTTTTTCAAAAAATAAATTAAACTAGTATAAAATAAATAAGTTTAGTTTTTTAAACATTTTTTCAAGATATTATATTATAAAATTTTAGGATTGTAATTCTCTGGTATCTTACCTGTTTTATCATGAAATTTATTTTGTATAAAAATCATATCCTGTTCAATATTACCAGAGGGTATCAGTGAATCAATAACGCCAGCCCTTTTAGTCTTAAAATCCATTGCTAGCAGTAAAATAGGAACATTAGCTTTGTATGCAATATGATAAAATCCTGTTTTCCATTTTTCTACTCTTGATCTTGTTCCTTCTGGTGAAATACCTAATCTAAAGCTATCAGAATTATTAAACCTTTTTACAATACGACTAACCATATTGTTGGCTGAATCACGATAAACAGGTATACCTCCATTCTTCCTTATTAAAGCACCAAGAACTGGAATAAAAAATGAGCTTTTAATAAGATAGTGAACATTTAGTTTTGTGATATATCCATAACATCTTCCAATTAAAAAATCCCAGTTAGAAGTGTGAGGTGCTGCAATTATTACACATTTTTTTGGATAATTAAACGTGCCTATTGGTTTCCATCCCAACAGCCAAAAAATAATCTGTGACAATATTTTCTTCATTATTTAAATTTTTAACAAAGAAACAATTTTAAATATGCATCTATGATTTTAAAAGTAAAAATTATAAATTTGCGAATCTAAAACTTAGAAAATGAAAGCAAAAAAAATTGCTCTTATATTAATTCCATTAAATATAATATTATTTTATCTCATATATAATAGTATAAATAGCGAAGTGGTATTCAATAAAGAAGCAGAGATTAGAATCGCAGAAAATGTTCAAAAATTAAAAGATCTAAGACAATTACAAATCAAATATAAACAAAATAAAGGTCAATTTGCGGATAATTTTAAAAGTCTTATTGATTTTTTAGAATATGATTCAATTCCTATTGTAAGAGCTACTGGAGAAACCCCTGATTCTTTAATTAATGGTGTACAGATATCAGATGAGCTAGCATTAGAACTAGGGTTAATATCAAGAGACACTGCATATGTACCAGCAAAAGAAAATATATTTGATGAAACATATATGGAAAGCAGAAAAAACAATTTTATTTTAGACTTAACTAATCTAATAAATGTACCCTATTCAAACAGTACTTACAATATTAATGCTGGACAAATAGAAAAAGGTAATGTAACAGTTCAAGTTTTTGAAATTTCTGCTAATTATAGAACAGTTTTTAAAGGATTAGATGCTGAAAATAAAAGCTATAACTTAGATGAGCTTTTAAAAGTAGGGTCTATGACTGAAGCATCTTTAAATGGCAACTGGAGAAGCGAATAATATAAAATCTAGTACTTTTGATCTTGAGCATTTTGAACACTATCAGCTTTGCGTACAATTTGGGCTAAATCAGCTCACATATTGTCTAATAAACAATACATCAAATAATGTTGAATATTTCAATAATATTATTGTTAAAAATGATATTATAGATATTATAAATAATGATAAAATATTAAAATTAAATTTTGCTTCTTCTTCAGTATCATTTGTAAACTTTCCTTTCACGTTAGTTCCAAATGAATTCTACAAAAAAGAAAATCTGAAAGACATACTCAAACTAACTATTGATGTTTATGACATTATAAAATCAGATCCATTAACTAAAATTAATGCTCATCTTGTATACTCTATTCCAAGTGTAATTAATGACATTGCTTTAACCTTTTTTCCAAACGCTAAACAAACTTCACAACAAAAAGTACTTATTGAGCAGTTTAGCAAATTTGAAAACAAGAAAGAAAATGCTTACTTGTATATTAATAATAATATTTTTAATCTTACAATCTTTAAAAATAAAAATCTCATTTTCAATAATTCATTTTTTTTTGAAAATAAAGAAGATATTATATACTTTACACTTTTTTCTTTTGAACAACATAAAATTGATGCTGAAATTGTTAATACAACGCTTTATGGAAAAATTACTGAGGGAGATAAAACATATCGTTTACTATATGATTATATTCGATATATTAAGATAGGTTCACCACCAAATCATTTAAGATTCTCATCTCAATTTGACAGATTAAGAAAAAATGAATTTTATCCACTATTTAGTCAATACTCATGAGGATTATTTCGGGGACTCATAAGGGAAGAAAAATAAATCCGCCAAATAATTTATTAATAAGACCAACTACCGACAGAGCAAAAGAGGCAATTTTTAGTATAATTGAAAGTAGATATTTTTTTACCGAAAAAACCACTCTAGATCTATTCTCTGGCTCAGGTAATATTTCACTTGAATTTGCTTCAAGAGGCTGCAATAAGATAAAAGCAATTGATCATAATTTTGATTGTGTAAGATTTATAAATAATATTTCAGAAGAATTTAAATTTAATATCTCAGCAGTGCAAAGCGAAGTGTTAAAGTATGTGGAAAATTGTAATGAACAATATAATTTCATTTTTGCTGACCCCCCTTATAAATATAAAAATTATGAAGAGCTAAAAGATATTATAATCAAAAAAAGAATAGTTAAAAAAGATGGTCTTTTGATTATAGAACATGATAAGACAACAATATTTAATGATTTAAATGTTGAAGTTAGAAAATATGGAACAAGTCATTTTAGTCTTTTCTCATTTTAATTATTACTTTTGATAAATGATAAAAATTGCAGTCTTTCCGGGGTCATTTTCTCCTTTCACAAAAGGTCATAAAGCAATCATTAAAAGAGCACTACCTCTTTTTGACAAAATTATTATTGCTGTTGGAATTAACTATAAGAAGCATCAGCACTATTCGATTGAAAAACGTATTAAATGGATAAATGATATTTATTTTAATAACCCAAAAATCTTTATAAAATCATATAAAGGTTTAACAGTAGATTTTTGTAAAAAAGAAAATGCAAAATATATTCTTAGAGGATTAAGAGATTTTAATGACTTTAAATTTGAGAAAAACATTGCTCAAATGAATAAAAGCCTAAATTCTGAAATAGAAACTATATTTTTAATTACTTCACCAGAAACCTCTCATATTTCTTCAACTATAGTTCGTGATATTATAAAAAATGGAGGTGATGCAAAACAATTTCTACCAAAAGAAATAAATATTTAATAGCTACAAGAATTTTAACAAGACCAAAATCTAATTATATCATATAATCATTGTATACTAATTTGTAGATAAAAATGCAACTAACTTCTTCACAGCTTGCCCTCTGTGACTAATAGCACCTTTTTGATGTTTTGACATTTCTGCAAAAGTTTTATCAAAGCCATTTGGAATAAAAACTGGATCATAACCAAACCCCTCCACCCCACTCTTTCTTTTTGTTATAATGCCTCTACAATGGGCCTCAAAAAGAGTGTGTTCAGCCTGAATAACAAGCGCAATAACAGTTCTAAAAGACGCTCCTCTTTCCTTTTTTCCATTCATTTTTTTAAGTAGCTTATTAATATTATTTTCTGAATTACAATCCTCTCCTGCATACCTTGCAGAATACACTCCTGGCTCGCCACCTAGAATATCAACTTCTAAACCTGTATCATCAGCAAAACAATTAAAACCATAATTATCAAATACATAAAGCGCTTTTTGCAAAGCATTTCCCTCTAAAGTATTACAGGTCTCTGGAAGATCATCTTTACAATTAATATCTTTTAAACTTAAAATTTCAATCTCAGGAGGAATTAAAGATCTAATTTCAGATAATTTATTTAAATTATTTGTAGCAAAAACTAATTTCATTTATTCATTGTGATAAGGTTCATTATTTAGAATAGTATAGGCCCTATAAACTTGTTCTATAAAAAATACACGAGCCATCTGGTGAGAAAATGTCATTTTTGACAAAGATAATTTTTCATTTTGTCTTTTATAAATTTCATCAGAGAATCCATAAGCTCCTCCACAAACAAAAACTAATCTTTTCTTACCACTCAACATCCATGCTTGTAACTTATCTGCAAATTCAACAGATGTAAAATCCTTACCTTTTTCATCTAAAAGAACTAAATGATCGGTTGATTTGACATGTTTTAATATTAATTCACCTTCTTTTTTCTTCAGCTCGAAACTTGATTTTTTTTTAATATTTTTAATATATGGAATTTCAAATATTTCAAATCTTATATAATGCTTTAAACGTTTCTGATATTTTAACAGAGCATCAAGTAAATAATTTTCATTTGTCTTTCCAATGACAAGTAATACAATATTCATTTTTTGTATTTTTGGCAATATTAAGAATTTTACCTTTATGATAAAGAAAGAGCTTAATAACTTTATTAAAAACGCACTTTTTGAAGATCTTGGTGATGGTGACCATTCCTCATTAGGAAGTATACCAAAAAATACTAAAAGTAAAGCACATTTATTAGTGAAAGATCAAGGAATCATTGCAGGAATCGATTTAGCATTAATGATTTTACAAGAAGTTGATAAGAATTTAAAAATTACTAAAAATTTAAATGATGGTGACCAAGTAGAATATGGAGATATAGCTTTTGTCGTAGAAGGAAATGCTATTTCCATCTTACAAGCTGAAAGATTAATACTCAATTGCATGCAAAGAATGAGCGGGATTGCAACCAAAACCCATAAACTTAATTCCTTAATTAAAAATAATAAATGTAAATTATTAGATACTAGAAAAACAACACCTCTAAATCGAATTATAGAAAAATGGGCCGTTAAAATTGGAGGTGGATTTAATCATAGATTTGGACTTTTTGACATGATAATGATTAAAGATAATCACATTGATTTTGCAGGCGGAATTTCAAAAGCAATTAACAAAACAAAAAAATATCTTTCTGAAAATAACAAGCAACTAGACATTATTATTGAAGCTAGAAATCTAAATGAAGTAAAGCAAATCATTAAAGAAGATGGTGTTAAAAGAATCTTACTTGATAACTTTGATTATGAAACAACTAAAAAAGCTATTTCAATAATTAAAAAAAAGTGTGAAGTTGAATCAAGTGGAGGAATTACTGAAAAAAACATTTCAGAATATGCCGATTGTGGTGTGAATTTCATTTCTATTGGAGCTCTTACACATTCTCCAAATAACTTTGATTTAAGTTTAAAAGCTTTTTAATGCACAATATAATTAATTTATGCAAGAAGATCAAGCCAATTGGTTTTAGTGGTCTTAGCATTTATGATGTAACTATTTTCTTTTGGAAAGGTCTGATTAAAGGTGCTATAACTACAAGAGCATCGTCATTAGCTTTTAATTTTTTCTTAGCATTTTTCCCATCTATCATTGTTTTTTTTACACTTATACCTTATATTCCTATTTCAGGAATACAAGAGACTTTGATAGAACTACTAGCTGTAATTTTACCACCTTCAACAAATGAAATTACATTTGAGACTCTCGATGATATAATCAACAATCCAAGAAGTGGACTTCTATCTATTGGGTTTGTACTAGCTCTTTACTTTTCAACTAATGGAATAAACTCACTTATTGAAGCTTTTAATGCTTCATACCATGTTAAAGAATCAAGATCAATCATTAATCAAAGATTATTATCTCTTGTATTAACTTTATTTCTTTCACTAGTATTAATTATTGCAATGAGTCTAATCATATTCGGAAAATTTGCAGTAAAATATCTTACAGAATATGAATTAATAACTCAATACGCTGGTGCTTTAATTTTATATGGAAAATGGTTAACAATAATTCTTATTTTATTTTTTGGAATTTCTATACTATTTCATTTAGGACCATCAATAAAAAGTAAATGGAAACTTTTTTCACCAGGTTCTATATTAGCATCTTTAGGGATCATTATTACATCAATAGGCTTTAATTATTATATTAGTCATTTTTCACAATACAACAAAATTTATGGATCTATTGGGACACTTATGATTATTTTAATTTGGATGTACTTTAACTCTATAATTCTGTTAACTGGTTTTGAACTTAATGCAAGTATTTCAAATGCAAAAGAAAAAAATAGAAAATTAGAATTAGGAATTGTAACTTAGCAATTCAAAATTAAACTTATGAAAAATGCTTTACTAATTCTATCAATTATAATTAGTTCTTTTATTT
>NZRJ01000046.1 GCA_002693745.1 Flavobacteriales bacterium
CTTTAGCGCTCTGCATCAATGTACTAACAATAACACGTCTTGATTTTAATAACTCTAAAATATTACTTTGGCTAAATGTACTGCCTTCATTACCTCCAAAATCAAAACCAAACTGACTAGCTATTCCTGACATGCTACCTAAAGAAATTGCACCAGCATCCTTCTCAACAATAAAAGTGAGATCAGCATGATATTCTGAATCTGAAATAAAAGCATATAATAATCCAAATAAGGAAAATATGGCTGAGAAAATAATTATGTAAAACTTCTTTTTAAATAAAAAATATCTGTAATCTGAAAAACCAATCAGAATATCTTTAAGTTCTATTTCATCATTATAGTTACTCATTAAAAGGAGTTATTTACTCTATCTATTAATAACCATAGAGACATTACAGCAGTTATCTGAGTAATAACAGTTTGAATATGTAAATTATAATCAATCTCCTCTTTTTTCCTTCTCTTTACCTTGTGTTCACTAACTACCTTAATTGTAGCTCCAGGTTTTACTTTTGGAGAAATTGTAAAGAGTCCAAGATTTAATGATTTTTTTGTTACTCCATTAGGATATACAACTATAGTCTTCGATTTCTTGTTGTCCTTGGCATATCCTCCTGCAAAATTTCTAACATAATAATGTGCTCTTTTGCCAAAGAAGGGAGCGCTAATTGAACTACCATTTATATTGTGCAGATCCCCCGTTACACGAACAAGATCTAAATGTTTTGGAACAACGATACTATCTCCTTCTAACAAAGTTATATTATGCTTTGAATGCGCTTTAGAAAGTGCCTTATGCATATCAAAATATACAACATCATAAACCAAACTATCAAAGNANAAATCNTTATTTTTTAATCTTTCTCTCTCTAATAACTCNTTATTNTANATATTTGACAATTCTGCATNAATTAAAATTGAGTCTAATAATATATTTGGAATATTTAAATTTTCATCANTAAGTTTCTGAANNTTGAATTTTCTAAACATNTTAACACCATCNAAANAAGCATAATCAGTTAGTCCNCCTGCTCTTTTGATTACTGANGAAACTNTTTCATCCTTNGCAAGTAATGAATACGTACCTGGATATTTAACTTCTCCAGTTANAACNATATTNATAGGTTCTTCATAATCTGGATTCTCTCTAACAAAAACTTGATCAAATGGCTTCAATGTAAATCCTTGTGCTTCTGAACTNANTATTAAATCTTGNGTAATTTTTATANTTTTAACTNTTGCTCTTATTGGATTTAANTTGTTTGAAGAACCATCCATTATTCGACTCACCTCTATTCTGCTTGCCTGAGCTTTTTGAGTTAATCCGCCTGCCTGCAAAAGTAGATCCTGTAAAGTCATTCCTTCNCCAAACCTAAATTCACCCGTATTTCTAACCGCACCAAATACCGAAACAAAAAACTCATCATCAAAATCATCGATAGAAAGCACTCGAATAATATCGTGTTCATGTATCAAAATATTATCTTCATGATTTTTATCATTAATAATTGCATCTAAATTTAATGCNATATGTGTTTTAGTTCGATCNTCATTCAAACGTATAATATATACCTTATCAAAAGTTTTTTCATCAATACATTTTGCTCTCTCAAGTAAATCAAATAGTTTCTCACCTTGTATAAATTCATATTCACCTGCTACTCCGATACTTCCCTCTACTGAAACCAAATTTGATAGCTTATTAGATATCGTATTTACTACAACATGGTCTCCATTTTTCAGAGCAGTGGAATTTGCATGATCTTTATAGACATCATTTACTTTTATTGAGTTATATTCTATTCTTTTTANTGTTACAACATCTGTAAAAGCATTAGTAGTAAAACCACCAGCATATTTAATAATNNTAGCAACTGTTTCTCCTGCTTTAGCTTCATATGTATAGGGGCGATTAACCGCTCCAATTACCTCAACTATATGATGTGCTGGNGGGACAAATAGATANTCNCCATCTTGCATATATANATCTTGCGAACGAGAGGGGTTAAATANAAACTGATAAACATCTAAAGAATCAACTGTTTTTCCATCNCTTTTAATATAAATATTNCNTACTGTNCCTAANTGATTNGGTCCTTTNGCTGCNATNAANGCATTAAANGCNGTATTNATNGCNGGTATNGNNTANGATCCAGGNTTATAAACCTCTCCAACAATNTTNACNGTNATNACTCTNGAATAAGCAAGTGTAACATCTATTTCAGAATTTCTCATATCCAAAAAAGATGAAAACTTACTCTTTAAAAGTGAACGCATCTTTTTAAATGTTAATCCTTTTACATAAACTCTTCCATAACTAGAAGGGGTAATATAACCTCTTTCATCTACTAAAAGTGTTTCAGAGAATTCAGAAGATCCCCAAACAGAAATTGAAATCTCATCTCCACTACCTACCTTGTAGTTTTCTGGAGCTTTTGCATCTAAAGCTTTTTGATAAAAAGACAAATTATTATTTCTAAAAATATCTTGTCCATATATTTTAGCTTGAGGATAAGTAATAGTATCAGTACGTAAGGTATCCCCAAAAGCTTCATAAAACGTTGTCAAATTAAAATTACTAACTGCTGTATCTGAAGATGATTTAGCATATTTTCCTCTACTATATTTATAATCCATTGCCTCATTAATCTCAGATTCTGAGAGTCCCATTTGCTTTAAAACTTGCTCAGATGGAATATCTGAAGGACGTAAATTCTCTGGATTTACATCTGAAGGTAAGAACTTTAAATAAACAGGATCAATTTCTGATTTATTAACATCAATTTGCGCATTTACTATAACACCAAATATAATTGAAAATGATAATAATATTAATTTTTTCATGAGCATTATTTTAAAATTGATCGAGATATTACAATTCTCTGAATCTCAGAAGTACCTTCGTATATCTGAGTAATCTTTGCATCACGCATTAAACGCTCAACGTGATATTCTTTTACAAAGCCATAGCCACCATGTACTTGCACAGCTTCAACAGTTGTCCTCATAGCAACTTCAGAAGCAAAAACTTTTGCTATAGCACTTGCCCTATCATAATTCATACCATTATCCTTGAGCCAAGCTGCCTTTAAACAGAGTAATCTTGCTGCATCAATTTCGGTAGCCATATCTGCTAATTTAAATGCGATCGCTTGATGCTTTGAAATTTCTTTTCCAAAAGCTTTTCTTTCTTTAGCATATTGCAGAGCTAACTCATATGCTCCAGAAGCTATTCCTAATGCCTGCGCAGCAATACCAATTCTACCACCAGACAAAGTTTTCATTGCAAAAGTAAAACCAAAACCATCTTCTCCTATTCTATTTTGTTTTGGGACCTTTACATCGGTAAACATTAAAGAATGAGTATCTGAACCTCTAATACCAAGTTTATTTTCTTTTAAACCCACAACAAAACCTTCCATATCCTTTTCGACAATAAAAGCATTAATCCCTTTATGTCCTTTATCTATATCTGTTTGGGCAATTACCAAATAAATCGCTGCAGTATTTCCATTTGTTATCCAATTCTTTGTTCCATTTAACAAATAATAATCTCCTTTATCAATTGCAGTAGTTTTCTGTGAAGTTGCATCAGATCCCGCCTCTGGCTCTGATAAACAAAATGCACCAATAATTTCGCCTGAGGCAAGTTTTTTCAAATATTTCTCTTTTTGTTCTTCAGTACCAAAAGTTTCTAATCCCCAACATACCAATGAATTATTAACAGACATTATAACTGAACAAGAAGCATCTACCTTAGATATTTCCTCCATGGCTAGAACATAAGAGATTGTATCCATACCAGAACCACCATATTTTGGATCTACCATCATACCTAAAAACCCTAGTTCTCCTAATTTTTTAATTTGTTGCTTTGGAAATGTTTGATTTTCATCTCTTTCAATAACACCAGGTAATAATTCTGTTTTTGCAAAATCCCTTGCAGCACCTCTTATCATCTTTTGCTCTTCTGAAAGTTCAAAGTTCATTATTTGCTTTTTAAAAAATTTTAGACAAAAATACACTTTTTAAACTATCTTTGAATTGCAATGAATATTAATAGAAAATATCGCGTACTTGGTGTAATGTCAGGCACTTCTTTAGATGGGATTGATTTAGCAATTTGTAGCTTTTACAAAAAACATAAATGGGAATTTAATATTGAAAAATCAAAAACCATAAAATATTCTAAATATTGGAGAAAAACTTTAGCGCACCTTCATAAAAAAAACAAAAAAATTATTTCAAGAATTGATTTAGAATATGGAAAATTCTTAGGAAAAACTATTCACAATTATTTAAAAAATGAAAAGATTGATTTTATTGCATCACATGGACACACTATTTTTCATCAACCCAAAAATAAGCTAACTCTACAAATTGGACACGGTAATACAATTGCTAATATTACAAAAATAAAAACAATAAATAATTTCAGAAATCTAGATATCTCCTTGAATGGACAAGGAGCACCACTAGTGCCAATTGGTGACCTACATCTATTTAGAGAATACAAATATTGTGTCAATTTAGGAGGTTTTGCTAATATTTCAATAAAAAATAATGGAATTATTAAAGCTTTTGATATATGTCCNGTTAATATTGTATTGAATNATATTTGTAAGCGATTATTTCTTGAATTTGACAATTCTGGATCAATAGCGAAAAAAGGTGAAATCATCAAAGATCTATTAAATTCATTAAACAGTTTAGAATTTTACAATAGAAAACCACCTAAATCTTTAGCAAGAGAGTGGGTTGATGAATTTATAACGCCATTACTTTTAGAAAAGTACGAACCTCAAGATCTATTACATACCTTTAGCGAACATATAGCAATGCAAATTGGAAAATTTCTAAAAGATAAGTCAGTATTATTGACTGGTGGAGGTGTTTTTAATTATTATTTAATAAGTAGAATATCATATTACTCAAAATCAAAGATNATTATNCCAAANCAAACAATTGTTAATTTTAAAGAATCATTAATATTTGCATTTTTAGGTGTTTTAAAAACAAGAAATGAAATTAATTGCCTTCAATCTGTAACTNGAGCCAAAAAGGATAATTGTGGTGGAGAAATTAACAATCCTGTGTAATAAAATAGAAGCTTAAACTTTCGATCTTTAATAGCTTATTAATAAATTTGCAACAAAAATAGCAGCAGAAAAAATATGCAGGATTTATTAAAAAAATTTGAAAGTAAAAAACCAGAAATTGTTTTTGAATGGAAAGATACAGAGACTGAAGCAGAAGGCTGGATAGTTATAAACTCACTAAGAGGAGGAGCTGCTGCAGGAGGAACTAGAATGAGATTAGGAGTCACAAAAGATGAAGTTTTAGCTCTTGCTAAAACAATGGAAGTGAAGTTTACTATTTCTGGACCTCATATTGGTGGTGGAAAGTCAGGAATAAATTTCAATCCAAAAGATCCTAGAAAAAAGGAAGTTTTAAAAAGATGGTATGCTGCCGCAAAACCTCTACTTAAAACATATTACGGAACTGGGGGAGACATGAATATTGATGAAGTAACCGAGGTCATTCCAATTTGCAAAGAATGTGATATTTTATTTCCTTTAGAAGGCGTATTGAGAGGCCATCATAAAAAAAATGAAGAAGGAACAAAAAAAATAATTAATCAATTAGCCAAAGGGGTACCCTTAATAGTTAAAAACAAAAATATATGCCCGAATTCGAAAAAAAAATATACTGTAGGAGATTTAATAACGGGATATGGAGTTGCTGAAGCTATTTTACATTACTACAATATTTATGGAGGAAACATAAAAGGAAAAAGAACTATTATACAAGGATGGGGAAATGTTGCTGGAGCTGCTGCTTATTATTTAGCACAAGCTGGAGCAAGTATTGTCGGTATTATTGACATCTCTGGAGGCATAATAAATAAAAATGGTTTTTCTTTTGAAGAAATAACCTCTCTTCTTGAAAGGAGATCGTCTAACTACTTGGAAGCAGATAGCATATTATCATTTGAACATGCAAACGAAAAAATATGGAATATTGGGGCAGAAATATTTGTGCCAGCAGCCGCATCTCGTTTATTATCTCAAAATCAGTTAGATCAAATGATTAACAATGGGTTAGAAGTAATTTCATCAGGTGCAAATGTTCCTTTTGCAGATAAAGAAATATTTTTTGGACCTATCTCAAAAAATGCAGATGAAAGAATAAGTGTCATACCAGATTTTATTGCGAATTGTGGAATGGCTAGAGCATTCTCTTATTTTATGCAAGATGATGCTAAAATAAGTGATATTTCTACATTTAATGCAGTATCAGAAACTATAAAGCAAGCACTTTTAAACATATTTAAAAAAAACAATACCAAAACAAATATATCTAAAACTGCTTTTGAAATAGCTTTAAAGCAGTTAATCTAAAATAATAATTATGGATGAATTTTTAACAATAGAATTTCTTGGTAACTCACTTCAAGACTATACATGGTTTATTAGTTCAATATTAATAGGATTAATTTTTAAAAAACTAATTGCAAATTACTTAAGCAACTTGCTTTTTAGACTTATAAAAAGAGGCAACACTGATTTAGGAACAAAAAAATTTGATGAACTATTAACACAACCTATTGGATTTTTTATTATGCTAATAATTATATATTTAGGAAGTTCTCATATTCAATACCCCCCTGAATGGAACTTAGTAAGCGAGAATAAAATAGGACTCAAGATGCTCATTAGTAAAGGATTTTCTTTGGTTTTTATTTTCTCTTTACTCAGAATTCTAATTAGATTAATTGATTTTTCTGGATTTATTCTGATGAAGAAAGCAGAATTAACAGAAAGTAAAATGGATGACCAACTAATCCCTTTTATTATTGAAATTGGCAAAATATTAATTTACATTTTTGGTGGATTCATTATAATGGGAAAAATATTTGATGTAAATATTGCTGCACTAGCGACAGGACTTGGAATTGGTGGTGTTGCATTGGCTATGGCATCAAAAGAAAGTTTAGAAAACCTTCTAGGTTCTTTTACTATATTTTTTGACCAACCATTTACTGTTGGTGATATTGTTATAGTTGGATCAATTACGGGAAAGATTGAAAAAGTTGGTTTTAGAAGTACAAGGATTAGAACTTTTGACAAGAGTCTGGTGACTGTTCCTAATAAAAAAATGATTGATGCAGAGTTAGATAACCTAGGATTAAGATCAGTAAGAAGAGTAAAATTTAATATTGGTTTAACATATGAAACATCATCCAATCAAATTAAAGCAATTGTAAAGGATATTCAAGAAATGATACATAAACATGAAAAAACCAATAATGAAGGTAGAGTTCGTTTTCAAGAATTTGGTGCCAGCTCATTAGATATTATGGTGTTATATTTTGTTGACAGTCCAAGATGGGAAGATCTAATAGATGTTAAAGAAGATGTAAACTATAAAATTATAGAAATAGTNAAAAAACATAAATCTGAATTTGCTTTCCCATCTAGAACAATATATTTACAAAAAGAATAGATTAAATTATGATTATAACATTTATGATTATCGTATTTGTTTTAGGCTATATAGCAATAGCACTAGAACATTCAATTAAAATAGATAAAGCTGCATCTGCCTTAATAATTGGAGGTTTAAGCTGGGCACTATTTGCTTTTTCTGGAATTGATCAGCANACCATAAACCATGAANTACAGCATCATATTATTGATATTGCTGAAATTTTATTTTTCTTGCTAGGAGCAATGACTATAGTAGAACTNGTAGATTCTCATCAAGGTTTTTCTATTATNACTGATAGAATTACAACAAATAACAAAATACGCCTAATTTGGATCTTAAGTATAATTACTTTCTTTTTCTCTGCTGTTCTTGACAATCTAACAACTTCAATTGTAATGGCGGCTCTTCTTCCAAAACTTATTAAGNACAAAGAAGATCTTTGGCTTTTTGCTGGAATAATTATATTATCCGCAAATGCAGGTGGTGCCTGGTCTCCAATTGGGGATATTACAACAATTATGCTATGGATTGGTGGCCAAGTTAGTGCAGCGAGCATAATACCAGCAATTATTATTCCATCAANAGTTTGTATGCTGATACCACTTATTTACTTGAGTTTTAAACTTAAGGGAAATATTGAAAGACCTGAAAACATACAGTTAGATACACAAATAAATAATAATATGACNACAACATTTGAAAGAAACCTTGTTTTCTTTTTAGGAGTTCTTGGATTNTTATTTGTTCCTGTATTTAAAACTATAACTCACCTTCCCCCATATGTTGGAATGATATTTTCGCTCGGTGTTCTATGGGTAACAACTGAAGTTATTCACAGAAATAAAAATTATGCAGAAAAATCACAACTTACTGTAATTGGAGTTTTACAAAAAGTAGATACTGCAACGATTTTCTTCTTCATGGGAATCTTACTAGCTGTTGGAGCTTTGCAATCAGCCGGTCAATTAGACATAGTTGCAAAATATTTAGACACAACATTTAATGGTCAAACTAAAGAAGGCACTTATATTATAAATATAATAATTGGATTACTTTCTTCAATAGTTGATAATGTCCCACTTGTTGCAGGAGCAATGGGGATGTATCCAATTACTGAAACTGGACTATACGCTACAGATGGAGTATTTTGGGAATTTCTTGCATATTGTGCTGGTACTGGTGGTTCTGTTTTAATTATTGGTTCAGCTGCTGGAGTAGCAGTAATGGGAATTCTAAAAATTGATTTTATATGGTACNTAAAAAAAATATCATTTTTAGCTCTTATTGGATATCTTTCAGGAGCCCTGACTTACATATTAATACAATAAAACATAAATGATATTAGTTAAATAACAATAAATTATAATGAAATGGAAGAAATAGAAACGCTTATAAAAGACACTTTGCAAGTTGCTGAAAAATCGACTGAAAAGTCGACTGAAAAAACATTATCTATTCTTGAATTAATAACTTCAGGAGGAATTGGAGGCAATCTGGTAATGGGAACATTAATAATCTTATCTGTTGTTGCTATTTATATTTTAATTGAACGTTATTCTTCTATAAAAAAAGCAAGTATAGAAGATGAAAGTTTTCTTAAAAGCATTCAGAACTTTGTTGAAGCAAAAGATATTGAAGCAGCTAAAACTTTGTGCAAAAATACTAACACCCCAATATCAAGAATGATCGAAAAAGGAGTTAATAGAATTGATAAACCTATGACTGATATTTCTGCGGCTATTGAAAATCAAGGTAAGTTAGAAGTTTTTAAAATGGAAAACAATTTAGCCAATTTAGCTACAATATCAGGNGCAGCACCNATGATTGGATTCTTAGGTACTGTAATTGGTATGATTGTAGCTTTTCATGAAATGGCAAGTGCTGGAGGAAATATTGACGTTGCAATGTTATCACAAGGGATTTATACTGCAATGGTAACAACTGTAGCTGGGCTAATTGTTGGTATTATAGCTTTTATTTCTTACAACTATCTAGTTTCAAAAGTTGACAAAGTAGTATTCATGTTAGAAGCAAAAATAATTGATTTTCTTGATCTTCTTCATCATAATGAATAATGGCATTAAGGAGTCGAAATAAAGTAAGTGCAAATTTCAATATGTCTTCAATGACAGATATTGTATTCTTATTACTTATATTTTTTATGCTCACTTCTACTTTAGTAAGTCCAAACGCGTTAAAATTATTGTTGCCTAGTAGTAAAGCAAAAACTCTCGAAAAACAAACTATTTCAATATCTATTACAAAAGATATAAAATTCTATATTAATGATCAAGAAGTTTCAGAGCAGAATATTGAACAAGAATTAAAATTAATTATAGACAATAAGCTAGAACCTGGTATTATTTTACATACAGATAAATCAGTAGATATTGAACATGTAGTAAAAATCATGGATATTGCCTATAGAAATAAATATAAAATTGTATTAGCTACTAAACCTAATTAAAATGCTTGATCCATCTAAGAAAGAAAAAAGGAAAGGCATTATTGGAACAATTTTTTTTCATAGTTTTCTTCTGTTTATCTTTCTTTTTATGGGACTAAATTATCAAGATCCTCCTCCAGCAGAAGAAGGAATTAGCATAAATTTTGGTTTCAATGATTCAGGATTAGGAGAAATAGAGCCAGAAAACACGGAAGAAATAGCAGAAATTGAAGAAGATAAAGTAATTGAAAAACAAATAGAAGAAAACGAAGAAATTATTACTCAATCTATAGAAGAAAACCCAGCTATAAAAGTTCTAGAAAAAAAGAAAGAACCTATACAAAATCAAGAAGCAAAAGAAGAAATAGTTGAAGAAAAAAAACCTGAAATAAATAAAAAAGCTATTTATACTGGCAAAAAAAAGAATACAACGAGTACAGAAGGAAAAGAAAATAAAAAATCTAACAAAGGAAATGAAAATGGAGATCTAAACTCACAAATATATAATGGTGGTGGAATAGGAGAAAATGGCAATGCTTATCAATTAGGAGGCAGAAAAGCAATTAAAAAACCTAAACCTAAAGGAAATCAAATAGAAGGAAAAGTTGTAGTAATGATTACTGTAAATAGATTAGGAAATGTAATTTATGCAGTTGCTGGAGCAAAAGGATCAACAACATATAACAAAGAACTACTAGAAAGAGCAAAGAAAGCTGCATTAGCAACTAAGTTTGACACAAAAAGAAATGCTCCTGAGAATCAACAAGGAAGAATTATTTACGATTTTAGACTTAATTAATTTTTGAATAAATAAAACTTTATATCTTAAGATAAAAATCTATAATTAATGACTTATCAAGAAACAATTAGTTACTTGTTTCAGAAATTACCCATGTATCAAAG
>NZRJ01000047.1 GCA_002693745.1 Flavobacteriales bacterium
GAACAGCGAAAGAACCTGTTAGAGCAGAAGGCTCTGTTAAGCTAGCAGAAAGGTCTGCAACGCAACCATTTGCATCAGTTACAAATACTGTATAATTACCGATAGAAAGATTACTGATATCTTCATTTGTAGAACCATTATTCCATAAAAAATTATAAGGACCAGCCCCACCTGTTACAGAAATATTAATAAAACCATCTGATCCATTATTACAGCTAATATCTTGTTTAGAATCAAGCGAAAGCACTAGCGAATCTGGAGCTATAATACTAACGGTATCACGAGTAATACAGCCAGATGCATCTTTTACAGCTAAATAATAATCTGCAGGACATAAGCCAGAGGTTGTCCAAACTTGTCCAAAAGTAATACCCCCATCAAAAGAATAAGTAGTAGGAGATCCAGAACCACCTGTAACGTTATTAATAGAAATTGCACCATTACAACCCCAACTACAATTGACACCATATCCATTGATATCTTGAACAGCAGAAGTAAACATTAACGAATCAGGCTGGCTCAAATATATAGAAGTTGTTATTGATGCATTAAAATTATCGGTAACTGAAATAGTATAAATAGAATCACCACAAAGATTAGTAAAAACAGGATTATCAATTTGAACTATTCCATTTAAATTATAAGTAAATGGTGCTGTTCCTGAATTGTTATTAATAAATTCTATCGTAGCATCACACGAACCATTACAACTTACTGGATTAACAACTGAAAGATAGCCCGCCAGCGGTAGAGGATCACTTAATATTATGTTCTCTGATGAAAAACAGTTGTTACTGTCTTTGTAAGAAATAGTATATACACCTGCATTTAAAGAAGTAAATACAGGGTTATTCGTATAACCAGAACCATTGATAGAATATTGATATGGAGGGGTTCCACCACTAACCTGACCAGTAATTTCCCCGTTTGAAGAACCAGAGCCTACTATGGCTTGAGAAACAGATCCATTTGGTTGTAATTGTGAAGGTTCGTTGATAGTATAAATTGATGAATTAGAGCAAACATTATCATCTTCAACAATAAAATTGTAAGTACCGGCAGATAAATTATTATTATTTAGAGTGCTATTTGATGTATTATTTGACCATGAATAAGTTAAGGGAGGTGTTCCTCCAGAAACTGTTGCAGATGCACTACCGTTTGAGTCTCCAAAGCAATCAACATCAACAGTGGAGACCGATAAAATTAATTGTGGTGGATTATTTATCGGAAAAAAACTTTGGCCAAGATTAGCTCCTGTTGCAGTATCAGTCAAAACAACTCTATAAAAACCATCTGCTAATGAAGTAAAATTAAAAGCATTATTCTGACCATAGGATGTTCCTTGAGGTGCCCAAACTCCATTGTTAGGATTTTGGATAAATAATTGTATCTTAAGATTAGTTAAAGGAGAAGTCTGATTAATATTCACTGATGCAGAACCATCGGCGTTTCCAAAGCAAGTAGGGTCTGTTGTAAAAATTGGACCAATGGAAGCTTGAGAGAATAAATTTAGTGATATAAAGCATGAGATCACAAAAGGTAAGAAGAAAAGTAAATGTTTTTTCATAAATTTTTGTTTCAAAAATGAATACAAACTTACGAAAATTTATTTTACTCAACCATTATTTTAGAAACACGAGACACTCCATTATCTTCTAAGATCAACAAATAAATCCCTTTTGCAAAATCTGAAAAATCAACTTTAATAATACCATCTCCAAAATTGATAATAGGCTGCAACTTATTTCCTAAAACATCTCTTAAAAAAATATTATCAATTCTATTACTTGAAACAATATTCAAAATTGAATTTACTGGATTAGGATAAATCAATAAATCATTTAAATTCTCTTCTGAAAAATTGGTAGTTGTTGAAGTATCAATAATTGTTATAGTATTTTCAATAACACATTGATTAGAATCAACTACAACACAACGATAATTACCTGGTTTCGCAACAGCTATTTGTTGAGTATTTCCAATATATGATATAGGATCATACCATAAATAATAATAAGGTGGCACCCCTCCAGAAACATTAGCAGACAAAACACCTCCAAGATCATTAATCGAAAGTTGTAAAAGATCAGGACTAACGACAGTAAATGTATCAGTATACTGACATAATAAATCATCTATAACATTATAAATATATTCACCTTCACAAAGAGAATCTGCAGGAAAGTCATTACTATATAAATCCTTCAAAGAAAGTTGATATGGAGCAACACCATTACTAATTAAAAAACTTACATCACCATCACATTCATTAAAACAACTTACATCTGCTAATGTTAATTGTACTGATATGTCACTCAGTGAATTAACAACAACTTGATTACTATCAACGCATTGATTACTATCAATTACTATAAAATTATAACTACCTTTTGAAAGTTGTAAAGGAGAAACTCCAAGCCAATCAATAGTATATGGAGCTACTCCACCTGAAATAGAATAAGAAACACTCCCATCATTAGTATAAGGACAAGTAGATGAAGTAACAACATTTGAAACAACAACATCAGCTGGTTCATCAACACTTACCACACCACTTTTTATACATCCATTTGAATCTGTAACATTATATAGATAATTACCTGAAGAAAGGTTATTATTATCAAAACCAAACCAATTAATGAAATAAGGAGCAAAACCACCTGAAACGAATAGATTTGCAGAACCAGAGGACTCACCAAAACAATTTGCATCTAATACATTCGAAATAACATTTATCTCTTGAGGCTGATTTATATATACCGAATCTAAAACTAAGCAACCATAAGTATCTAAAACTTCAAAAAAATGAGTTCCAGAAGGTAAGGAAGCCGGATTACTTGTAAGCCACGAAATTTGATACGGCGGACCTCCACCTTGTATATCAAGAAAAGCCTTACCATCATTAGAATTAAAACAGCTTGCATCTACTAAACTATCAGTAATTACTATGCTAGTTAAAGGTTCTTCAATATTAACTGCACCATTATATTGACAACCATTAACATCAGTAATTGTATAAGTATAAATTCCTTGAGAAAGATTAGTTGGTAAAGGAGAATTGAAACCATTACTCCATAAATAAGAGAAAAATGGAGTACCTCCAGATACTGCAAGAAACACTTTTCCATCGGAGCCTCCTTTACAGCTAACATTACTTATACTATCTTGAACAACAATAACATTAGGCTGTGAAATCAAAACAGTTAAAGAAATGTCACAAGTATTGTTTTCTGTAATTGTTAAACTATATACGCCAGCAGTTAAATTAGAAATATCCTCACTTACACTACCATCAGACCATAAGAAAGAGTAACTTATATTATTATTTACAGGCTGGTACGTAACATCAATATATCCGTCAGAGAAACCATAACAACTAACATCTTGTTTTGTAGATGTTAAAAATGATGATCCTGGTTCTGAAATATTCTTATAAATTGTGGGCAATGTACATCCATTACTATCAGAAACTACAACACTATAATTATTAGCACTTAAATTTAACAAGCTCTGAGATAAAGCCCCATTACTCCATAAATAATTGTATGGAGGTGTCCCTCCAGATATATCTAATAAGATACTCCCATCATTACCACCATTACAGCTTACATCAGAAGATGAAAGTATGCTTCCAGAAAACAAAGGTGGATTTATAATATTACTTGANTTAGTGACTGAACAATTGTTATAATCTGTGACTAAAACATCATATTGTCCAGAATTTAAAGATGTTAAATCCTCAGCTAAAGAAGAAAANCCATTNGGTCCTGACCACAAAAATGTAAAAGGAGCAGTACCTCCTGTAATAGATAAATCAATAGTACCATCATTCTGATTATGACAACTAATATCTATTTTATCTATACTTGATTGCATAGGACTTGACTCATATATAGTAAAACTTGTATCAACTGAAGGACAATTATTAGCATCCGTTAATGTGAATGAATAACTTCCAGCAGAAAGAGAGGGTAAACTATTAAAATCATCAACGAAATTATTAGGAGATATAGCAAAACATAAATTATTCCAAATGGCTCCTGAATTAGTAGGTAGACTAACTCTAACAGTTGTAGAATCCTCAATGTTATAATTAGTTAGGTCAAACCATACATTGTACATTGATGTTGTTATCAAAGTATAATTAAAAGGTACAATAGCAATAGCGGGAGAATATGTAAAAGATAAAGGACAATATTCAAGAACAAAATCATATTCATCTACTGGATAACCCGTTCTAGAAGCATCAAAATAAACAGAATCAAGCTTATAACCATCAGGAATCACAAAATCTTTATAATCCCAACCTGATAACGGATCTATACCATCGGAATTTATATAACACTCTTGATTACTCCACAAACTAGATAATGAAGAAAAAATTAAAGGAGATGTACCTCCATCAATACTCATTGAGACTGCCCCATCATTAAGTCCATTACAGCTAACAGAATCTATAGACAAATTTAAAATGCTAATTGGATTAGGCATTTGCATAACAACTTGTGTTGTATCCTTACACTGTAAAGCATCTTCAACAACAACCTGAAACACTCCCGGGGAACTTAAATTAGTAATATCTTCAGATGTAGAAGTAAAACCATTAGGACCTATCCAGTTAAAAGAATAAGGTGGGGTTCCATTATTAATTGTAATATTAATTTCACCATCATTATAGCCAAAACAACTAATGTCAGTAATATCAATTATAACCTCAGAACAATAAGTACAAGATCCATCATCAGTATTAGCTAAGGGATCAAAATTAGTTGCTAAATTATCTAAACAACCAAAAATCTTAGGAATACAGGTTCCATCATCAACTGTAGCGTTAGGATCGTAATTAAATGCACTTGAATCAGTACAGCCATAATAATCACAAGTAGTTAAACAACTAGCATTAGCAATACCAACATCTAAAGCTTGAGAAACAACAACCTCGTGAAAATCTATAGTAGCACCTCCCCATGTTGTATGGCAATAACTCATTATTGTTCCAAGCTGGGGTGATGGATTATTAGCACAAGCACCTTCTACATCAACACAATTATCAATAACACCTCCAGGAAAAGGAGGTGTCAGAGTAGCATCTGGATTCCACCCACACCAATGAGTATGATGTGCACCAAAATTATGACCAATTTCATGAGAACATACGAAAAGATTCCATGTATATGAAGGATTAGGAAAACCAAATGTCGTGTCATTATTTAAATCAGATGAAAAGCCATACCCCCAATTAGTTGAACATAAAGCATCTAAATACGCAATACCACCAGTACCAGTATTTGATCTTTTTGTCATTAAATGAACTAAATCTCTATTTACAGCCGCATTATTAATTTGCCAATAGTCTTTTAATTCAGATAACATTGCACTTGACTGTGCAATCCAAGTACTGTATGGATCAGTTGTATTCCAAACATAAGTATATACTACCTGAATAGCTGCATTTGTCTCGCTTTCATATATCTGACTTACTCCAGCCATAATAGCAAAAGCCCAATTAATTGCTTCTAGATCTGATGCAAATGTCTGTCTAGTATACTGATCTATCTCAATAGCTAACTCTACACAAACAGTTAGAGAAGGAGCAGCACTAGGAACCTGCATTTGCTCATAAGAATTAGATATTACAGCACTATCTACTGCACAACTAAATGAAGAATTATTAATACTATTGGATGCCTCAAAAAGAATATATTTTTCACTAAACTCTGTGATTTCATATTGTTTACTATTAACTTTAAAAGAAGCTAATATTGTTCCATTTACAAAATTAAAGACACCTATCTCTTTATTGTTTAATATTACTTTATAAGACAGNATTGTTGGCTNNATATCTAAAAGAATATCTCCNGACTCTGTTTTTGAATATATAGATGAATTTGAAGAATAAACATTAAATTTTCTAAGTTCCAAAAGTAAACTGTCATTAAAAAAAGGTAAATCCAATATTAATACCTGATATCTATTATTTAAGATATTGTTATAGATAGAAGTATCTAAATCAAATACTTTGGTATTTTGTTTATCCTTAGTAGCGCAAATATCCGATTGTGTATTAACAAAAAACAATCGTTCTTGGCTNAATNCATTTNAATCAAATATCAAANATGAAATTAATATAAATAAGACTTTATTCATAATATCTTTATCTTATCAAATTAAAAACCCCTTCATACTTATGTACTTCACCAAATACATTTAGCACCTCAATATAATATGTATAAACTCCTGTAACAATCTCATTATTATCATTTACACCATTCCAACCATTTTTAAAATCATTTGTTTCATATACTAAACTTCCCCATCTAGAATAAATTTTCATAACAAACTCCTTCACGCCCACTCCTTGAGGTTTAAATACTTTATTATCTATTATATCTCCAGATGGTGTAAATGCATTAGGAATCCATAGAGTATAGTCTTCAACTTTTAGATTCTTTGAAATAGTATCAATACAATTAAACTCAGTTTGTATAGTTAGTAAAACCTTATACTCACCAGATTCTCCAAAAGAATAATATGATATAGAATCTGATAAAACTGCTATAATATCCAAACTATCTATCAACTCCCATGTCCATAAATCGACAGATTGAGTGAAAGTCTCTGAACGATCTATAAATACAAAAGGATCCTTTAGTTGTTCTGACAACTTCTTATAAGCTGGATTTAATGTGAAATCTGCAATCGGACTTGGTAAGTTTGAAATATCAAAAGATTGAGAAGATTGACATAAGTTTTCATCTTGTACTAAAACACTATACCTTCCTTCTGAAAGTGTATCAACATAATCTAGTACATCACCTGTGGACCAATAATATTGATAACCCATTACTCCTCCATAAGGAGATACTTTGGCATATCCTTTATTTAGTGCACAAGTATCAGTAGCTGTAGTGAGTATAAAATACACACTATCTGGCTGATTAATCGTAATTGTATCTGCAAAACTACAGCCATTCTGGTCAGATACTATAACATAATAATTAGCAGCCTCTAAATTGTAAATACTATCCTGAACTAGGGATGGGTCTAAAGTGTCATTTTTAAACCATTTATATGAATAATTAGAAACACCTCCAAATGCATTTATTTTGATGTAGGCGTCGTTTCTTCCATAACAACTTATATTGTATCCGTTAGTATCTGATAAATTATAGTTAAAGCCAACAACAGAGTTTGGCTCATATAGAATGTAAGTCCAATCCTGCGTACAATTTATAGGGTCTGAAATTGTAACAGTATATGAGCCTGCAGAAAGCCCATATATACTATCAGAGATATCACCATTATCCCATAAAAATGTATAATTATTTAAATTATAATCTCCACCTGTCATCTCAATCTTAATCCACCCATCATTACCTCCTTTACAAGCAATACTTCCCCCAGCATAAGTAGAAAAAAATGGATTAGGAATACCGGGCTCTTTATAAGGCTCAGGAACAAAAACTTCTAATTGAGANGAACANCCATTNCCATTAGTTACTAAACAAGTNTAATTTCCTGCAAATAAATTATCAATAAAAAGACCTGATCCAATATAAGGCTGANTATTACTCATTATAGGACCAGTCCAACTAACAAAAGAAGAAGCAGATATNGGTCCTGNAAGCAATATACTTATTGCTCCTGTACTATCTCCAGGNCAAGCAACCGNAGTAACTGAAGGTGTGATATAAATTGGTTCTGGCTCAGCAACNAACACACTATCAATTACATTACAGCCATTTGCNTCTGTAACATCATAAGTATACATACCACTTAACAAACTATCAGGATTAGCACTTCCCCAATTAGATGTATATGGAGATATACCACCTGAAATTTGAATTTCAACAGAACCATCTGCATAACCATAACAAGTTGTTGAATCAACATTTGAAACAAAAACAGACAAGGCAGAAGAAGGCTCACTAACTGATATTGATCTTGTAATTGTACATCCAGAAGCATCAGTAATATCAAGCCAATAAGAACCAGCAGGAATATTTATAACGTCTTCATTAGTAGAAACAAAAGCATTAGTAGGATTTGTCCATAAAAAAGTATATGGGTATACACCTCCAATAATTCCCAGAATATCAACAGAAGCTGTTGACTCACCTTTACATAAAACCGGAGTAATTGAAACTCCAGCAGTATCAAAAACTAAAGATGATAAAGTAATAGAAGTATCCCAAGAACATCCATTTTGATCTAAAACAGTAACAGAATATAAACCTTCTGAAAGATTAAAAATATCCTTTGTTGTCTCAGTATTACTCCATAAATAAGAATATGAATTATTTGGAAATGGAGTTCCACCACTTAAAGATAAGCCAATGGAACCATCATTTCCTCCCTCACAACTAACTATAGAAGTAGATACTGATGCAGACAACTCTGGCGCTGGCATCACAAAAAAACTATAAGGTACTGTACAAACAATTGGATTTCCTGAAGAAATAATCTGAGTATAGCTGATATCTAATTGATAATTTCCAGGTGCTGCATTAAGAACATTCTGAGATGTAGATGTGGAAGCATCTGGATACACCCAATTATATGAATATACAGCATTTGAATTAGGTGTAATATTTATTGATCCATCATTTTGATTAAAGCAGCTTTCATTAGTTAATGAAGTTGTAACATTATATGGTGTTATAATTTGTGTTACTTCTGTTAAAGATTTTGTACATCCAGTTATACCATCAGTAACTAAAACGTTATATATTCCTTGAGACAAAGAAGAAATATCTTCAGTAGTTTCATAAAAAGTAGGATCATCAGAAGTCCAAACAAAAGTGGGATTACTAATATTACTTACGGTTAGATCTAAAGATCCGTCAGAACCCTCATAACAGGTAACAGGAGTGTTTAAAACACTTATCACTATATCTGCCGGTTCAACTAGGTTAATCACAGGATTAGAAGCTTCAATACAGCCTTCACTATCAGTAATTGTATAACTATAGCTACCTGCCTGTAACTGATCCAGATAATAAGGGCTACTGTTTTGTTGAGGAATAATAGTTGGTCCTATCCAATCAACAGTATAAGGAGCCGTACCTCCATTAATAGCCAATGAAATAATACCATCATCACTATTGAAACAACTTAAATCTACGCTATTAAAACTACCTGTAATCTCAATTGGCTCAAAGATATTCACTGGAGGAGTATTAACAGAACAAGAATTAAGATCTGTTGCAATTCCGTAGTAAGTTCCTCCTTGTGTAATAGGATCTAAATCCTCAAGAGATGAAGAAAATCCAGTAGAAGAGTTTACCCAAGAATAAGCATATGCATTGGAAGAAGAAGTAGATGGAGTTCCACCAGATACTGTGATATATATGTGACCATCCCCGTATCCAAAACAACTTATATCAGAAAAACTATCTATCACTAGAGTAAGAGAAGAAGGTTCAGTTAAAGTGATATCCTCATTATTTAAACATCCTTTTGAATCCTTGTAGTAAACTGTTTGTACACCTTCTGATAAATTAGAAAAAATAGAGTTATTAGAAAAAACAATATTGTCAAGCGAATATAAATAAGGAGGAGAGCCACCAGAAGCGAAAGCCGTAATTATACCATCTGATAGACCAAAGCATGAAATATCTTCACCATTATAATCAGACGTTACTGAACCATTTACTGAAAGTGCAGAAGGTTCTATTATTGCAACGCTTATGGTTGCTGAGCAAGCCAAATCATCCGTGACTGTAACAGTATATGCGCCTCCAGATAAATTATTTAAATCTTCTTGATTAGAAGTAAACCCATTCGGTCCTGTCCAAGAAAAAACATAAGGTAAAACACCACCATTTACTAATAAATCTATTGATCCACTACTATCACCAGAACATAAAAGATCGACATGTGTTTCAGAAACAAAAACAGAATTTGATAACACATCATAATTATAAGAAGTAACACATCCATCAGGAGCTGTAATTTCCAAAGTATAGTTTCCTATATCTAATCCAGTAATATCCTCAGAATTAGAAGTAAACCCATTTGGTCCTGTCCAAGAAAATGTCGGAGAACCATTAATACCAATAACTGTAATATCTATTTCTCCATCTAATAAGCTAGGACAAGTAACATCTGTCACATCCCCTTGTACAGAAAAACCAGATGAAGAACTTAAATTAATAGTATAAGTAAAAGAAAAGGAATTATTAATAGGACAAGCATCATCTGTTACATTAACAGTAAAGAGAAAAGGGCTATTAAGAACATCGATATAATCAGGTACCCATGTAAAAGTTCCAGTAGGATTAACAGATCCATTGTTAGCAATTGAAAATATAGCTGGATTGGATGTAGCCGGATTAATACCTGACCAGCTCATAACTTTATTTGTTGAGCTTCCTAAAGTAGCACTTATAGTTCTTATGATAGAATCNATACCATTTGAACAATGGTCAACTGTTATATCAGATATTGCTGCCGTTGTAACATTTATAGGAGCTCCATTTAAACCAGTTAAAATCGGAGGAGTGGTAGCGCAATTACCTAGAATTATAATTTGGATATCTCTAATTACACTTCCTATGAAAACTCCATTTCTATATTCTGAAATCTTCATTGCCACAACGGTTACTTGCTGAGAAATTGGAAACATACATAAGTCACCTGTTAAAGAATCAAAGCTAGTAGTCCCATCAATTGGATTCATATAACTATATCCAAAATTATAATTAACTGTACCTCCATTTGCTGTATTTAATGGAGTTACTAAAGAGTAGACTAAAGAATCTCCATCTACATCTATTGCCCCATTATTATAACAAAATTGTTGATTAACACACAAATAAGGTGTAGGATATTCTGTGAAATCAGGTGAATTATTACAAAACTGCACATTATTTAACTCTGCTTGAACACACAAAGCTCCTGTTGGCCCAGTAGTAATAGCTCCATTTCTTGCATTCTCACAAACTGCAAAAACCCAATCATCACATTTTGGAATCTGAATAATACCTTCGTAAATATACTCCTCAATTCCAACAACTCCAGGAGTGTTGCAGGGACTTGTAATAGATACACATGTTGGCGTGATATTTGTAGTTGAAACTAAAGATAGAGTTTGAGTTCCACTAAAAGAAATACATGAATTAGCAGAATACTCAAGAGTAAATGTGTTTGGAGCAGCGAGGTTTCCCGATCCGCAATCTCTGTAAAATTTAAGCTTAATTTTATAGGTATCAGGAGTTCCACCTGAATATGTTGTTTGATATATATTTGTACAAGCTGTATTTATACTAAAAGAGATTGANCCACTAGATCCACTAGATCCAGATGTTGNCGAAGGGCTGTCTGAAACAATAGTATTTCCAGCAGGGTCAGATACAGTAAATGAACTTCCATTCCAGCCATCACCATAAGAATCAAACCAATTAAATGTATAATTTCCTTGGCTTAAACAATAAATAGTAAAGTAAGAATTATAATTTGTATAAGATCCACCCTGAGCAACAATAACACCACTAGAATTTGTAATAGTCCATGAAATTTCACTAGCCCAAACAGCAGTTTCAATATTAACCGAAATATTTCCAAAACCTACAAGAGTTGTAGTAGGAGTNCCTGGCGTTCCACTTGCAATACACTCATAAGTTAAATCCATACCCGCTGCATGAGTAGCTAAACTCTCTTTTGGTATNAAAAAAAGTAAAGAAATTATATGATATAATAATATTTTCTTCATTATGAATATATTAATTTTTAAAAAATCAGCACATATCTATATGAATATTAATATGATACGAAATTATCATGTCAAAAGTTCATAACNTGCTANTTTACAAAAATACAAATATTACACAACATTAACAATTATATAATTTTGCTATATTTGCTTATAACCATATTAAAAAAAAACATGAAGAAACATCTAACTCTTTTTCCAATATTTATTGCAATTGCAATATTTTTTTATCCCACAACNTCTAATTCTAACTCTTCAGGATCTCCAGGAGGAAAAACAGGTTCTCCNAATGATGTATTAGATTGCAGAGGTTGCCATAGTAATGCACCAACAGGACAAGGAGCAACAATTACAACAAACATACCATTAAATGGTTATTTACCAGGAAATACATANACTATAACAGTAGCAATAAATATAGGAGCATCACAACAGGATCCTAAGGGTTTTGAATTTACTTGTGAAGATGATGCCAATAATATGAAAGCAGGAACATTCATAATAACTAACCCTACTAATACAAAACTTACTAATAACGGTAAAGCTGTAACACATACCTCAAATGGAAATAATACGGCTAGCTGGAGCTTCGATTGGATTGCACCTGCTGCAGGAACAGGAAGTTTGACTTTTTATGGTGCTTTTATNGAGGCGAGNTACCCTATTGGCAATAATCAGGGTGACCTTTTTAATTCTAATACTTTAAGCTTTAATGAAAGTATTCCTAACGATATCAATAATGTATATGAACAAGATGAATTTACATACAATTCTTTTAACACAACAATTGAATCTCAAAAAGCTATATCAATATATAATATAAGTGGAAAATTAGTTCTTACGACAGAAAATAACTTAACAAATATATCACATCTAAATAAAGGAATTTATATCATTAAAGCTTCTAAAAAAAGTCAAATGATTATATTAAATTAGCTTAAAAA
>NZRJ01000048.1 GCA_002693745.1 Flavobacteriales bacterium
GTCTGATCCATACATCCAGCATTATAACAACACGAACCATTATCAATTATTGCTATGCTTGAGAAATTGTATGCTAAAGAGTCTGTACATCCAAAATCTGTATTTGTACACCCATTACTTGTGAGCAGACCAGACCTAGATGTATTAATAGCGGCTATCATTCTTGTTTTTTGATCTAAGGTAAACATGTTCATACATCCATCATTGGTGTAGTCCATATAATTCATAAACATATCTCCATAACTACCGTTTCCATTACAGTTTGATGTTGATGGATAGTTAGGGCACCCATAATTCGAACTAGAATGTTCTGGAGTGTCATTACAAAAATCATTCCCGCAATTAGAATCTCCCCAAATGTGTCTTAGATTTAACCAATGACCAACTTCATGTGTTGTTGTTCTACCAAGGTCATAGGGTGAAGTAGCGGTTCCTATATTTCCAAAATATTGATAATCACAAACAACCCCATCAGAACTAGCAGAACCACCAGGAAATTGTGCGTATCCTAGAAGACCTCCAGATAAATCACAGACCCAGATATTTAAATATTCTGAAGTATTCCATGAGTCTATTCCCCCTGATGACGTGTATTTAACATCATCATTAGTACTGAATGAAGATTGAGATGTAGAAGTTCGAGTAATCCCTGTTGTAGTATTCCCGTTTGGATCAGTGTTAGCTAAACAAAACTCAATGCCGCAATCAGCTGCTAAAGATTGGAATGCTAACGGAGTGTTTGTGGTGTCAGCATTTAAACGTCTAAAATCTTCATTTAAAATATCGATTTGGGATTGTATTTGCAAATCAGTAATATTCTCATTGTTATTATTATAAACGATATGAACAACTGTTGGAATTGTAATGACACTGTTAAGAGAATTGTTTCTTTTTGAAAGAATCCAGTTTTGGATTTTTATTTCATTAGCAATATGAGCTTGCTTTAAATTAGGGTTGTTTTGTGTTTGTTGCTCTAAATAAAGCATAGTGCCACAGTTTCTNCTCTGTGCAGACATCATATGAACGCTCAAAATGGTTAAAATTAATAAACTAGCAAAATTGAATTTCTTCATTTTGCAAATTTACAAACAAATCTATTTATAAAGGATTCATTAGCTCTTCAATTTCTTCAATTTCAATAGGTGTTGTTTTCATTAAATCATAAGGGCCATCTGGCGCGACCAACACATCATTTTCTAATCTAACACCCAATTTTTCTTCTGTGATGTAAATACCGGGCTCACATGTAAACACCATTCCTTCTCTCATTGAAGTGTCTATATTTCCTACGTCATGTACATCTAGGCCTAAAAAATGTGATGTACCATGCATGAAATATTTTTTATAAAGAGGAGGTTGTTTAGGGTCTTGTTTTTGAACATCATGTTTATCTAAAAGCCCAAGTTTTATAAGTTCTAGTTCCATTATTCTTCCTACTTCTTGATTATAATCTTTATACANNGTTCCAGGGGCTAGCATTTTAGTTGCTTCTTTCATAACATATAGCACAGAGCTATANACTGCTTTTTGACGACTNTTAAATCGTCCATTAACAGGAACAGTTCTTGTTAAGTCAGAAGCATAATTTGCATATTCAGCACCAAAGTCCATTAATAAAATATCTCCATCTAAACATTTTTTATTGTTTTTAATATAATGTAATACACAAGAGTCAATTCCAGATCCAATTATTGGCTGATAAGCGAAGCCGCTAGACCTATTTCTTAAAAACTCATGCATTAACTCAGCTTCAATTTCATATTCCATTACTCCAGGCTTAATGAATGGTAGAATTCTTCTAAACCCNTTTTCAGTAATATTNCACGCATTCTGTAATAGGCTTATTTCATTTTTTGATTTTATTATTCTTAATTCGTGCATAATAGGCGCTGCTTCTTTGATACGCTTGTTGGGAAATCTTTTTTTAATCATTAATCTAAATCTATCGTCCCTTGTTTGCACATTTAATGTTGCTCGGCTATGAATATTTTTATTTAAATAAATAAAATCAGCTTGTGGTATTAGTGCTTCTAGTTTGTTTTTTAATTCACTTAGCCAAAAAACAGTTCTTATACCTGAATTTTTATANGCATTTTCTTTTGTGAGTTTTGCTCCTTCCCAAACTGCAATATGCTGATTAGTTTCTTTTAGAAATAAAACCTCTCTCATACTTTTATCAGGATGATCAGGGAAGATAATTANAACACTCTCTTCTTGATCAACTCCACATAGCCAGAGTAAATCATTNTTTTGTCTAAAAGGCATTGTGCCATCTGCATTTGTAGGCATAACATCATTNGAGTTAAAAATAGCAATTGCATTTTTTTCTAATCTTGACTTGAACTTGGTTCTGTTNTCAGTANANANTTGAGATTCAATAGGAAGATATTTCATTTTATATTTGTTTTATTCAAAAATAANTAAAACTTATTAATCTATATTTATTCTGAANTACAATTTTAAAGAATAAATTGTATGCAGATTTGTTAATTCTACATTATCTTTGTCCTAAAATTTTAAAGATGAGTAATCAAGTTATAATGACATCTATTTCAAGAAAAGTCTTAATGGCACTATCAGGCTTTTTTTTGATGGTTTTTTTAATACAACATCTTACAATAAATTTGTTTTCAGTATTAAATCCTGACCTTTTCAANAAGNCCTCTCATTTTATGGGNACAAACNTTATAGTACAGTTTTTATTGCAGCCAGTTTTGATAGCNGGAGTANTTTTTCATTTGATTATGGGNATGTATTTGGATTATAAAAACAGAAATTCNAGACCAGTTAATTANACTTTTAATAACCCGTCAAAAAACTCAACATGGATTAGTAGAAATATGATAATAACCGGAGTTATGATAATGCTTTTTTTAGGTCTGCATTTTTATGATTTTTGGCTTCCTGAAATTAAGTATAAATATATTGATTTTAAAGAGGGTGTCCCTAATAGATATTATGAAGAATTAATTCATAAGTTTAATGATTTATGGAGGGTAGTTATTTATTGTGTTTCTTTTGTCTTCTTATCTTTGCATTTATTACATGGATTTCAATCTTCATTTCAATCTGTTGGATTTAAGTCTAAAAAGCATGCTCAAAAAATTAGATTTATTAGTGTTATTTATGCAATTGTTGTTCCTTTTGGGTTTATATTTATTGCAGTATTTCATCATTTAAAACACATTTTTAATTAAGAATATAAACATGGATCCATCAAAATACAAGTTAAATTCTAATGTTCCAGACGGCCCACTTAAAGATAAATGGAATAATCATAAAAATACTATAAAATTGGTTAACCCTGCCAATAAGCGTAACATTGACATTATTGTAGTAGGAACAGGATTAGCGGGCGGATCAGCATCAGCAACTTTGGCAGAGCTAGGTTATAATGTAAAAACTTTTTGCTATCAGGACTCCCCAAGAAGAGCCCACTCAATTGCTGCGCAAGGAGGTATAAATGCTGCAAAAAACTACCAAAACGATGGGGATTCTGTTTATAGATTATTTTATGATACTATTAAAGGAGGNGATTATCGTTCAAGAGAGGCTAATGTTTATAGANTGGCTGAAGTGTCATCTAATATTATCGACCAATGTGTTGCTCAGGGAGTTCCTTTTGGAAGAGAATATGGAGGATTATTAGATAATCGTTCTTTCGGCGGAGTGCTTGTTTCTAGAACGTTTTATGCTAAAGGCCAGACAGGACAGCAGTTATTACTTGGAGCTTACTCTGCAATGAATAGGCAAATTGGAAAGGGCCGGATAACACCATTCAATAGACATGAAATGGTAGAGTTAGTTAAAATTGATGGAAAAGCAAGAGGAATTATTGCTCGCGATCTTGAAACTGGAAAGTTAGAGCGACATTCGGCGCATGCGGTGGTTATTGCTAGTGGTGGTTATGGTAATGTTTTCTTTTTATCAACTAATGCGATGGGGTCAAATGTTACAGCTGCATGGAAGATACACAAAAATGGTGCTTTTTTTGCAAATCCTTGCTATACTCAAATCCACCCAACTTGTATTCCTAGAAGTGGTGATCATCAATCTAAACTTACTTTAATGTCAGAGTCTTTAAGAAATGATGGAAGAATATGGGTTCCGAAGAACAAAGAAGATGTTGAAAAAATTAAAAATGGAATTTTAAAACCAACAGACATAAAAGAGCAAGACAGAGATTATTACTTGGAAAGAAGGTATCCGGCTTTTGGTAATTTAGTGCCTAGAGATGTAGCTTCAAGAGCGGCTAAGGAGAGAATAGATAGCGGTTTTGGCGTAAATAGTACAGGAGAGGCTGTTTATTTAGATTTTACTTCTGCTATTGAACGCTATGGTAAGGAGCAGGCCGCTATAGAAAGAATTAAAAATCCTAAAAAAGAAAAAATAATAGAGTTAGGTGAAAAAAAAATTGAAGCGAAATATGGAAATCTGTTTCAAATGTATGAGAAAATAGTGGCGGACAACCCTTACAAAACACCAATGATGATTTATCCTGCAGTTCATTATACAATGGGGGGTATTTGGGTTGATTATAATTTAATGACAACAATTCCGGGATGTTATTGTATTGGAGAAGCAAACTTTTCAGATCACGGGGCAAATAGATTAGGGGCCTCTGCATTAATGCAAGGGCTGGCTGATGGGTATTTTATACTTCCATATACAATTGGAAATTATTTGGCAGATGAAATTAGCACAGGCCCTATACCTGTTGATTCTGATGAGTTTGTTGCTGCAGAAGAAAGGGTAAGTAAAAGGATTGATACTCTTATGTCAATTAAAGGGAAAAAATCGGTAGATTATTTTCATAAAAAACTAGGAAAAATTATGTGGGAAAAGGCCGGAATGTCAAGAAATAAGATTGGATTACAAAAAGCTATTAAAGAAATAAAAGTTTTAAGAAAGGAATTTTGGGAAGATGTTAGAATACCAGGAGATAGATACAGTTTAAATTCTGAATTAGCAAAAGCTGGTCGTGTTGCTGATTTAATTGAGTTAGGAGAATTGTTTGCAAAAGACGCTTTGGAAAGGGCTGAGTCTTGCGGGGGACATTTTAGAGAAGAATCAGTAGAGCTTGATGGAGAGCAAAAAGGAGAAGCTAAGAGAGATGATGCGAATTATAGTCATGTTTCCGCTTGGGAGTATAATGGCGAACCATCAGAAGCAATTCTTCATAAAGAAAAGCTTAACTTTAANGATGTTGAACTAAAACAAAGAAGTTATAAATAATATTTATTATGGATTTATTACTTAAAATTTGGAGACAGAAAAATAGACAAGATAAAGGAGGTTTAGAAGATTATAAAGTGACAGGAATATCTAAAGATTCATCATTTCTAGAAATGTTGGATGTTTTAAATGAAAACCTTATTCATGAAGGAAAAGAACCAGTTGCTTTTGATCATGACTGTAGAGAGGGNATTTGTGGAATGTGTTCTTTGTATATTAACGGAAGAGCTCATGGCCCTGACAGAGGGACAACAACTTGTCAGCTTCATATGCGCATGTTTAATGATGGTGATACAATTTATATAGAGCCATGGAGATCAAAAGCATTACCAGTAGTTAAAGATCTTGTTGTCGATAGATCTGCATTTGATAGAATACAGCANGCTGGAGGATTTATTTCTGTAAACACGTCTGGGAACTCCCAAGACGCAAATTCAATACCAATTGAAAAAAACGATGCTGACAGAGCGTTTGATGCTGCATCATGCATAGGTTGTGCAGCTTGCGTTGCTACGTGTAAGAATGCATCAGCCATGTTATTTGTTGCGGCCAAGGTTTCTCAGTATGCATACCTTCCTCAAGGTCAAGTAGAAAGAAAGGAAAGAGTTNTAAGTATGGTGAANCAGATGGATAAAGAAGGTTTTGGAAATTGTACAAACACAGGNGCATGTGAAATTGAGTGTCCAAAAGAAATTTCAGTTGAATATATTTCAAAAATGAATAAAGAATATCTTTCGGCTTCCATTAAATCAGAGTAATAAAAAGCTAAAAAAGCTCATTTTTTTGTTTTTAAAAGAACATGCAAATTTCTATAATTCAAACAGATTTATTTTGGCAGGACAAACNCCAAAACTTGTTTAATCTAGATAAAAAAATAGATAATATTATTAAAACAGACCTGATTATTTTACCTGAAATGTTTAATACAGGTTTTTCCCCTAGCTCTGTTCTTTTAGCAGAAAGCATGAATGGTCCTACAGTANCATGGATGAAAGAAAGAGCAAAAANAAAAAAATGTGNTATTGCAGGAAGTCTAATTATAGTAGAAGAAAAAAAATATTATAATAGATTGATTTGGGTAACAAAAAATGGTCGTATCTCGCATTATGATAAAAGACATTTGTTTTCTTTGGTTAAAGAAGAAGAGTTTATCTCAAGAGGAAATGAAAGGTTAATAGTAGAGTTAGAAGGCTATAAAATTTGTCCGCTAATATGTTATGACTTACGCTTTCCAGTTTTTTCTAGAAACAATGTGGAATATGACATGTTAATTTATGTGGCTAACTGGCCGGAGGTAAGAATTGATGCTTGGAATACACTATTAAAAGCACGCGCAATAGAAAATCAATGCTATACTGTAGGAGTTAACAGAGTNGGAATTGATGGAAATGGTNTTGCNTTTAATGGCCANTCTCAAGTTTTTGATCTTTTTGGAACAAAATTATTGGGANATACAGAAAATCAAGATATGGTTTTACAGATTGAAACTTCATTAGAGGATTTAAAAGCAAAAAGAGATAAAACTAACTTTTTAAAAGATGGAGACGGTTTTCTTATTCAATAAACCACTCTAATTCTAAATCCCAATTGGCCCGAATTGTCACTTCTGAAGGGTAGTTTATAACGGTCTCAGGTTGAATTCTTTTTTCCCAATCCCCCGTGCTCCAAATACTATCACAGTTACTATCAGCAATATATTTTATGTTATAATTACCAGGAATAATGTTCCTAATTAAATATGGTTTTTTATTAAAATAAGCTTCAGTTATCACTTTGCCTTCTTGTATAAGTTGTAATATACAGCNCGCATTTTTAGTGTTAATTTTTAGCGAGCCAGTTTGTAATTTCNCTTTTTGAATAGAATCTAAATTATAACTAATAATTGAATCAGATTTTATCTGTGTTATGTTGGAAATGGTACTGTCAATTTCAAAAATTGGATTAAAGGCTAAAAGAGAGATAAAGCTGTCCTGTGTAGCATTTATAACATCATTTGAAAAAGCAATTTTTTCTCCCTTGTTGTACATATAATCAAAGCCTGTAAGGGCTACAATTTTATAATTTATATTTTTTAAGTTCGGAAAGTTAAATAATCCATTTTTATTTGTTTTTGCAATGTATATAGGGCTGACTTTAAAAATAAGAGAGTCGTGAAAATCTTCATTAAAAAGCATTATCCAGGCATTTTCTTCATTGTTTAAAGTATAGGAGTCTTGTAAATTACCGCTAATTGAAAGAGTATCTAAAGTTTTTTGTTGCTTAAAAAGGTAATATAAAGAGTCTAATACATTTCCTTCATTGTTATCTTTGATGCATGAATTTAAAGCAAAATTATATGTGATATTTTCATTTAAAGTGTCTTCAACAGTTAACAAAAGAACTTTTCCATTTATTTTTTTTTGAGGTCTTTTTTTAATAGGAGGGGAGATATAAAAATATTCTTCCCACTTATTTAGTTGAATATATTCATTAAATTCAAATTTAAAGACTTGATTGTTTGCATTTTTTAGCACTGTTATGTTAAGTACGCTAGGGGGGTCAACGTCTTTATCTCCACCTGTTGGAGGGATTATATTAGCACAACTAGTAAAAAGAAAAATTAAAAATATGTTTATAACAATTTTCATCGTTACAAAGAAACAAATAATAAGAGAATTGTGGCAAATTTATTTATTGTCGTTTTTATGCACAAATCACAATATTATGCTAAAACCTAAAGCAAGCTTAACAAAACTAATATTTTATTAATTAAAAATTAAGCTTCGCATGATGCACACTCTTTCTTTTGTTTAAATTGTTGCGCCGCATTCATACTGTGCTGATAGTAGAGAGATTTTAGACCTAATTGCCAAGCAGAAAGATAAATCTTATTAATTTCTTTTGTTGACATGTCTGGATGAATCATAAGATTAATAGATTGTCCTTGATCTATATGATTTTGTCTGTTTGCAGCCTGGTATATTATATCCATTTGGTCAATTTCTGCATAGGTTTTAAAAACACCCTTCTCATTGTCAGATAAAAAAGTTAAATGCTGAACAGATCCGTCTTTATCTCTAATGCTATTCCAAACTTCAGAAGTGTTTTTATTTTTTTCTTCTAAAAGCTTAATAAGAAATGGGTTTTTAATTGTTGATTTTGTTTTTGCAATGTCTTTCACATAAATATTCGACCAGATTGGCTCAACTCCTTGAGAAACCTGCCCCAATATAAAGGCCGATGAAGTTGTTGGAGCTATTGCGTTTAATGTCGTGTTTCTTCTTCCGGCTCCTTTAAGAACTTTTGGCTCACCAAACAATTTTGCTAGCTGTTTAGATGCGGCATATGACTTTTGCTTTATTAATTTAAAAACCTCACTATTTAGGCTGTATGCTTCTTGACTATTAAAGGATAACATTTTAGATTGTAAAAACGAGTGCCAGCCTAACACTCCTAGGCCTAAGGCTCTATGGTCTTTTGCAAAGTCATAAGCCCTTTTCATAAATAAAAAAGTTTGTTGGTCGTCTAGATTTTTTGATTCTTTATAGACATTTAATTTTTCAACAAATTCACTAATTACAGCATCTAGAAAATAGATCATAGTCTCTACTGCATCGGTATCTTTCCACTCATCATAATATAAAATGTTTAATGATGATAAACAGCAAACAAAGGACCATTTATCATTTGATGGAAGCATAATTTCTGTACACAAATTACTAGCGTTTATGCTGAAGTTATTTTTTTTGTACACTTCAGGAGCACCATTATTGGCATTATCTTTAAAAAAGATATATGGATATCCAATTTCCCCTCTTCTTTGTAAAACTTTAGCCCATATAGTGCGCTTATCTTTGTCTCCGTCAATCATTTCTTGTAGCCATTTGTCTGTTACACTGACCCCGTGTGTTAGCTCTTGTATTGGGTTTCCTTCAGTTCCAATATCTAAAAATTCGGAAATATCTTTGTGTTCGATTGGCAAATATGGAGAAAACCTCCCCCTGCGGACTGACCCTTGACTTACAACATCTACCATTGTTTCAAATAATTGCATAATGTGTACTGATCCAGACGCTTCTCCATTATTTTTCACACTTGCTCCACGGTGTCTAATATGACCAAAATAACCTGATGTGCCTCCGCCTAATTTTGACATCATACCTACTTCTGATTGAGTATATAAAATATTCCCCATGTCATCAGAAACATTTGAACCAAAACAACTAATAGGAAGCCCTCTTTTTTTTCCAAAATTTGACCAAACAGGTGAGGATAATGAAAAAAAACCTTTTTCCATGTATCCATAGAACTTATCACTAAAACCTTTAATTCCTAAAATTTCTTCCGCTCTATTAGCTATCTCTTTTATTCTAGTTTCAGCTTTAACGCCTTCAGCAACATATCCAGCAGCAAGAAAGTTTCTACTGTGTTCTGTCAACCATTGAAAGGTATTAGCATTATTTGGGGTGTCTGTCTTCGCTTTTTTCTGCTTTTTTAGTCTGGCTTTTTGCATGTTGACATCATTTTCCCTTGTAATTAAAAGGTTATTATAATGTGAGCTTTTTTGAGCTCCGCCTGTCTTTTTTTTTGGGTTTTTTGTTGTTTCTTGCATATTTTAAAATAAATCGTCTGCAGTTATACTTTGCGTTTTTTTACTATAATTTATAGAGCGTTTAACAAAGAAGTCTACGTGTTTAGTGCCAATAATTTCATCATTAAACCATTCTGTTTCATTAATCAGATTCTGGTTTGTCGCAAAAATCTTTTTGACGCCAATACTTTCTAGTGATTTGTTAAATCGATCTTTTATAAACTCTTTAATTTGATTTTTTGGTAGAAAATCCAATTCCCCCTTTTCAAAGATCCAATCTATGATGGCGCTTTCAGATTCATATGCAGTCTTACACATATTTTGAATTTTATATTCATATTCATCATCAAACCATTGAGGGTTTTCATGCCTTATTATTTTTATTAAGTCAATTCCAAAGTCACCATGAATTTGTTCTTCTTTTGACGTCGCTTCTACAACGTTGGAGATTCCTTTTAACATATTTTTATGCTTGTTAAAAGCCATAATGATTAAAAACTGAGAAAACAAAGAGACATGTTCAATAAATAATGAAAACAATAAAATAGACTCAGAGTATTCTTTGTCGTTTTCACTTTTGGCACTAGCAAGAGCAGCATCGAGATACCTAACCCTTTTCATTATAACAGGGTTTTTTTTCAGTTGTTTAAACTCAGTGTTTAAGCCTAAAATTTCTAATAGATGCGAATATGCATCAGTATGCCTAACTTCACTTTCTGCAAAAGTGGAGCCAACAGCTCCTACTTCTGGTTTGGGGATTTTGTGATATATATCGCCCCAAAAATTTTTTACAGCGATTTCTATTTGTGAAATAGCCAGCATCGCGTTTTTAATTGCATTTTTTTCAACTTCTGACAAATGAGTTTTAAAGTCTTGAATATCGCTTGTGAAATTGAACTCAGTGTGTATCCAATAAGAATGTCTAATTGCAGGCACATACTCATACAACTCAGGGTATTCAAAAGGTTTTAAAGTCATTCTTCTTGCAAAAATATTTCGCGCTCTTTTTTTTGTTTGGATGTTCCTATATAAAATATAGGATTTTGCAACATCTAAAAATTTGCTTTGCATTAGTTTTTGCTCAACCAAATCTTGAATTTCTTCAACATTGGGAGTGTATTTTGGAATACTTTTTTTTCTTTCCAATAGGTTTTGATAAACTTGATTTGCAATATGCTCAGCGTCTTTTGAAGTTCCATTTTCAACAGAATCCATTGCTTTTAATATAGCACCTGTAATCTTTTCAATTTTAAATGGCATTTTAACATGACTTCTTTTAAAAATAGTTTCAATATGCATAGTAAAATTTTTAAATCTTTTTTTCAAAAACTAATTTACAATTAAACAAGATTTATAATTGATACAGACTAAATCTTTTTCAACAATTACTTGCTAACAAATATAAATCGGACCTTTCTTTTTTTAGAACTTATGATTAACAACACTTATGATCCAAAAAAAAGGATATCGACAGACACGACAAATATTTAATTTAAAATTTAAAAGACCAATATTGATTTATAAAAAACCTAAATTATTTATTAACCTTAATTGTTAAAAAAAGTTTTTTAAAACCAATTATTGATTCGAAAATTATATTTATAGAATGTTTAATATGACACAGCAATGTTATTAAACAGTAATTTGAAAAAGCGAAAATGTGAGTTTTTTTAATTAGAAAGTTAAGCTCTAAACTATGTGGTTTAAAATACTATTAAATAGTAATTTTCCGTCTTGATTTTTTAGGCTATCATCAGCGGCTCTTTCTGGATGAGGCATCATTCCAAATACATTTCTATCTTTATTACATATACCTGCAATATTCATTTCCGATCCGTTGGGGTTTGCTTGATCAGTAATCTTACCATTTTTTTCACAATACTTGAAAAGGATTTGATCATTTTTTATTAATGAGTTTAAGGTTTCTTTGTTTGCAAAGAATCTTCCTTCTGCATGCGCGACTGGAATTTTTATGGGATTTTCATTATATTTGTTTGTTACGACTGTGTTTGTAGAGACTACTTTTAGAAATGTATTCTTGCAAATAAATTTATGAGATGTATTGTGTAAAAGCGCGCCAGGAAGCAGTCCGCTTTCAGTTAAAATCTGAAACCCATTGCATATCCCCATTACGTATCCTCCTGAGTTTGCAAATCCAATTATTTCATTCATAATTGGAGAGAATTTTGCAATAGCACCAGATCTTAAATAATCACCATATGAAAAACCCCCAGGGAGGATAATAAAATCCACTTTTTTTAAATTAGTGTCTTTGTGCCATAGTTTCACTACGTCTTGTTTCATAATTTTTTCTAATACATATATCATGTCCATATCGCAATTAGATCCGGGAAAAACAACAACACCAAATTTCATAAGTATTTATTTTAATATTGCAAATCTACACATTAAAAACAATCATACATTTAATATATATAGAAGAAATTAATAACAAAGCGAATAAAATATTTGCAATGGTTCTTTTTTTAGTATAAACAAAATAATTTCCAATAATTATTGCTAGTGGTATAATTGAAAAATAAAAATAATGCCACCCAGAGTAAATAGCAATTAAGAAACAGATAATAAAAAACCAAATAATTGTCATAAATGCTCTTCTAGATTTTATACTTTTTTTATATAACCATAAAAAGAGTTCAATAAATGAAAATAAAATAGTTGTCATAAGTATTGAGCCCCACAAGATTATTGATAAACTTGCTTTTTGGAAAAAGNTAAAGTTAATTTTTGAAAAAGTAAAAAATTTTGGCAATAAAAAANCAACATCTAACAAAACTGAAAAAACAAAATAAAAGACATAAGGAGTAATAAAACCTAGTAAAATTGTGAATATAATTCGCCAACTTAAGTTGTTGAAATTAATTCCACTTATAATTAAAAGAAAGGATAATAAAATTAAGTTGGGATAAATAAATGTTAAGCCAGCTAATATCATTGAGGCATTATAAAACTGAGCAAAGGGAAGTTCTTTTTGATAGCTTTGCATTAAAAAGTTAAATAAAAATAATAAAAGAAAAGAAGCTAGCCATGCCTCTACAGTGTTAATAAATGGACTGCTAGCTAAAATAAACACCACCCCTATCACTAAGTTTTCTTTTTGTATAATACTTTTCTCATAAACCATATTNTTTAGGCCTGTACTTAAAAAGAAGGGGGCTATTACAGCAAGTATAATTACAACGAAATGATGTAAATATGTGTGGTAAAACACAACACCAGCTTCAAATTTTATTAAAGGNAAAAGAGAAAATAGCACACAAAAGACAATAAAAAAAAATATAATAGATGGCTTTGGATTGATAAGGGGCTTTAAAAACATGCTACTTGTAAAAAATAGTTAAATTTGCGACGGTAAATAAAAATAAAATATATGAAAGATTTCTTTTGTGCAATTGCTGATTTTTTTGGTTTGATATTTAGCGCGATTGAAGCGCTTGGAAATATCCCTAATTATTTTTACATCGTTGTTATTTTTATGTTTCTGGTATTATGGACCGCCAAAATGGTGCAACATAGAAAAAACAATGAAGAGCACGCTCCGTTATAAATCAAAGCCTATATCATTTCGAAAATATTTCCCTTCAAAGAAAATTTTATCTGCACTTTCATAAGATTTTTCTAATGCTTCTTTTATGTTTTTTCCAAAAGAAGTTAATGAAATTACTCTTCCTCCATTTGTTTTAATAACTCCATCATTCTTTNTTCCAGCATGAAAAACAATGCTATTGTTTACAGATTCAATACCTGTAATAGGTTTCCCCTTTTCATAAGCTTGTGGATAACCATCAGAGACAAGCATTATTGTAGAGGCGACGTTATTGCTAATCGCTAAATCTTTTTCGCTAAAAGTACCATCATTAATGCCCTTAAGAAGATTTAAAAGATCGGACGATATTCTTGGAATTACAACCTCTGTTTCAGGATCTCCCATTCTTACATTGTATTCAATTACTTTTGCTTCTCCGTTGACATTTATAAGCCCAATAAAGATGAACCCTTTATAAAGAATATTATCTTTTTTAAGCCCTTCAATAGTTGGTTTTATGATTTCGTTGTCTATTTTTTCTATGAAAAATCTATCAGCAAAGGGCACTGGTGATATAGCTCCCATACCACCTGTGTTCAGACCTGTTTCTCCTTCGCCAATTCTTTTATAGTCTTTTGCTGAAGGTAAAATCTTGTATGTGTTTCCATCTGTTAAAACAAAAACAGAAAGCTCAATTCCTTTCAGAAACTCCTCAACCACAACTATAGAAGATGCTTCACCAAATTTAGAATTAACAAGCATGGCTTTTAATTCTCTTTTTGCTTTTTTTAGAGAATCTATTATTAAAACACCTTTTCCTGCCGCAAGACCATCTGCTTTTAGAACATATGGAGGCTTTAGGCTTTCTAGAAATAAATATCCTTCTTCAAGTGTTTTTTTATTGAAAGCTTGATATTTTGCAGTAGGTATGTTATGCCGAATCATAAATTCTTTTGCAAATTTTTTGCTTCCTTCCAGTTGGGCCCCTTTTTTTGAAGGACCAATTAATGAGACTTTTTTTAACAGTTCGTCTTCATTAAAAAAGTCATAAATGCCATTAACAAGAGGGTCTTCTGGCCCTACTAAAACTAACTCTATTTCTTTAGTAAGCACAAAGTCTTTAATTTTTTCAAAATCATTGATATCAATATTCACATTTGTTCCAACTTTTTCAGTGCCTGCATTTCCAGGAGCAATAAAAAGCTTATTACAGCTACTGCTTTGTGCAATTTTCCAAGCAAATGCGTGTTCTCGACCACCACTACCTATAATTAATACATTCATATTTTTATTTGTTTTCTATAGCGTTTAAAATTTCGTCTGTCAACTCCATGTTATGAAAAACCTGTTGGACATCATCGTTTTCTTCTAACAAGTCTAAAAGTTTTAACACCTTTTGGGCTTGTTCACATGTGATTTTTTTAAAACTGTTTGGTATTCTTTGTAATTCTGAGTTTTCAATTTTAACTCCTAGATCTTCTAATTTAGTTTGCAGATTGTTAAAATCAGTGAAATTACAATAAACTGTAACGTTGTCTCTATCAACTTCTAATTCTTCGAGTCCAGCATCTATAAGTTCCATTTCTAATTCTTCAATGTCTATGCTTATATTGCTCAATGCTATATTAAAAACACCTTTTCTGTCAAAAAGGAATTCTAGTGAGCCATTCACTCCTAAAGCGCCATCACATTTACTAAAATAAGAACGAACATCTGCAACAGTTCTATTATTATTGTTAGTTGCACAATCAATAAATANAGCTATTCCATGAACAGCATACCCCTCCAAAGAGATTTCCTCATAGTTTGCAGTATCCTTATCGCTTGCCTTTTTGATGGCTCGCAATACATTGTCTTTAGGCATATTTGCTGATTTTGCATTTTGCATTACTTGTCTTAGTCTGGCATTAGAGTCAGGATGAGGACCTCCTTCCTTAACAGCAATTACAATATCCTTACCAATTCTAGTAAAAGTTTTAGCCATTTTTGACCATCGCTTCATTTTTCTAGCCTTTCTAAATTCAAATGCTCTGCCCATATTTATAATTTAATCATCTAATTTTAGTACAGATAAAAATGCTTCTTGAGGGATTTCAACATTNCCTACTTGTCGCATTCTTTTTTTGCCTTTTTTCTGCTTTTCTAGTAGTTTTCTTTTTCTTGTAATATCTCCTCCATAACACTTTGCAGTTACATCTTTTCTTAGTGCTTTAACCGTTTCTCTAGAGATAATTTTACTTCCAATAGCTGATTGGATAGCAATATCAAATTGTTGTCTAGGAATAAGCTCTTTTAATTTCTCACATAATTTTTTACCTAAAGTGTATGAGTTCGTTTTATGCACTAATGCAGATAATGCATCAACAGGGTCGCCATTTAATAGGATGTCTAATTTAGACAATACGGATTCTCTATATTCAATTGGAGAATAATCAAATGAGGCATATCCTTTTGAAATAGATTTTAATTTATCATAAAAATCAAATACAATTTCACCTAAAGGCATTTCAAAAGTTAGCTCAACCCTATCAGTTGTAAGGTAAACCTGATTAATTAACACTCCTCTTTTCGCAATACAAAGACTCATTACTGGTCCAATAAAGTCAGATTTTGTAATAATTTGAGCACGAATATAAGGTTCTTCTACACTTTCTAAAACGCTAGGGTCAGGGTATTCTGATGGATTGTGAATTTCTATTTTTTTACCTGCTTTTGTGTATGCATAGTAAGAAACATTAGGGACTGTAGTAATTACTGTCATCTCAAATTCTCTTTCTAATCNTTCTTGAATAATTTCCATGTGTAGCATNCCTAGGAAGCCACACCTAAACCCAAATCCAAGTGCTGCAGATGATTCTGGACCAAAAGTTAACGAGGCATCATTTAATTGTAACTTTTCCATAGAATTCCTAAGCTCCTCAAAATCTTCTGTATCGACAGGGTATATGCCTGCAAAAACCATTGGCTTNACTTCTTCAAATCCTTTTATAGCTTCTGTAGCNGGGTTGTCAAAAGTAGTAATAGTATCACCAACCTTTACTTCAGTTGCTGATTTAATTCCTGATATTATATAACCAACCTCGCCTGCTTTTAATGATTTTTTGGGAAATTGATTAAGTCTTAATGCGCCAATTTCATCTGCGTAGTAATGCATATTCGTTGCCATAAATTTTACTTTTTGGCCNTTTTTAATTTCACCATTTACAACTTTAAAATAGGCCTCTACNCCTCTAAATGTGTTATATACAGAATCAAAAATCATAGCTTGCAAAGGCGCGGTAGGNCTTCCTTTTGGTGGTGGGATTTTTTCTACAATCGCGGATAAAATAGCATCAATTCCAACTCCTGTTTTAGCGCTAGCAGGTATAATNTCTTCTTTTTCACATAAGATTAAATTTGTAATCTGATCCTTTACTACTTCAGGCTCAGCAGAGGGTAAATCAATTTTATTTAAAACAGGAATAATTTCTAAATCGTGCTCAAGAGCNAAATAAAGATTAGAAATGGTTTGGGCTTGTATGCCTTGTGCAGCATCTACAATTAATAAAGCTCCTTCACAAGCTGCAATTGACCTTGAAACTTCATAAGAAAAATCAACATGACCGGGAGTATCAATCAAGTTTAAAACATATTCTATCTCATTGTAGCAATATTCCATTTGTATCGCATGACTTTTGATAGTAATACCTCTTTCTTTTTCAAGATCCATATTGTCAAGTACTTGATCTTCTGCTTCCCTTGCAGTAATGGCTCCAGTATATTCCAATAATCTGTCTGCTAGTGTCGATTTACCATGATCAATATGAGCAATGATGCAAAAATTCCTTATGTTTTTCATTTAAAGCAAAAATACATTTTTTCATGTAATCATTTCTTTTCTTTTTTACAGATATCTTTTTTACATTTGTGTATTATATGGTTGATATATGAATGAAGTTAAAATAAGCAGAAAGCGACATATTGCGAAAACAGTAACTTGGAGAGTTTTAGGCTCTCTTGACACATTATTATTAGCTGTTTTTTTTACATCGTCTTTTAAAATCGGTGGATGGATTGCTTTTACGGAGATTGTAACCAAAACAATATTATATTATCTTCATGAAAGAGTGTGGTACGCTTACAGATGGAATTTTAAAACAGAAAAGCAGAAAAAAACAGGAAATAAGAAAAGACATATTATAAAAACAGTAACTTGGAGGATTATAGGTACTTTGGATACTTTGATATTAGCCTGGATATTTACAGGAGATGCTTTAACTGGCGTAAAAATAATTACAGCAGAATTAATTACTAAAATGGTATTATATTATTTACATGAAAGAGCCTGGTATGCATCTAATTGGGGAATTGTTAAACTTAAAAAAAATTAAGAGCGAGGGTTTTCTTTTTTAAGGATGTAGTTGATTTTAATATTATTTGCATTATCATCTTGGCTTTCTAATTCTTCATCTATCTCCCACTGATATTTTTTACGTTTAGGACCCTCATTTTTATAAAAAAAGGCTACTAATATTCCCGCAATAAAACCTGACAAATGACCTTCCCAAGAAACAGGCTCTTTCGTAGGAAGAACGCCCCAAATCATGGATCCATACAAAAAAACAACTATAAGGCTTATCGCTGCTAACCTTGGATCTTTACGTACCATACCGCTAATGCATAAAAAACCAGCAAGAGCATAAATTATTCCGCTAGCCCCAATATGAAATGATGGCCTTCCAATAATCCATAGTAAAAATCCGGAAATAAAAAATAACAATAAAAAAATTTGCAAAGCTATTTTTCTGTACATAGAAAACAACAATCCTCCAAGGATCAATATTGGATATGAGTTGTTAAACAAATGGGTTAGATCTTTATGAATAAAGGGAGAAAATAAAATTCCTTTTAAACCTGTTGCTTTTTGTGGTAATACTCCAAATTTAACAAATGAAAAATCAAATTGTACTTCAATCAGCTTTATTAACCACATAGCTAAAAGAAACAAAAATGGGATTGACAAAACTCTGGTTAGTTCTTTTTTATCTGATTTTTTCACTATAAATATTAAATGGCAAAAGTAAGTAATATTGTGTATATATTGTATTTTTACATTTATATGAACAATGTAAAAAAGTTATTTCTATTAGATGGTTTTGCCCTTATTTATAGAGCATATTTTGCTTTTGCTCAAAATCCAAGAGTAAATTCAAGGGGGCTCGACACTTCTGCAATTTTTGGATTTACAAATACTCTAAATGAAGTTATCCATAAGGAAAACCCATCACATATTGCAGTAGTTTTTGATAGAAGCACTCCAACTAAACGACATATTGAATACCCAGAATATAAAGCTAATAGGCAGGAAATGCCTGAGGGGATTAGAGACGCCCTACCATATATAGATAAATTATTGGATGCTTTTAATATCCCTAAATTATATCAAGATGGTTTCGAAGCAGATGATGTAATTGGCACATTGGCAAAAAAAGCAGAGCAAAAGGGGTATACAACATATATGATGACTTCTGATAAAGATTTTGCCCAATTAGTTACTGAGAACACTTTTATGTATAGGCCTGGAAACAAATGGAGACCTACTACTATTTGGGGCGTTTCTGAAGTGCTTGAAAAATTTAACATAAAAAGAGTTGATCAGGTGATTGATTTTTTAGGAATGATGGGAGATTCTGCAGATAATATTCCTGGAATTCCTGGTGTTGGCGAAAAAACCGCGCAGAAGTTTTTAAACAAATATGATAGTATGGAGGGCTTGTTCGCAAATACACATCAGTTAAAAGGAAAAATGAAGGAGAAGATAGAGTCGTCTGAAGAAATAGGGCTTTTATGTAAAAAATTAGTTACAATTATTACAGATGTTCCTATAGATTTTGATGAGGATGTATTAAAATATACACCATTAAATATAGATAAAATAACCGAGCTTTTTGAAGAACTAGAATTTCGAACACTTTTAAAGCGAATTGTTGATCGTAATTTTAAATCGAAAAAAGAGTCTAAACAAGCAACACTTTCAAAGGAAAATTTAGGAAAGCCTTCTCAGTATGATTTATTTGCTCAACATGAATCGGGGACCCAGCTAGCAATAGCTAACAAAAATTTTGTTTTTGCTAAAGATGTAAAGTCATTAGAAGAGATTGTTAGACAAATTAAGGTGTATAAAAAATTTGCAATTTATTTAATTGCTGACAAGGATGACGCATTGGACTCTAACATATTAGGTTTTGCAGTAACATATATTTCAGAAGAGGGGCAATACTGTTTATTTAAAAATGTAAACTCATCAATTATTAAAGAACTTTTTGAGGATGAAAGCCTTACAATAATTGGCTTTGATTTAAAATTTATAATTAAGATTTTACTTGCTCATAACATTCAGATAAAAGCAAAAATATTTGATGTGCGAATAGCACATTATTTACTACATCCTGATTTGAGAAATTCCTTGGATTTGGTTTCTGAAAATTATTTAGCTATTAGTTTACAAACAAAAGATGAAGTTTTAGTAAAAGGGAAAAACAAGGTGCTGTTTTCAGAGTTAAGTAATTCATTGTTAAAAGATTATGCCTGCGAAAGGTCTAATACTATTTTTAATCTTTATAACATTTTAAATGAAGAAATGAATAAAACAGGAATGTTTGAACTATTTGAAAAAATAGAGCTTCCTTTGTTAAGGGTTCTTGCAAAAATGGAGCTTGAAGGGATTGCGCTAAATGTGGAAATGCTAGAGGATTTTAGTGTTGAACTTACAAAAAGGATAGCGATTATTAGTTCAAGAGTTTATAATTTTGCCGGAAAAGAGTTTAATATAGCTTCACCTAAGCAATTGGGAGAGATTCTTTTTGAGAAACTGAAAGTTAGTACAAAACCTAAAAAAACTAAGTCAGGTCAATATTCAACATCAGAAGAAGAGCTATTAAAGCTGAAGCAAGCACATCCAATAATTGATGAGATATTAGCTTTTAGAGGAATCAAAAAACTGCTTTCTACATATGTAAACACACTGCCTGATTTAGTTAATGTTAGGACGAAAAGAATTCACAGTACCTTTAATCAATCTGTGGCCTCAACTGGTCGCCTTTCATCCGCTAAACCCAACATACAAAATATACCTATTAGAACAGAGCTGGGAATGAGAGTGCGAGAAGCTTTTATTCCAAGAAACACGGATTTCACTCTAATGGCAGCTGATTATTCTCAAATAGAACTTAGAATAATGGCTTCTTTAAGTCTTGATGAGGGATTGCTTAACGCTTTTAACAATGGGATTGATATTCATTCTGCAACAGCAGCAAAAGTATATAAAGTTCCTTTAGAGCAAGTTGATAGAACTATGCGTTCAAATGCAAAATCAGTAAATTTTGGAATTATTTATGGTATTTCTCCATTCGGTCTATCTCAGAACATCGGTGTTAGCAGAAAAGAAGCAAAAGAAATTATTAATAATTATTTTGAACAATTTCCTAAAGTTANAGAATATATGCATTGGTCAATTGATCAGGCTAAAAAAAATGAGTATGTTGAAACAATTATGGGAAGAAGACGGTATTTGAAAGATATTAATGCTAAAAATAGCGTTGTAAGAGCAATGGCAGAAAGAAATGCCATAAATGCNCCAATACAGGGATCAGCTGCAGATATTATAAAGATGGCCATGATTCAGATTGACAAGGAAATAGAAGCAAGAAAAATGAAATCCAAAATGCTGTTACAAGTTCATGATGAATTAGTTTTTGATATGTACTACTCAGAAAAGGAAGAATTAAAATCTCTTGTAAAAAGTAAAATGGAAAATGCTATTAGTCTTAAGGTTCCATTAATTGTTGATATAGGAGAGGGGGCGAACTGGTTACAGGCTCACTAATTTTTATTTTTTGTTAAAAAGAAGATATAAAACTATAAAAGCAATAACNCCTATAAAAGCAGGTCCAGCATCTTGAATATTTCCAATTGGATCCCACCCTAGTATTTTTTCATCAATTAACAGTTGTACAATAACACCTAAACATAAAAATTGTAGGCCTAAAGATATTAATGAGGTTAATAGCTTCTTAAGGCCAGAGAATATATTGTCCATTTATTTTTATTTAAAAATTATTTTGGTAAATATATTAAATAAAATAGCCCTACAATCGCAGGGCTATTTTATTACAAAAACATCTATTTATTACTTAGCAGTCAATAGATTCCATAAAACACATAGGCCAACTAATCCTGCAAATCCTGCACTTCCAAGACCATTGATAACTCCCATTACATTGTCAATAACAGAAATTCCCATTAGTGCGCCTCCTCCGTAAAGGATTTCTACTGCAACACCAAGACCTAAAACCGTCATGATTAAACCTGTTAGTCCTTTAAAGAACCCGTTCATGTACTTAAATACTCCGTCCATAATTTAAAATTAATTTGGTTAATACTGATGCCAAACTTAGAACATAATTTCTATCATGTTAAAATAGTTTCGGAAAAATCTTTTTAAATGTCATTTTCTCATTTCTTCATGTTTTTGATCTTCAATTTTTTNTTTAAACATATGATAATNAGTNGTTTATGANTGTTTTGCAGATAATCAAATCATAAAAATTGTTGGGTTTTTAAACAGAAACTTGTTAAAAATTACGAGNCNNTTTAATTNNTTGANAANCAGNTNGTTAAGTGTTTTTTTAATATAAAACAGTGAAAAACAATGAGTTTAGCGTAATATCTCTAATTGAGAGTATATTTTTAGTGAATTTCGTGTGATTTTGGATGATATAAAGAAATTTTTGAGCTACAGTTTTTGTCTTTTCTAACTCATTATTGTAATAATAGTTGGAAAATTTGCTTAAAAGAGGAAATAAATTTGGATTTGCATTTCTAATTTTTTCTTGCATTTTCGTATCAACTACACCTGGATTTACAGAGAAAATGGTTAAATTTTTATGGTTTTCTTCAGCAACAACATGAGTTAATCTATCTAAGGCAGATTTAGCTGAACAGTAAGTACTCCATGAAGAAATTGCCTTTTCACTAGCTCCTGAACTGACATTAAGTATGATTTTTTTATTCTCTTTAAACGCTTTAATGAAGCGCGCAGACAGTATAGTTGGTGCTATAATATTAATATTGTACTCATCTATAATTTCATATTCTTTTTTACAATCTAAAGGCAGAATTTCTCCAATTATAGCTGCATTATTTATAAGTAACACTTCGGTATTATTCAATTTAGGAAAGGATAATTCCAGAACGTCTTTTAAATTAGATAAATCTATTCTTGTAAATTTAAAATTTTGATGTTTAATAGTATTTGTTCTTGAATATCCAAATACAATATAATTTTTAGTTAGTAAAAGCTCTGCAACAGCTTTTCCTATTCCTTTACTAGTTCCTGTTATGAATGCTACTTTTTGCAATTATAATTTTTCAAGAGCTTGTTTTAAATCCCCTATTAAATCAGTGACATCTTCAATTCCTACACTTAATCTAATTAGAGAATCAACCACTCCAGTTTTTTCTCTTTCCTCTTTAGGAATTGCAGCATGAGTCATGCTGGCAGGATGCCCACATAATGATTCTACTCCCCCTAAACTTTCAGCTAGAGAAAAATAATGCATATTTGAGACTACTGTTATTGCATCTGATAATTTATTGCCTCTAATATTAAATGAAACCATACCGCCAAAATCAGTCATTTGTTTTTTAGCTATGTCNTGATTTATGTGGGATTTTAAACCCGGCCAATATACATCGCCCACTTTTGAGTGATCTTTTAAAAAAAGGGCAATTTTTTTCCCGTTCTCACAGTGCCTCTGCATTCTAATATGAAGAGTTTTTATGCCCCTTAATACTAGAAATGAATCCATAGGGCCGGGAACAGCCCCGCATGAGTTCTGAATAAAGTATAATTTTTCGGCTAAGTAATCATTTTTGCAGATAGCTGCGCCCATCACGACATCTGAATGCCCCCCCATATATTTTGTAAGAGAATGCATAACAATATCGGCTCCTAGATCTAATGGCTTTTGTAAGTAAGGAGTTGCAAAAGTATTATCAACAACAAAAATAAGGCTATGTTTTTTAGAGATCTTACTTAGTGCTGAAATATCAATAATGTTCAGCATTGGATTTGTGGGCGTTTCTGCCCAAAGCATTTTTGTATTTTTATTTATATAAGCTTCAATGTTTTTAGTGTTATCCATTCCAACAAAATGAAACTTGATTCCATAATTTTCAAATATTTTGGTAAAAATGCGATATGTCCCTCCATATAAATCGTTAGTAGAAATTATCTCGTCACCAGGNGAGAGTAATTTAATAATAGCATCAATAGCTCCAAGACCACTGCCAAAACATAGCCCATATTTGCCATTTTCTAATGCGGCTAGATTTTTTTCTAAAGCACTTCTTGTTGGATTTCCTGTTCTTGAATATTCATACCCTTTATGATCTCCGGGAGTAGCTTGAATGTATGTTGAAGTTTGGTATATTGGCGTCATTATTGCTCCTGTTGTTGCTTCTGCCTTTTGCCCAGCATGTATTGTTTTGGTTCCGAATTTCATTTTGTGTAATTTTATTTTTCTTTAAGCAAAAGTATTAAAAGTTGCGGCATTAAATTTTACTTTTGCTTAAAAATACTTTTCTTGAACAAAACTATTTTAGCTCACATATCATTATTTTTTGCAAATTTAATTTACGCAATCAATTTTACTTTTGCTAAGGATGTAATGCCTGATTTTATTATGCCGTCAGGTTTTATTTTACTAAGAGTAATTGGAGCACTATTATTATTTTCGTTTTCCTATTTTTTATTTATTAATGAAAAAGTAGACAGAAAAGATATTTTGCTATTAGCNACATGTGCAATTTTTGGAGTTGCAATAAATCAATTGTTGTTTTTTGAAGGATTGAATTTAACTACTCCTATAAATGCAGCAATTGTGATGACAATTAACCCGATTCTAGTAATTTTGTTTTCGTTTCTAATTATCGGCGAGACTATAACTTTTAGAAAAGCAATAGGCATATTTTTAGGTTTACTTGGAGCAGCAACATTGATTTTTAAAAGAGGAGAATTTGATTTTTCTTCCTTACACCAAACAGNAAATTTGCTTGTATTTATTAACGCGTCAAGTTATGGATTGTATTTAGTACTTGTAAAGCCACTACTTAAGAAATATCATCCAATTACAATTTTGTTTTATGTTTTTGGATTTGGCTTTTTGTATGTCATTCCGTTTGGATTTAATAGCTTATTAGAAGTGAAATGGGCAATTATTCCAAATCATATCTATTTGGAAATTGCTTTTGTAGTGATATGTACAACATTTATAGCGTATTTATTAAATTCATCAGCTCTAAAGAAGTTAAGTCCAACTACTGTTAGTATTTATATTTATTTACAGCCTTTTTTAGCTTCATTATTTGCTGTTTTTAGGGGTGTAGACAGTATAGATAATCAAAAGATAATGGCAGCCTTACTAATTTTTTTAGGCGTATATTTAGTAAGTGTTCGTTCGTTAAATAATAAGAAAGCTAAACTTTCCTAAATTTGTAAAAATTTTATAATATGATAAAATCTATGACGGGCTATGGAAAAGCCGAAGTTAATATATTGAATAGAAATTTTACTATTGAGATCAAGTCGCTAAATTCAAAACAAATAGATACTCATATAAAGATGTCTTCTATTTACAAAGATAAAGAAATCGGACTTAGAAATTTAATATCAGAAAAACTCCAAAGGGGAAAAGTTGAGCTTTCAATTTGGAAAGAAAATTTAGAATCCAATGTAAATTATACTCTAAATAATGAATTAATTACTGATTATTTTAATCAAATTAAAGAAATCACAGAAACACTAGAANTCAGCAGTAAAGATATTTTTCCGAGCCTTTTAAATATGCCAGAGGCAATTCGAAAAGTAGAAGAAAAAACAAATAAAAATGAGTGGAACGAAATACAGAAAGGAATAAATAGTGCAATCACGGATTTATTAAATTTTAGAATAGAAGAGGGTAAAAAATTAGAAGAAGATATTAAATTCAGAATAGATAACCTTATGACATTATTAAGCAAAATTGCTCCTTTTTCAAAAGCAAGAATTGAAAAAGTAAAAAAAAGTTTACAAAAAAAATTAGCAGAGATAGATTCTAAAAATATTGATGAAGTTAGATTTGAGCAAGAGCTAATTTATTATTTAGAAAANCAGGATATATCTGAAGAGCAGATAAGATTAGATGCGCATCTAAATTATTTTATAGAAACCATTAGTGCGGAGACTCCAAATGGAAAGAAGCTAGGATTTATAAGTCAAGAAATTGGAAGAGAAATCAATACTATTGGCTCTAAATCATCAGATGTTAATATGCAAAAAATTGTTGTCCAAATGAAGGNTGAATTGGAAAAGATTAAAGAGCAGCTTTTAAATATTTTGTAGTGAAAAAACTTATTGTTATATCAGCCCCATCAGGAGCAGGCAAAACTACTATTGTACATTATTTGTTAAAGAACATTTCTGAACTTTCTTTTTCTATTTCTGCATGCAGTAGAAATAAAAGAGACAATGAGGTAAATGGTAAAGATTATTATTTTTTGGGGATTGAGGGCTTTAAAAATAAAATACAAGAAAATGCATTTATTGAATGGGAAGAAGTGTATGAAGATCACTTTTATGGAACCTTAAAGTCAGAAATAGAACGAATTTCAAATGAAAAGAAGGCCATAATTTTTGATGTAGATGTGGAGGGAGGGTTGAATATAAAAAAACAATATCAGAAAGAATGTCTAGCAATTTTTATTATGCCTCCATCAGTTGATATTTTAAGAGAAAGATTAAGTACTAGAGGATCAGAATCTGAAGAAAGCNTGCACACTAGAATAGATAAAGCAGAAAATGAGATTGCAAGACATAAAGAATTTGATATAGTGGTATTAAATGATGACTTTTCCATTGCTTGTCAAGAAACAAAACAAGCAATCATAAACTTTATAAATTTTTAAAATGAAAATTGGATTGTTTTTTGGTAGTTTTAATCCTTTGCATGTTGGGCACAAAATCATAGCTTCATATATGGTAGAATTTTCAAAACTTGATAAAGTTATGTTTGTTGTTTCTCCACAAAACCCGCTAAAAAACAAACAATCTTTACTAGAACAACATCACAGACTGATGATAATAAGAATGGAAATAGANGACAATCCAAAATTACAAGTTTCAGATATTGAATTTAGTATGCCACAACCTTCTTATACTATTGATACGTTGATTCGACTTAAAGAAAGATATCCTAAAAATAAATACTCGCTTATNATGGGATCAGATAATTTGCAAAATTTTCACAAATGGAAAAATTATCAGCAAATTTTAGAGGACTATTCTATATATGTCTTCCAAAGACCNGGATTTGAAATAAATAAATTTCATAAAAATATACACGTAGTAAAAGATGTTCCTTACATGCAAATCTCAGCATCTTTTATTAGAAGCTGTATAAAGTCNGGAAAAGATGTATCTTATTTAATGCCAGAAAAAGCTTGGAAATATATAGATGAAATGAATTTTTATAAAAAATGAATTTTAAAAATAAAATATTTTTTTTATTNGGAGTAATGTTTTTTTATTGNTGTGGAATTCAAACTAGAGTTGATTTTTTAGAAGATGTTAATGGTCGAAAAAACAAGCTGGAGGTAATAATTGAAAATAAAAAAATTACCACCCATCAAGGCTGGTGGATTTATGGTGAAGGGCAGCATATTTTTAAAGATGAAAAAACGCTTGTTGAATACTATTTGGAATTCCCAAATGAAAATATGGCGGAATTAAGAGATTTGTATTTAGCAGTTTGTGAAATGGAATATTATCCGATGGAATGCTCTATGAAAGGCCAGGTAAAGAAAAAGATTTTTGCAAAACAAAATATTTTTTTAGTTTCGGATTTTGAGATTCTCTATGTTCAAGGATGTGACGAATAATACTGTTCTATTAAAGTTAAAGTCGTTTAACTATTTTTAGTTTTTTAAAAACTCATTCATTATAAATAACTTCTAATAAAGTTTGTCCAACGGCATTTAAGGTGTTCCTATCGATATTGTTCATGTCATCTCTATGAGTGTGCCAATGTTTATTAAAATTAGTTTCTGTAGCGGGGTCAAATTCAATAATATCAATAGTTGGAATACCAATAATTGTATTTACATAATAGTGATCATCAATAATTTGTTTAGAATTTTCAAAAACAAAATAATTTCTAAACCCTAATTGACTGGCCTTCTTCCAGACTTTTTGTAAAATATTAGGTGCAAAAAAAGATGAAAATTCTTCATGCCTAAAAGTTGCATTTTTTGCCCCAACCATATCTAATAAAATTCCGTATCGAGCAAAATAGTTTGGTTGATGAGGGTTTTTACTCCAATATTGTGATCCTAAACACCACGAATTTTGCATAATCGGAAATCCAGAATTTTCAGGTTGACCATAATCTTCTGCATCAAAAAGGATAATATCTACACCGATGTTTGGATTTTTAGTGTTAAAATGACGCGCTAGTTCTAACAGAACGCCTACCCCACTTCCACCATCATTAGCGCCTAGAATAGGGGAGTCTTGGTTTATAGTATCATAATCAGCAACATGCCTACTATCCCAGTGCGCAAAAAGTGCGATTCGATTATTCTTTTTTGGAGAAAAAGTTGCGATAATATTTTTTAAGGTATGATTTTTCCTGTCATAAGTTGTAATTGGAGCCTCTTGAACTATTACATGAGGCGTATAAGTTTTCAACTTTTTTTCTAGCCATAAAGCACAATTTTTCCAGGCATTGCTACTTATTACCCTAGGCCCAAAACTTACTTGTTTTTCTATAAAATAATAAGCTGAATCAGCATTAAACTTTGGGACTTCAATTTTTACTTTTGGATTGGGATTCTTCTTAGCTTCAGGCACATTTGAACAGGCCAAAAGAAGACCACAAAAAAAAGAAAATGCACAATAACGCAACATAGGTTTAAGTATTAAGTTTCCAATTACTACCATCTCTACTATCGTTAACTTGAATATTTAGTTTGTTTAGTTATTCTCTTATCAAATCAGCAGTTGTAAAATCCTTACTTGATTTTGCATTATCTCTTAGTTTTAAAACTAAATCCATGACTTCATTGGTTAGATCATTGCTAGTATTGTTTTTTGCAGAAATAAGGCCCAAAATATCTGTAACAAAAGTATTGAATAGGGTTTTTAATTTTTCTAAATCACTAGAAGAAAGACTTTCTTTGCCATCTTTCACAGAGTTGATTATTCTTACACCATCAAATAAGTGGGCGATTAAAATAGGAGTATTAAAATCATCATCCATTGCACTATAGCATTTGCTTTCTAACTCACTTACATTATAAGTTGAGCTTTTTGATGGGACTATTTTTTGCAATGTTTCCATTGCACTCATAAGTTTTGAAACTCCTTTTTCTGCCCCTTGAAGCGCTTCATTTCCAAAATCAATGGTGCTTCTATAGTGCGCTTGCAATATGAAAAAACGGATAGTCATAGGAGAATATGATTTCTCCAACTTCGAATGATTTCCTGTAAAAAACTCTTCTAAAGTTATAAAATTACCAAGAGATTTCCCCATTTTTTTACCATCAACGGTAATCATATTATTATGCATCCAATAATTAACTGGGCTACAATTATTACAAGCATTTGATTGTGCGATTTCAGCTTCATGATGAGGAAATACTAAGTCCAGTCCACCACCATGTATGTCAAATGTTTTTCCTAAATATTTCTCACTCATGGCAGAACATTCCATATGCCATCCTGGGAATCCTTCGCCCCAAGGAGATGGCCATCTCGTAATATGTTCGGGGCTTGCTTTTTTCCAAATAGCAAAATCAACTGGACTTTTTTTCTCAGACTGCCCATCTAATTCTCTTGTCCCCTCTAAAGTGTCCTCTATATTTCTTCCAGATAAAATTCCATAAGGGTATGTTTTATTGTATTTATTTACATCTAAATAAACGGAGCCATTTATTTCATAGGCAAAGCCATTTTTTAGTATTTGCTTTACCATTTCAATTTGCTCAATGATGTGTCCTGTTGCTCTTGGCTCAATTGATGAGGCTAAACAGTTTAGAGCTTGCATGGCTTTATGGTATCTCAAAGTATAGAATTGAACAATCTCCATTGGCTCTAATTGTTCTAATCTCGCTTTTTTGGAGATTTTATCTTCTCCTTCATCAGCATCATTTTCTAGATGACCGGCATCAGTAATGTTGCGTACATATCTAACATTATATTTACAATGATTAAAGTATCTAAAGACAATATCAAAAGTAATTCCAGGACGAGCATGTCCCAAATGAGGATCACCGTAAACAGTAGGGCCACAAACATACATCCCAACATGATTTTGCACTATGGGGTTAAAGTTTTCTTTTTGTTTTGTAAGTGTATTGTATATCTGTATTTTTCGACTCATTAAATTGGAACGTTACATTTTTTTAAATTAATTATCATATCGTTAGTCATTTTTTCTAGATCATATTCTAATACCCATCCCCAATCATTTTTTGCCTGTTCATCATTAATCGAATGTGGCCAGGAGTCAGCAATTTTTTGCCTGAAATCACTATTGTAAGAGATTTCAAAGTTAGGAATATGTTTTGAAATTTCCTTGCTAATTTCTTTTGGTGTGAAACTTACTCCAGCTAAATTATATGAAGATCTAATCTTAACCTTCTTTGAAGGGGCTTCCATTAATTGAATTGTGGCTCGGATCGCATCAGTCATATACATCATAGGAAGTCTTGAGTTTTCAGACAAGAAGCACTCATATTTTTTGTTTTTTATAGCATGATGAAAAATATCCACTGCATAATCTGTTGTTCCTCCACCAGGAGTGCCCTTCCAGCCAATAAGACCAGGATATCTGAGACTCCTTACATCCACGCCAAATTTATTAAAATAATATTCATTCCATCTTTCTCCAGCTAATTTTGTAATTCCGTAAACTGTATTTGGTTCCATTATTGAATGTTGAGGGGTGTTTTCTTTTTGAGTTGTAGGGCCAAAAACAGCAATTGATGACGGCCAGAAAATTTTCTTAATTAAACCGTCTTTAGCTAAATCTAAAACATGTGAGTGAGATCGCATATTTAACTGCCACCCCATAGCAATATTTTTTTCGGCTTTTGCTGATAGTAGAGCAGCTAGCAAATAAACTTGAGTGATTTTATAATTTTTAACAACTTTTCTTAGTAGTTTTTCATTCATTATATCCATTTCTACAAATGGACCAGAACTCATCACCTCTTCAGAAGATGAACGGATATCAGAGGCAATTACATTTTCATCTCCATATATTTGACGAAGCGCAATTACAAGTTCTGTGCCAATTTGCCCAGAAGAACCAATTATTAAAATTCTTTCTTGCATCTAAAAATATTTTGACAAAGATAATATTATACATTATTTTTATAGGCATAAATNAAAGTCAATGANCTNTGAATATTTTATACCTTTGTATTAAATAAATTAAACTAATGGATCCTAATACAGGTAAAAAAGGAATGTTTAATAAATTGAGCAAGCAGCAGGCAATGCGGCTACTCAAAAAAGAAACGATTAAAAGAAAAACAGTTTCCTTTTATAAATATGTTATACTTGACCACCCAGANAAGTTAAGAGATGAGCTGTACGCAGCTTGGAAAGATTTAGGTGTTTTGGGAAGAATTTATTTGGCTCAAGAAGGTATTAATGCACAGNTAAGCGTACCAATAAATAATTGGGATGCATTTAGAAATAATTTATACTCAAAGAAGGGCTTTTTAAATATGCCGATTAAAATTGCAATAGAAGACNATGGGCTCTCTTTTTTTAAACTAACTATAAAAGTTCGCAAGCAAATAGTTGCAGATGGACTTAAAATAGATGAATATGATGTTACAAATGTTGGTAAACATTTAAATGCAAAGCAGTGGAATGANGCNATGGAGAATGGAGCTGTAGTCGTTGATATGCGTAATCATTATGAAAGNGAGATAGGNAGATTTAAAGGAGCNATTTGTCCTGATGCAGAAACATTTAAAGAGGAATTGCCCATGGTTAAAGATATGTTACAAGGCAAAGAGGACAAACAAGTATTACTATATTGTACTGGAGGTATTAGATGTGAAAAAGCTTCAGCATATTTAAAACATCATGGATTTAATGACGTCAACCAANTGCACGGTGGNNTAATAGACTATGTTAGGCAATTGAATGATGATCTTTCTATCAAGAACAAATTTACAGGAAAGAATTTTGTTTTTGACGAAAGAAGAGGGGAGCGTGTCTCCGGCGATATTATTAGTAATTGTCATCAATGCGGGAAACCATTTGACACGCATGTAAATTGTGCTAATGTAAATTGCAATTTATTGTTTTTGCAGTGTGATAGTTGTAAAATCAAGTTTAAAAACTGTTGTTCTGTTGAATGTGTCGAGGTGGTTAATTTACCTGCTGATCTTCAAAAAAAAATAAGAAAAGGTTCTGAGAAAAAGAAAATGTTTTACAGCCATAAAAGAGTAAAATTAAATTTAAAAAAGGAATGATTGAGCTACAAAAGACACTACCACGACTAACAAATATTTGTAATAATTAGTTCTGTTTAGATCACAAATTACTTTTGAAAAACACCGTAGCAGAGTTCAAAGGTTTCCTATACCTGTTAAAGTTAAACTAGTTCTAAATAATCTGTGTTGCAAATTATGACAAAAATCGTTTTTTCATTGCTTATGATTTCATATTTTTGTCGGTGAAAAAATTACATAATGACAAATATATTGATTGCATTAGTTGTGCTATTGGTTATAGTTTCTTTAGTACAACTTACAAGGGTTAGCGAATTGCTAGCGGAACTAAAAAATGAGGATGTTAATGAAGTAACAGATAATGACAACAAAACACAAGGCGTGTTATATTTAGTTGTTGGACTAGGCTTTGTTATCTTTGTTATTTGGCAAATGTTTGAATGGAATCATTTGCTGTTACCTGAAGCGGCATCTGTTCATGGTTCTAAAATAGATGTGCTAATGCAATTTACAATGGGGATGATTTTGGTTGTGTTCTTTATACTAACTCCGATGCTTTTTTATTTTGCTTATAGATACAGAGGCAACAAAAACAATACAGCATATTTTTTTGCGCATAACAACAAGTTAGAATTTATTTGGACAATTATTCCAACAATTGTGTTAACGGGAGTTATAATTTACGGATTAAAAACCTGGGATGAGGTAATGAATGTTGACACTTCTGACGCTAAAGTAATAGAACTATATTCTGAGCAGTTTAAGTGGACAGCTCGAAGTTCAGGTAAAGATAATCAGCTTGGCAATTCTAACTTTAAATTAGTTACTAGTGACAATGCAACTGGAGTTGATATGCAGGATGAACACGCTTTGGATGATAAGTTGTTACGAGAGGTACACTTAGTTGTTGGTAAGCCGGTATTATTAAAATTTAGATCTAGAGACGTTATTCATTCTGCATTTTTACCACACTTTAGAGTTCAGATGAATTGTGTTCCAGGGCTTATAACACAATTTGCTTTTACACCTACAAAAACAACAAAACAGATGAGAGAAGAGGAAGGAGAAGATTTTGATTATGTTTTGTTATGTAATAAAATATGCGGATCAGCGCACTACAACATGCAGATGAACTTTGTTGTTGAGACGCAAGAAGAATATGATGCGTGGATTGCGTCTAAAAAAACTTTATCAGAAAAATTATTAACTCAAAAACAATAAGATGTCGGATCATCATAAAGAAACATTTATAACAAAATATATTTTCTCACAAGACCATAAGATGATTGCTAAGCAATTCTTAATTACAGGAATGATTATGGCTGTTTTAGGCATGATTATGTCAGCTGTTTTTAGAGTGCAATTAGCAAATCCTGGAGAAACCTCTATTTTATATAGTTTACTTCCAGGTTCTTGGGTAAATGAGATGGGAGCATTAAATCCAGATAAATATTTAGCATTAGTTACCATGCATGGTACAATTTTAGTTTTTTGGGTATTAACAGCGGGACTTTCGGGAACTTTTGCTAATTTTTTGATCCCTTTACAAATTGGTGCACGAGATATGGCTTCCGGATTTATAAACATGTTATCTTACTGGTTCTTTTTTATAGCAACAGTTGTTTTGATTTCTTCAATATATGTACAAGGAGGCCCAGCATCAGGAGGCTGGACAATTTACCCTCCTCTTAGTGCTCTTCCTCAGGCTATTCCTGGATCAGGAACAGGAATGACGTTATGGCTTATTAGTATTACTTTATTTGTAGTTGGATCATTATTAGGAGGTCTAAATTATATAGTAACTATACTAAATCTGCGAACCAAGGGAATGTCTATGCAAAGAATGCCTTTAACAGTTTGGGCGCTTTTAGTGACAGCAATATTAGGAGTCCTTTCTTTTCCAGTTCTTTTATCTTGTGGCCTTCTGCTACTTTTTGATAGATCTTTTGGCACTAGTTTTTATCTTTCAGACATTATTGTTAATGGAGAAATGCTACACAACATGGGAGGAAGCCCTATATTATTTGAGCATCTCTTTTGGTTTTTAGGTCATCCAGAGGTGTATATTATTTTGTTGCCAGCTTTAGGTATTATATCTGAAGTAATATCAGTTAACTCAAGAAAGCCAATTTTTGGTTATAAAGCAATGGTTATATCTATTCTGGTTATAGGCTTTCTTTCNTTTATTGTTTGGGGTCATCATATGTTTATGACTGGAATGAATCCTTTTTTGGGTTCAGTGTTTACTTTTACAACTTTGCTTATTGCTATACCATCTGCTGTTAAGGTATTTAATTATTTGGCAACACTATGGAGNGCAAATATTCGATTTACTCCAGCTATGTTATTCGCTATTGCTGGCGTTTCAGCATTCATAACTGGAGGATTAACTGGTCTTATATTAGGTGATAGTGCGTTAGATATTAATGTGCATGATACATATTTTGTAGTTGGTCATTTTCATATTGTAATGGGTCTTTCTGCCATATACGGAATGTTAGCGGGAGTTTATCATTGGTTTCCNAAAATGTATGGAAGAATGATGAATAAGAATTTAGGCTATTTACATTTTTGGCTTACTTTTATTTGTGCGTATGGGGTATTTTTCCCTATGCATTTTTTAGGATTGGCAGGACTTCCTAGAAGGTATTACACAAATACTGCTTTTCCTATGTTTGATGGGCTGAGTGATATTAATGACATAATTACATTTTTTGCTTTAGCGGGTGCAATTGTCCAGATTCTTTTCTTATTTAATTTCTTTTACAGTATTTTTAANGGAACTAAAGCAACTAAGAACCCATGGAAATCAAATTCTTTAGAATGGACAACTCCAGTAGAGAGAATACATGGAAATTGGCCTGGCGAANTGCCAACAGTGCATAGATGGGCATATGATTACTCTAAGCCAGGCTTAGAAGAGGATTTTATTTTACAAACAGAGCCTCTAAAAGAAGGGGAAGAGGAACATTAATCTTAATTAACCAATGAATCTTATCCACAATAGATCGTTAAAGCAGTTACTTTGGATTGGTATAGGCTCTATTATCATGTTTTTTGCAGGATTAACTTCTGCTTATGTGGTTAGAAAACCACAAGGTAATTGGGTTGATTTTCTGTTGCCTGATTGGTTTATGTATAGCACAATAATTATTGTTTTAAGTAGTGTTACTCTAGTTATTGCTAAAAAAACAATTAATAATCAGAAGACATCGTCTAATTTTATTTTAGCTACTTTTTTTCTTGGCGCGTTGTTTTCTTATTTCCAGTTTAGAGGATGGCAGGATTTAACNAATCAAGGAGTCTTTTTAACAGGAGAGGGAAGTAACGTATCTGGTTCTTTTTTATATGTTATAACTCTTGCTCATTTGTGTCACTTAATTGGAGGATTAATAGCTGTGTTTATTACCGCAATTAAAACAAGTAAAGGTAAATATANTTTAAAAGATTCATTAGGATTNGATTTAACTTCTATTTATTGGCACTTTGTTGGCTTATTGTGGATTTATTTATTTGTCTTTTTAAAGTATTTTTGATAAAACACAGGAAAATAGTTTAGTAAATAACAAAATCTTTATTTTTGTAAAGATTTAAAATTTAAAAATATATGTCAGAAAAAGAAGATTACGGAACAGCATGGCAAGGAGANGATAAGCCTTATGCTGCTAGCTATGGTAAGTTAATGATGTGGTTTTTCCTTATTACAGACACATTAACATTTTCTGCTTTTTTAGCTGCGTATGGCTTTAGTAGATTTAAATATCCAGAAGTGTGGCCAGTTCCTGAAGATGTTTTTACTCATTTTCCTTTTTTACATGGTGAGCATCCACTTCTTTTTGTTGCATTAATGACCTTTATTTTAATAATGAGCTCTGTTACAATGGTGTTAGCAGTAAACTACGGTCATAAAATGCAAAAAAANAAGGTGATTCTTTGGCTTTCCCTAACTATTGTTGGAGGGTGTTTGTTTTTGGGATCTCAAGCATGGGAGTGGGGGCATTTTATTCATGGTGATAAGGGTGGTATTGCTACAAAGACAGAATTTGTTGTACATATTGCTGAAGGAGAAAAATTATCCTCGGTTTATAAGCTAATGGATATAGATAAATATTCTAATGATCACATCTTAAAATATTCTGGATTAAAAGACTTAACTCCTGAGATGAAAGCAGGTTTTGATGCACAAAACTTAGAGATTTTAATTGAACAGCTAAAATTAAAACCAGAATTTAATATTAGAAAAGCAAATAAAAAATTCTTAACAAANTCAGAATCAATAGATTACCTTAATAAAAATGCAACTAAAGTAATTGTAGGAGCTGATCTATATGAAAACGAATATGGCCATAGGTTGTTTGCAGATTATTTTTATTTTATAACGGGTTTTCATGGTTTTCATGTTTTTAGCGGAGTTATTATATTAATTGTAATTTTAATTAATGTAATTAAAGGAACATACGAAAAAAGGGGTCATTATGAAATGGTAGAAAAAGTTGGTTTATATTGGCATTTTGTTGATTTAGTATGGGTATTTGTTTTTACCTTCTTTTATTTAGTTTAAAATATAAAGTTTAAATTATGGGGACAGAAAAAAAGGGAAATTGGTGGATATGGAGAGTCTTTTGGATACTCTTATTTGTCACTAGCTTTGAAGTACTATTAGGAATACTGAAAGTTAACGAGAAACTACCAGAGTTTATAGTTTATGATAAGTTTTTAGGATTAGCTTGGCTTACGCATATATTTATTATTTTAACTATTATAAAAGCCGCATATATAGTTATGACATTTATGCATCTTGGAGATGAAAGAAAAAATTTAAGATGGACAATTTTACTGCCGGCATTTATATTNGTTCCGTATCTTCTTTTTATTTTGATTAGNGAGGCTGGTTANGCTTATTTGATGCATTAAACTATATGTTAAGTAAAAAAGCAATTAAGAATTTTAACATTGGGATAACACTTTTTTTAATATTTGTGCTTCCAATATTGGTTTATTTCTATACGACTCGAGGGTATAATACTTTTAGTAAGTTNGAGATAATTGGACAAGCAGAACATAAGATTCCCCCATTTTCTTTTATTAATCAAGANAATGANACTATAGTTAACGANAGTCTTTATGGAAACATATATATATCAAATTTCTTTTTTACATCGTGCCCTACTATNTGTCCAGTTATGACAAAAAATATGGCATATGTTCAGAGAAAATTGAGAATGTATCCTAAGATTAGATTTCTATCTCATACAGTGGACCCTATTAATGATACTCCAGAGCGTATGATGGATTATGTTAACNAATTAAAATCAAAGTATGTTAATATTGATTTATCNAATTGGGATTTTGTTACTGGAGATAAGAAGGAGNTATATGAAATTGCTAGNTCGTATTTTGTTAATGTAAGTCGTGATTCTTTAGCTCCAGGGGGCTTTTTACATTCTGAATACTTTGTATTAATTGATAGAGAAGGAAGAGTAAGATCAGGAATTGATAGGAANAACAATGTAGTTGGAGTATATGATGGNACTAATGATGCACAGATGAAAGATTTAATTAATGATGTTAAAGTATTGTTGGCAGAATATCAAAGACCAGTAAAAGATAATGANTAATAGAAGATTTTTTCTTTCTTTTTTTTTTGTTTTTTTATACGAATTTTATNTATGCTCAATGCGCGATGTGTAAGGCAGCAGTTGAGGCTAATATAAAAGATGGNGGTAGTGCNGGNTTAGGTTTGAATCAGGGAATANTGTATTTAATGGCTATGCCATATNTCGCTATGGTTCTTTTTGGATTATTCTATTACTTTCAGAAACAAAAAAAACAAACTGTTTAAAATATTGTAATGATTCAACATTTTGGACAATTACTAAAGTTAAAACTGTCTTTTACGGTAGTTTTTTCAGCTATGATTGGTTATTTATTAGGATTTGAGGAATTTAACATATATTATTTTCTTTATTTAACTGCTGGCGGTTTTTTTGTTACAGGATCAGCAAATGGATTTAATCAAATATTAGAAAGAAATCAGGATAGTTTAATGCAAAGGACTCTAAGCAGGCCGCTTCCTCAAGGCAATTTAACAACATTTAAAGCATTTATTTTTTGTATAGCTATTGGCACGCTTGGATTATTTTTATTAAATAAAATCAATCCACATGGAACAATTTATGGCGGAATGTCAAAATCTTCATTTTTTGGATTAATATCTATTTTATTGTATGTCTTATCTTACACCCCTTTAAAAAGAGTCTCTACTATTTCTATTTTTGTTGGTGCGATTCCTGGAGCAATTCCATTTCTTTTAGGCTATGTTGCTGCAACTGATAAATTTGAGTTAGCAGCTGGAGTATTGTTTGCAATTCAGTTTTTTTGGCAATTCCCACACTTTATATCCATTGCATGGGTACAACATGAAGATTATAAAAAAGCTGGATTTAAGATGCTTTTTGGTGGTAGAAAAAATAGATATCCTGCAGTAATTTCAATTTTCACATCGATATTAATGACGGTTATTTCTCTTGTTCCTTTTTTATTTAATGTGCCAGGATTAAAATTGTCTATTTATGCCGCTAGCTTAATTTTATTGCTTGGTATTTGGTTCACTATAAAATCAATAAATCTATATATAAATACTGATGATGATACAGCTAGAAAATTAATGTTTTCTTCTTTTCTTTATCTACCTATAATGCAGATAGTTTTTGTTGTTGATCGCTTTTTTTCTTAGTATTTTTAAATAAAAATAAATTAAACACTAGAATTAGTAAAAGGAAAAATGCAAGTATTTGGTGCAAAAGTGCTGGAAAAATTGGGGCCCCAGTAATAAGCGTAATAACCCCCAGAATAAACTGTGCAGAAACAACAACAGTAAGTAATTTAAACACGATATTTTCTAATCGTGAAAGATTTAATTTCTTTGCTTTTTTCCATATATAAAATGTAAAAAAAACAATAATTAATCCTAAAATTCTATGAATAAATTGAGAATTTGCACCAGCGTCTAAATAAATAGATTCAGGAATCCATTTATCTCCCATTTTTGGCCATGTGTTATAAATTCTACCCGCTTTTAGACCAGCAACAAAAGCTCCATAGACTATTTGTGCAATAATCAAAACAAATAATAGAAATAATTTATTAAATAGAAATATGTTTCCTTGTCGTGGTTTTGGAAAAATGAGATCAAGTGCCACCCAAAGAGTATATGAACAAGTTAAAAAGGCGGTAGTTAGATGAACTGCCAGTCTGTAATGGCTAACATCTGGCCTATCAACTAATCCACTTTTTACCATCCACCATCCTATTAATCCTTGAGAGGCTCCCATAACTAAAAGTATACTACATTGAATAATATTTTTTTTTGATAGTTTTTTCTTTATTAAAAAGTAAATAAACGGGAGAAGAAAGATTATCCCTAGTAGTCTGCCCAACATTCTATGAAGATACTCCCAGAAAAATATATATTTAAAGTCAGATAGCGTATAATTAGAGTTAACTTTTCCTTCTGGTGTTTGTTTGTATGTTTCAAAAGCAGAACTCCATTCTTGTAGATTCATTGGAGGCGGACCACCAATTAAGCTCCACGTTGACATTGAAAGTCCAGAGTCAGTAAGTCTAGTAATACCGCCAACAAATACCATAATAAATATTAGAAAACAGCCAGACAAAAGCCAAATAATTACAGATTTATTTTGTTGCATACAGTTAGTAATAGGGTGATATCATTATGTATACAATTACGCCAGTTATAGTGACATATAGCCAAATGGGTAAAGTTATTTTTCCAATTCTTTTGTGTGGATCAAACTGTTTTTGAATAGCTCTTACATAGCTTGTTAATACCATAGGAATTAAAGCAATTGACAATATAATATGTGATATTAGAATAAAAGCATAAACATATAGCTCTCTTCCTATTTCTGCTTTTTCGCTAGCATCTCTAATTCCATCTTTATTTACATCTCCAAAAATTGTAGAGGTGGATGTAATGTGGTAGGCAATGTACATAATCAAAAAAACAAGAGAGAGACCAATACATATTTTCATTAAGTTTTCATGTAATTTGATATTTTTATTTTTTATTGCTACAAAAGCAATTATTAAAAGAATTGCTGTTAACCCATTAATGCTAGAGTATATTGGAGGTAAAAATATAGGAAGCTCGTACTCTATTTTAACTGTAAACAAACCCGCAACTACTAGAGGAATGATAATAGATATGATTTTTATCCAACTAGAATATTTTTTGTTGTCACCCATTTTAACTAAATTTTATATTTAAATCATCTAATTGACCGCTGTCGATTTCAGATGGAGAATCTATCATAATATCTCTACCTGAGTTGTTTTTTGGAAATGCTATAAAATCGCGAATACTTTCTTCTCCGCCGATTAAAGCGCAAAGCCTGTCAAAACCAAATGCAATACCGCCATGCGGAGGAGCGCCATACTCAAACGCATCCATAAGAAAACCAAATTGGTTTTTTGCCTCTATTTCAGAGAATCCTAGATGTTTAAACATCAATTTTTGCAATTTTCTGTCATGTATTCTTATACTACCACCACCAATTTCGTTTCCATTTAGAACCAAATCATAAGCGTTAGCTCTTACTAAATCAGGTTTGTTATCTAGATGTTGTATGTCATTTGCTTTTGGAGACGTAAAAGGATGATGCATAGCATGATATCTTTTCGAATCATCATCCCACTCTAATAAAGGGAAGTCCACTACCCAAAGGGGTGCAAATTTTTGAGGATTTCTTAGGCCTAATTCTTCTGCTAAATGTAGTCTTAACAAAGAAAGAGCTTTTCTGGTTTTATCTTCTTTACCGGCCATTATTAACAGTAAATCACCCTCAGCACATCCTGCTTTTTCTGCCCAAGTATTTTTTGTTGCATTATCAAAGAATTTATCAATACTTGATTTAGAAATTCCATTTTCAATAAATTTACAGTAGATAAGTCCATTTCCGCCAACCTGGGGAGTTTTTACAAAATCTACTAATTTATCTAATTGTTTTCTGCTAAAATTAGCACAGTCTCTTGCTCTTATACCAACTACTATTTCTGCACTATTAAATACTTCAAATTTTTTACCTTTACACAGGTCTGTCAATTCAACAAATTTCATATCAAAACGAATATCTGGTTTATCAGTTCCATATAGCTTGATAGCATCGTCATAAGTTATTTTTGGAAAACTTTTTAATTCGACACCTTTTACTTGTTTTAATAAATGTCGAATTAAACCTTCAAACATTTGTAAAATATCTTCTTGATTAACAAATGACATTTCGCAGTCAATTTGAGTAAATTCAGGCTGTCTATCTGCTCTTAGGTCTTCATCTCTAAAGCATTTTACAATTTGATAATATTTATCCATTCCAGCAACCATTAATAGTTGTTTAAATGTTTGCGGAGATTGTGGAAGCGCATAAAACTGCTTGGCATTCATTCTGCTTGGCACTACAAAATCTCTTGCCCCCTCAGGTGTAGATTTAATTAAATAAGGAGTTTCAACTTCAATAAACCCTCTTGAATCTAAATATTTTCTTGTTTCGGCAGAAACCTTCGCTCTAAGCATTAACTTTTCTTTGATAGGCTTTCTTCTAATATCTAAATATCGATATTTCATTCTGAGTTCGTCTCCACCATCTGTTTCATCTTCAATAGTAAAAGGAGGAGTTTTTGATTTGTTTAATACTATCAGCTCACTAACTTCAATCTCAATATCACCAGTAGGAAGGTTTTTGTTTTTTGATGTCCGTTCAATCACCTTTCCTATAACTTGTATAACAAATTCGCGGCTTAATTGTCTAGCTTTAGCACACAGTGGTGCATTTGTATCCATATTAAAAGCTAATTGAGTAATACCATATCTGTCTCTTAGATCAACAAAGGTCATTCCGCCAAGATCTCTTGTTTTTTGTACCCATCCGCTTAAAGTAACCTTTTCTGAAACATTAGTAAGATTTAATATCCCGCAATTATGTGTTCTTAGCATTGTTAAATTATTTGATGCAAATTTAACATATTAGTTTTGTAATTTAGCACTATGGAAATAAATCCTTTTAATGAAAAACATTTTATGAACGAAGCCTTAAAAGAGGCTCAAAAAGCATTAGAAAATGATGAAGTTCCTGTGGGTTGCGTTATTGTTTGTGAAAATGAGATTATTGCAAGAGCGCACAATCTGACTGAGAGGCTAAATGATGTTACTGCTCATGCAGAGATGCAGGCCTTTACTTCTGCCGCTGATTTTTTGGGAGGGAAATATTTAAATGAGTGCTCTCTTTATGTAACTCTTGAGCCTTGTATTATGTGTGCTGGAGCATCATATTGGACACAATTAAAGAGGATCGTTTATGGTGCAAAAGATGTAAAAAGGGGTTATTCGCAATTAACACAAAGTGTTTTACACCCAAAAACAGAGATTGTTAGTGGAGTTATGAAGGATGAATGTTCTAAATTATTAACCGATTTTTTTGAGAGAAAACGATAAATAAACGTATTTTTGTACAAATAAAAAAATATGAATTATCCAGAGCAAATGTGCGCACCAATGCGCGCCGATTTAACATCAGTGGGATTCGTGGAGTTAAGAACTCCTGAAGAAGTAACTGATCTATTAGATAAAAAAGAAGGTACTATTTTATTAATGGTTAACTCTGTTTGCGGTTGTGCTGCTGGCAATGCAAGGCCCGCGGCAAAAATGGCGACTGAATTTGACAAAAAAGTAGATGTTTTTGCAACTGTTTTTGCAGGTCAAGACATAGGTGCAACTGCAAAAGCAAGAGAATATATGGCTCCATTTCCGCCTTCATCGCCTTGTATTGCGGTATTTAAGGATGGAAATATAGTACATTGCATTGAACGACATCACATTGAGGGTAGACCCGCAGAAATGATCGCTGACAATATTAAAGATTGCTTTGATCAGCTTTGTTAAGCTTTTTGCCTCCTCTTAATACTTATAGCTTAAGCCTAATATCTAAATAGCATAAAGTTTATAACAAAAAAAAATTAGTAGATCTTAGATTTAAATTTTTAATTGTAAAATTAACCATCTACTTGTTAGTGATTGTTATACCCATTTGCTTGTTGATAAATACTCTAGTGCAAGCTTAATTTAAAACTTTTCCTACAATGCAAGCATAATTATTGTTCAATTTTGCTTTACATTGATATGACAAAGAGCCCCTTTGACATCTTATTTATTTTAGAATAAATTTAGTTATAATTTTATTTTATACTAGGTAAAACCAAAGATTTTCTAATTGTTTATAGTTTGCTTCATTGCTAGTAAAAGGCTACAAAAAACGGATTAGTTTTATTGATAATTGGTCTGTTTAATATGTTTTGTTTTAAAAATTATAATCATTAGTAATACTACTGGTTTTTTTAGTGTTTACAAAGAATGTAAAACCTCTATTTATTGTATTGAAATGTGGATATATGTATTGTATAAGTAGTAATTAAAAAATTTGTATCTTGCGCACTTTAAAATTTAAACTAAAGTATATTTATATGAAAAAGATTTTATTGTTTGTGGGAGTAGTGTTTTTTTCCCTTTTTCAAAATAAAGCTTATGCTCAAAATCCTATAATTGACAGTATTGTTAGATCAGAGATTCAATGCCCTGGACTTACAGGCGGTTTAACGGTATACATTAGCAACCCTACTGGGGTTAATTTTGATCTTGTTTTACAAAAAGCAAATGCAAATATTGTAATGGTAACAAATTCTACAGTTTTAAATACAAATGTCGTTAGTTACACTTTTTCTCCTTTACAAGATGGTCTTTATCAATTTCTTTTGACAACGGTGGGTTTTTCTCCATACCCAACTCAATATAATTATAATGCTATTAATGACCCAAATGTTTTTTCAGTAGCTGTAGACGCACTTGTTGATCCGGACCCACTATCGATTACACCTTCAGATTTTGGATTATTTTGTGCAGGAGATAGCACAGCTAATATTAATGTTGATTTGGACGGGTATACCCCTCCATACGAAGTATGGCTTGAGGATGATAATGGGGCTATTATTTCTGGACCAACTATCTTAGGTTTAAATGATACTTCTTATGTGTTTCCTGTAGGATTACAAGCAGGGGATTACACTATATGTGCTACTGATGTTAATTTGTGCCCTACTTCATGTGTCCCACATACAATAGATACAGTTTCTCAAATATTTGCAACAGCACACCTAATAAATCAAATTTCTTGTTATGATGCAGATGATGGACAAATTGATGTAAGTGTTTCTGGTGGAAATCCATTTTCTCCTCCATCTGATCCTTATACATATTCATGGACTGGCCCTGGAAACTATACAGCTAATACATCTAGTATTGACTCATTAGGCCCAGGTAAATATGACTGTATTATTGCTGATACATTTGGATGTCCTGATACTGTAACTCTTACATTGATCGAGCCTGATTCTTTAGGTGCCTCAACAAGTTTTACTAATCCAATTTGTTTTGATGATAATAATGGGTCTATTACTATAACACTTAGTTCTGTTTTTCAGGGATCTGGTGGTCCTTTTCAATATTCTCAAAATGGTGGTGCAACATGGGTGGTTTTTTCAGACACCTTTGTTGTTTTAAATAATCTACCTGCAGGAGTATATACAAACAATAGAGTAATGGATATTGCAGGATGCGTGTTTGAATTACCACCAGACACATTAATTGAGCCGCCACTTTTGGAGTTTTCATATGATACTACATCTTATAATGGCTATGGAGTAAGTTGTTTTAACTCTTGTGATGCCGAACTGACGATTGATAGTGTATGGGGAGGTAATTTGCCTCCTTATGGAACAAGCGCTTCTTTTTATGGAGGTGTTGCTTTTATAGATACTTTACTAGCTAATGATACTTGTGCAGGAGTTTATACTGATACAGTTACAGATAGTGAAGGATGTATAGGAACAAATTCAATTACAATAAATGAACCTGATTCATTTTCTATTGATTATTCAGCTCTTATTCAGTCAAATGGGTTCAACCTTTCATGTGCTGATGCTTGTGATGGGGAGATCACTGTTACACCTACAAATGGTATTAACATGATTTCGTATCAATATATAAATAGTTTTTTTGGTCAAGCTACGACTCCAAATTCAGTTACAGGAACACCCACTGCTTGTGCAACACCCAGCAATGGAGACACACTAATAGCTACTGACGACAATGGTTGTGTAGCAATGACAACGGTTGACCTTACCACTCCACCTCCTTTTAATGTTACTATGACTAGTGTAGATGAAAATTGTGATGCTGATAATGGAGAGGTGTGGGTTAATTTTACTGGAGGCTTTCCACCTTATCAATATAATTGGACTTCTAGTATTGGATTGTGGGGTCCTATATCTAATTCTGGAAGTTTTACTAGTGATACAATCAAACAGTTAAGCTATGGTAAATATTATCTATCAGTAACTGATAATTTAAATTGCTCATTTTCTGACTCGGCATTAGTTGACTCATCTTTTATTCAAGTTGATACAATCCTACAACCTCCTTGTAATGGACTTAATAATGGATCCATTACTATTATGACTGATGGTTTGATGACTGAAGTTATTTTGTTGTTAGTTGATGGAGCAGGTATTTTGCCAGAAGATACAATTGCATTTGACACTAGTTTTTATGATAATTCAGGAAACCTAGTAATAAATCCCAATATTAACGATACTATGACATTTAGCGGTCTAGTATCAAGTACAGGAAGTTTATATTATTCTTTGAGAGTTGAGAAGTCTTCAGCTATACAAGGAGGCCCAGGATGTAATCCACAAGAAGTTATTATAGAACTAGAAAGTCCAATTAGTATGGATGCGTTTTTGGACTCAGCTAATTCTGTTTTAGATTTAGATTGCTTTGGCGATGAAACAGATTCTGTGTTTATTAATGTATTAGAAACATTTGGCAATGCAAATTCTCCAAATGGTAATGCGTTTTATGCTTTTAGAGATGCAGATACAAATAATGTAGCAATTAGTTTAACTGGTAACTCTAACTATTTGCAAAATGGAAAAACTCTACCTGCAGGAAATTATGACATCATAGTTGTACCACAATTAGATGAATTTAATAACTGTGTTGATACAGTATCTATTTCTGTTACTGAACCAGATTCTTTGCAATTTACTTTGGGATCAACACAAACATTATGTTATGGAGATTCTACAGGAAGTGTTTTTGTAGATACTATTTTTGGCGGTAACACAGGTAATTACAATTACACTTGGACTGATGTAACAGGAAATATATTA
>NZRJ01000049.1 GCA_002693745.1 Flavobacteriales bacterium
AGGTATTAGAATCATATTTGTAAAGGATCCAGTATGAATGCCTTTACCTGAGAAATTAATTGGTTTTTTTATCGTTTTTTGTTTACACATTATGTTGTAAATTGTTTTTCAATTTTTTGTAGTGTTTTATATATTTCAGGTAATCTTTTGAAAATTATATATGCTCTTAAAAAATCTTTTTGATTGAAAGCAAGTGGCCCTTGAATAACTTTTCCATTTTTTATATTTGTATTAACTCCAGTCTGTCCAGCAATTTTTACATTGTCACCAATTTTCAAGTGTCCTGCAATTCCAGTTTGACCTCCAATCATACAGTTTTTTCCAATCTCTGTGCTTCCAGCAATAGCTACTAATGCGGCAATTACAGTATTTTTTCCTATAGTTACATTATGACCAATTTGTATTAGATTATCTAATTTTACTCCTTCTCTAATTTTCGTTGAACCCATCGTTGCTCTATCAATGATAGTGTTTGCTCCAATCTCTACAAAAGAAGATGTTTCTACATTTCCAATTTGACTTATTTTATTATATTTATTATCTTGACTTGGTGCAAATCCAAATCCATCAGATCCTATTACAGCACCTGAGTGTACAATATTACTTTTTCCTATTTTGCAATCGTGGTAAATAGAAACATTTGGAAAAATAATTGTATCATCTTTAATGACGACATTCTCTCCAATATAACAGTTAGAGTGAATCTTTACATTATTACCAATTTTTGCACCTTGGCTAATTGAAGTGAAAGCACCTATATAAACATTATCTCCAATTATTGTTTGTTTACATATATCTGCTTTCTCTGAAATTCCAACTTTATCAAACTTCATTTTATTATAAACGCCTATTAACTTACTAAAAGAAGAGTAAGCATCATCAACTTTAATAAGTGTTGCTTTTATTTTTTTATCTATTTTAAAAGAATTATTTACAATAATAGCTGATGCTTTGGTTGTATAAACATATTGTTTATATTTTTCATTTGCTAAGAAACATAAATTACCAATGCATCCTTCTTCAATTTTAGCTACTGAATTAACTTCAGAGTTAGGGTTTCCTACAATAACTCCTCCTAATATATCTGCTATTTGTTTTGCTGTAAAATTCATTGTTGCAAATTTAAAAAATTTAATTGTTTAGTGTTTATAATGAACTATCATTAGTATAGCATAAGAAATATTTTTTTACAGTTTTATTTAGATCATTAATACTGAATTGATCTGATGCATCTGTAATATCAATTATATCTCCATTTTTCATTAATATATTAATATTTGACTTTGTTATATTATATGTATTGTTGGATAGAGTAGAAGAAAAAATAAAAAATCTTGCTTCTTCATTTGAACAATTATTTTTCTTGCAAAATTTATAAATTAGATTATTGATCTCCTCAGAAATTATTTGCTTTTTTGTAATTTTTATCTTTAAAAGATTTCTGTCAAGAATTCTTGTGGAGATGTTTGATAAAACAAAATCCTCGCTATATCTCCAATATTTTAAACAGGTAATAATGTCTGAATCATCTAGCTCAGCGAAGCTGTTAAGTAATTTTGAATTCTTTTTAAAATCTTCCTTAGTAAAGTTGTTTTTTAAAAATTTTTCTAGCAATGGAGTAGTAAAAATATTTTTATTGTTAATAATTAATAATTTAGCTCTTTGTAGTGCTTTTATTAGCATGTTTTCTGCAGAAACCACGGTTTTGTGTAAATAGACTTGCCAATACATTAATCTTCTAGCTATTAAGAATTTTTCAATAGAATATATACCTTTTTCTTCAACAACTAATTGATCATCTACAATATCTAACATATTTATTATTCTTTCTGTTCCAATATTTCCTTCAGCAACACCAGAAAAGAAACTATCTCTTCTTAAATAGTCTAGTCTATCCATATCTAATTGAGAAGAAACAAGTTGGTGTAAGAATTTTTTATGATATGTGTTGTTAAATATTTTGATTGCAAGTGAAATTTTTCCGTTAAATTCTTGATTAAGCTTTTTCATAAATATAGCAGATAAATCTTCATGAGAAAGATCTTTAACTATTGAGTTTTCAAGAGCGTGTGAAAATGGTCCATGGCCAATATCGTGTAATAGTATTGCAATTTTTAATGCTTCTGCTTCTTTATCTGTTATTAAATGTCCTTTCTTTTTAATTTGAGAAATAGCTTTTGTCATTAGGTGCATACATCCAATTGCATGGTGAAAACGACTATGGTTGGCTCCAGGATATACTAGATATGAAAGGCCTAATTGTGATATTCTTCTAAGTCTTTGAAAGTAAGGGTGGTCAATTAATTCAGTAATTATTCCTGCTTTAATAGTAATAAATCCATATATTGGATCGTTAATAATTTTATCTTTTTTATTTGAAATCATAAAGCAAATAACGGATTTTGTTTCCATTTTTGTATAACTTAAAGCAATTAAATATGATTAAAATACTTTGGGCTGATGATGAGATTGATTTATTAAAGCCACATATTATTTATTTACAAGAAAAGGGATATGATCTTGTTCCAGCAAATAGTGGTAATGAGGCACTTGATATACTTAAGAATAGTAAATTTGATTTAATTTTTTTAGATGAAAATATGCCAGGTATTTCTGGATTAGAGACACTAACAATTATTAAAGAAAAATATTCAAGTGTTCCTGTTATTATGATAACAAAAAGTGAAGAGGAAAGTATAATGGAAGAAGCCATTGGCTCAAAAATTGCTGATTATTTGATTAAACCAGTAAATCCAAATCAAATTTTATTAGCAATAAAGAAAAATATAGATTCAAGTAGACTAGTTGAGGAAAAAACAACCTCTAATTATCAAATAGATTTCCGTAATATTAGTTTGAGTTTATCCTCAAAACTTAATAAAGATCAGTGGTATGATATTTTTAAGAAGTTAACTTATTGGGAATTGGAGCTTGAAAAATCAGGAGATAATAGTATTGAGGAAATATTGGAGATGCAAAAGTCAGAAGCAAATGCACAATTTTTTAAGTTTGTCAAAAGTAGCTACAAAGATTGGATTAATGGTGTAGATCCTCCGTTAATGTCTCATAATATTATTAGAAAAAAAGTTGTTCCACTAATGAAAAATGATACAACTACTTATATGATTTTGATAGATAATTTAAGATATGATCAATGGAAGAAAATTGAACCATTTATATTAGAAGATTTTATTATAGAAAATGACGGTTTGTATACTAGTATATTGCCTACTTCTACACAATATGCTCGTAATGCAATATTTGCTGGATTATTACCTTCAGAAATACAAAATAGACATCCAAATATGTGGAAGAATGATGAAGATGAGGGTGGGAAGAATAACTATGAAAAAGCATTTTTATTAGATAATCTTAGGATGCTTGGTAAGTCAGATTCAAAAGTAAGCTATACTAAGATTACAAATCTTGATGCTGGTCGAAAAACAGTTGCTAAAATAGCAAATATGCAAAGTAATGAATTAAATGTGATAGTTTATAATTTTGTTGATATGCTTTCACATTCTAGAACTGATATGAAAGTTATTAAGGAATTAGCTGATGATGATGCTGCATATCGATCATTAACAGCTTCCTGGTTTTTACATTCTCCATTAAGGGATATTATGAGTCAGATTGCTAAACAAAATGCAAACCTTGTTATAACTACAGATCATGGTACCATTAATGTGAAAAGACCCTCTAGAGTTATTGGAGATAGAGATGTAAATACGAACTTAAGATATAAACAAGGTAAAAATTTAAATTATCAAAAAGATGATGTGTTAGAGATGAATAACCCTAAAGAATATTATCTTCCAATACAGAATGTGAGTAGTAAATATATTTTTGCAAAGGAAGATATGTATTTTATATATCAGAATAATTATAATCATTTTATGAATTTATATAAGAATACTTATCAACATGGAGGTATATCTATGGAAGAGATGTTAATTCCTATTATTACATTAAAATCAAAGTAATGGTTTTTAAAATAACTTCTGATAATCTGCAGCAATTACCTGGTATTGCAAAAAAAATTTTACAATATTGTTATCCTAAAAAAAAATTTTTATTTTATGGTGATATGGGTGTAGGAAAAACTACATTAATAAAAGAATTATCTTTGCAATTGGGAGTACAAAATATTGTAAATAGTCCAACATTTTCTATCGTAAATGAATATGTTACTTTGATGAATCAAAAAGTATTTCATTTTGATTTTTATAGACTGAATCACGAGCAAGAAGCATTTGATATGGGTTATGAAGAATATTTTTTTGGTGATCATTATTGTTTTGTTGAATGGCCTGAAAAAATTCCTAGTTTGACAGATGATAGTATGGTTAAAATCAAGATGAAATTAAACGGGGTTAAAAGAGATATTGAAATAATTATTTAGTTATGGAAAAAGAAAAAATTATCACTTCTTTTGGACTTATGCCAAAGGAAGAAATGCTTGAGGTTAAGCCAAATTTTAAGCAATTAAAAATTGGCGTCCCAAAAGAGTCTTCTTTTCAAGAAAATAGGGTTAGTTTAACACCTGAATCTGTTGCTTTATTGGTAGCTAATGGTCATAGTGTTGTTATTGAAAAAGGTGCGGGATCTGCATCCAACTTTACAGACAAAGAATACTCAGATAAAGGTGCAGTTATAGCTTATTCAAAAGCTGAGGTTTTTAAAGTAAATTTGATTTTAAAGATTGAACCTCCTACTCAAGCTGAATTAGATTTAATGAAAACTGGTCAAGTATTAATTTCTGCTGTTCAGTTAAGTACACAATCTAAAGATTACTTTTTGAAATTAATTGATAAGAATGTATTTGCCTTTGGTTTTGAATTTATTAAAGATAAACACGGTAAGTTGCCAATTGTAAGAAGCATGAGTGAAATTGCTGGAAACACTTCATTGTTAATTGCCGGTGAATATTTATCTAATGTTAATGATGGAAAGGGTTTAATGTTAGGAGGCATTTCAGGACTAATGCCAACTAATGTTGTTATTTTAGGTGCCGGAACAGTTGGTGAGTATGCATGCCGAACAGCATTAGGCCTTGGTGCTTCTGTAATTGTGTTTGACAATTCTGTATCTAAGTTAAGAAGGCTTCAAGATAATATTAATCAAAGAGTTAGCACTTCTTTGTTTCAGCCAAAAGTCTTGATAAAAGCTTTAAAAAGAGCAGATGTGGTTATCTCAGCATTACAAGTTGGAGATGGAAAAGTACCTTGTATAGTTAGTGAAGATATGGTAATGGAAATGAAGAATGGAGCTGTAGTGATTGATGTTAGTATTGATCAAGGTGGTGTTTTTGAAACTTCTGAAATTACTAATCATAAAAAACCAACTTTTATTAAACATGATGTTGTGCATTACTGTGTTCCAAATATTGCATCTAGAGTTTCAAGAACTGCTTCAATAGCTATAAGTAATATCTTAACTCCTGTTTTATTAAACATGGCTGAAGAGGGGGGAGTTGAAAATACAATAAGAAAACATGATTTCTTAAGAAGTGGAGTTTATGTGTTTAATGGTTTTGTTACAAATGCTATAGTAAGTAAAAACTTTAATTTACCATTAAAGGATTTAGGCCTAATTATGTCTACTAGATAATGCGAAGAAGATTTTTATTATTTGGCTTTGGAGCTTGTATTAGTCTTTTCTTTTTGTCATTAGGGCCTGAAAATAGATTGAAAGAAACTTTTTATGCATATATTGATTACTTTGATATTGATAAAAGAGTAATTTCACATTTAATTAATGATAGTACTATTTTTTCTTCTTTATCGGAGTGTCAACTTGTTTATTACAATATTGCTAAACAGGATCTTCTATTAGTATTAGATGGAGGTAAGGTTAATTTTGATTTATCCGAAGAACACGGAAAACCATGCCAGTATTTTGTGATAGAAAATGTAGTTGACGGAAATAATTTGTCAGTAAAGTTTGAATTATGTTATTATAATGATAAGAGGGTAGAAGTAGTATCTTTTACAAATAACAATGAGAAAGAGGTGTGTAATTTTTAAGATTCTTTACGTCTTTTTTGTTCTGCTATAATGTTACTTAGTTCTCTTCCCATTTGCCCTGAAATAGATGTATTTTCATTAGCTCTTCTGATTAAATAAGGGATAACATCTCTTACAGGTCCATATGGAACATATTTTGCTACATTATATCCTTTTTTTGCAGTATTATATGAGATATTATCACTCATTCCTAAAAGTTGAGAAAAATATACTCTCTTATCATTTTTAGAAATTTTATATTCAGTTAGAAGATTAATTAAAAGAGTCGAACTTTCTTCATTATGTGTACCGGCACAAATTGAAACTATGTCTAAGTTTTCAATACATATTTTTAGTGCTTTGTTATAATCGTTATCAGTCTGCTGCTTTCTTTTATGAACTGGGCAAGGGTAATTCATGTTTTCTGCTCTTTTAATCTCTTTTTCATGATAAGCACCTCTTACCAATTTTAGACCAATGAAGAAATTGTTTTCTTTTGCCTTACTAATTATTTTTTGTAGATATAAAATTCTATCTTTTCTATATAGTTGTATAGTATTGTAAATCCATGTATGTTTAGTATTGTATTTCTGCATCATTTTTAAAACAATATTATCTATTNCATTTTGTATCCAGCTTTCTTCTGCATCTANAAATACAGGAATTCTATTNCTACTTGCAGTTTGACAAATATTTTCAATTTTTGCTTCAAAATCTGTTTTTTCTTTCTCTTCTTCTTTTGTTAATTTTTTGTTATTACTTAACTTTTCTAATAGATCAAATCTAGCTAAACCTGTTGGTTTAAAAACAGAAAAAGGTATGCTATCTGTTTTTTGTGCTTTTTCTAAAGATTCGATAGTTTCTTTCATTACGTTATTAAAATCTAATTCAGATTCCTTACCTTCAGCCGAAAAGTCAAGTATAGATCCTATTTTAGATTTCCATAATTTCTTTATAGTTTTAGTACTATCTTCTATGGTTATTCCTCCACAAAAATGTTTGTAAACCGTAGCTTTTACAATACTTTCTACAGGTAAACGTAACCATATAGCTATTTTAACAAGCTTAGTTATTGTTTTTGAAATTAATGGATTACTAATGGTTTTAAACAAAAGATATGCTCTCTTTAGGTCTCTGTCAGATTTATCTTCAAAAGCAGTCTTAAGATTATTAAACATTTTGGAATTTTAGGTGTTTTGCAAAAATAATATTTAAATATTACTTCTTGATAATCATTTTATTTTTCTGCTTATCATTAATCCATCTCTCAAAGGAAGTAATATTGTTTCAAATCTTGAGTCAGTTAGAACCTTTTTGTTATACATATCTAAAGCAAGAGTCTCTTTATCTTTATTCTTATGTGTGACTTTTCCGCTCCATAATACATTATCAGCAATAATATATCCATTTAAATCTATTTTATCAACGATTAAATCAAAATAGTTGGAATAATTTTCTTTATCAGCATCAATAAAAGCAAGTTGATAATTATATTTTAATGTCGGTAAAATATTTATTGCATTACCTATATATTGCTTTATGTTTCTAGAATAAATAGACGAATCAAAATATCTTCTTGCAATTGACGTGTATTCTTCATTTATATCTATTGTGTGTAGTATTCCATTATTCTTGAGTCCCTCAGCCATACACAGTGCGCTATATCCAGTATATGTGCCAATTTCAATAATATTAATTGGATGTATCATTTTGCTAAACATTGAAAGAATACGTCCTTGTAGATGCCCTGATAGCATTCTAGGATTCATTACATTAGCCCAAGTTTCTCTATTAAGATCTGATAATAGTTTGGGTTCTTTTTTTGTATGTTTTAGTGAATATTCTTCAATTTCTTCAGTTATAAATTCCATAATTTTGATATAAAAAAAGCCACACTAAAGTGTGGCTTTGTTAAAAATACTTTATTTTTATTATTCTTCATCTGTAGCTTTTTCCGTAGCTTCTTCCGTAGCTTCTTCCGTAGCTTTTTTCTTACAACATTTTTTAGTTTTTGATGAAGAACAAGAGCTTTTCCCTCCGTAATTATTAGATTTATTAAAGTTAAAAGATCCTTTTTTACTCTTGCTACAAGATGAATTTCCTGCTTTAGATTGACAGCAAGATCCATTTTTTTTCTTTGCACATGTTTTAGGACATACTTTTCCTGTTTTAGCACATTTTTTTACTTCTTCTACTGATTCAACCTTATTTGCTGTTTCATTTTTGATTGCATCTTGTGCTGTCATATTTGAGACACCTATAAAAAGAAATGCTAATAATAGAAACGATAATTTTTTCATAATCTTATTTTTTAAATTAATAAAACAAATATATAAAAGATTTTTAACTTTGTTTAATATTTTGCTATAATACTTTGCCCACCAGTAACCTTACTGCCAATTTTTACTTCAACTTTTGTTCCTATTGGAAGAAATAAATCAACTCTTGATCCAAATTTAATAAAACCTAATTCATCTGCAGCATTAATTATTTCATTTGGTTTAGAGTACGAAATGATTCTTCTCGCTAAGGCTCCCGCTATTTGTCTACACAGAATAGATATCTTATTATTTTCAATAACTATTGTGTTTCGTTCGTTTTTTGTAGATGCTTTTGGCATCCAAGCAAATAAAAAATTACCTGGATGATATTTTGTATATGTGACCTTTCCAGAAATAGGATAAAGATTGTTGTGAACATTAAGTGGTGACATGAATACTGAAATTTGAATTCTTTTGTTTTTATAAAACTCCTTTTCTAGGGTTTCTTCAATTACTACTACCTTGCCATCACAAGGCGCATAAATAACATTTTCTTTTCTAGCAAAAAATCTTGAAGGAACTCTAAAAAAATAAACAGTAATTAGAAAAATTAATAATGATATTACAAATAATATTTCAATAATTTTATTATTAAAGAAGTAGGATAAAAGTGCTAGAAATAAAAGAATAATTATTTCA
>NZRJ01000050.1 GCA_002693745.1 Flavobacteriales bacterium
CCCAACATGCTACTACATTTTGATATACAGATAATTCATTATTAATAATAACCTTCTTCTCATCAATTCCTAAGATAGAACCATAACCTTCACATACTCTACATGCCCCATGCGGATTGTTGAAAGAAAAAAGACTAGTTGATGGCTGCTCAAATATGATTCCGTCAAGTTCAAATTTATTTGAGAATGTTTTTATGTTATTATCTATTTTGATATGACACTCTCCATCTCCTTCAAAAAAAGCAGTCTCTACCGAATCACTAATTCTATCATTATTATCAATATGATCAATAATTATTCTATCAATGACAATTAATAGATCTTTCTTTTTTACACAAACATTATGATCTATTAAATTTTTAATCTTTTGAATTTTCCCATCAAAAAAAACCCTAGAAAATCCCTGAATATTCAAAGTGTTTAATATATCAGTTTTATTTTTTTTAGGTTTTGCAAGAATTAAAATACTAGATCCTTNTTTTTCTTTTTTGATAAAGTCAACAACATCACTTACTTGATGTTTTTTAACTTCCTGATTTGATATTGGTGAATAGGTTTTGCCTATTCTAGAAAAAACTAACTTCAGGTAATCGTAGATTTCAGTTGCTGTGCCAATAGTTGATCTTGGATTATTAGTCGTAGATTTTTGTGCAATAGCAATNGCTGGGCAAATCCCATTTATCTTATCTACTTTTGGTTTTTGTAATTTTCCAAGAAATTGGCGGGCATATGATGAAAGACTTTCAATATATCTTCTTTGTCCTTCAGAAAATAAAGTGTCAAATGCCAAAGATGATTTACCGCTTCCAGAAACTCCTGAAATAACAATGAGTTGTTTTTTTGGAATGTTAATTGAGATATTTTTGAGGTTATGTTGACTAGCTCCTATAATCTCAATATTATCAGAGTTTTTTTTATTTTTTTTTGACATCAATATTTGACATTATTTGCAAACTTAAACAATTCAATTTGTATAAGTAAGAATGTTTTTTTATATTTGCAATTGTAATTATTCATTAATAAACCAAAAACACACGCTTATACAGAAACATTTACTTTAACTTTTATTAACTAAAAATTAGGTATATGTTAACTAGCGTTTTATCCGATCAAGAATTAGTAGCAAAGTATTTAAATGGTGATAATTCATCATTTGAATTGTTGTTGATGCGTCACAAGAATAAGGTTTTTTCTTTTATAATGTCAAAAATTAAAAATAGAGATCTAACTGAAGATCTTTTTCAAGATACNTTTATCAAGGTCATTAATTCCTTNCAAAAAGGNAAGTATAATGAAGAAGGGAAATTTTTACCATGGATGATGCGAATTGCTCATAATTTAGTTATTGATCATTTCCGTAAGCAGTCAAAGATAAAAACTATTAAACCACGTCATGATTTTAATATATTTGATTTGATAAATGATGGCAANAGAGGACATGATGAAAATATGATTCGTAAACAAGTTCATGCTGATTTAAATATGCTTATTGATGACTTGCCTAGTGAGCAAATGCAAGTACTTAAAATGAGATATTTTGAAGACTTGTCATTTAAAGAAATATCTAATTTAACAGGAGTTAGTATTAATACTGCCCTTGGAAGAATGCGATATGCATTGATCAATTTAAGAGCGTTAGCCAATGAAAGAAATATTGATCTTTCGCAAAAATAACTAATATATAATATAATATATTATTGTATGTTTCGTTGATGATAGTGACATGAATATTAAAAACACTATATATGAACAAAAATTCTACAATAAAATTAAAGGATATACTTTTACAAGAGGATTTTCTCTTTGAGGAAATACAAAAAAATACTACTGCCAATTTAGAAGCTAAACAAGAAACAATTAATACAATACTTGCATATGCAAGTTCAGTTAAAGGAATTAAGATAAAATCTTTTGANAAGATATTAATATCTTTAAATTGANTTTCTTGCTTAAGAAACAGGNNCATTTTATCATTATTTAGCTANTATTTTTTTGTGAAAAAGAAAGAAAAAGTTCAATATATAATTGATTCTCTTGAAAGCTTGTATCCAAATCCAAGAATACCTCTAGATCATAAGGATCCGTATACATTACTAATAGCTGTTTTGCTTTCAGCACAATGTACAGATGAGCGAGTTAATAAAATTACACCTATTTTGTTTAATCTTGCTGATTGTCCACAAGACATGATTAATCTAAGTATAAGTCAGATTGAAGATGTCATACGTCCTTGTGGATTATCTCCAATGAAAAGTAAAGGAATATATGGACTTTCAAAAATGATTATTGAAAGGTTTNATGGTAAGGTTCCTAAAACTTTAGAGGAGTTAGAATCATTTCCATCTGTTGGACATAAAACAGCTAGTGTAGTAATATCTCAGGCATTTGGAATACCTGCTTTTCCTGTTGACACACATATTCACAGATTAATGTATAGATGGGGTCTTACAAATGGCAAAAGTGTTCAAAACACAGAAAAGGATGCGNAAAGATTATTTCCTTCATTCCTATGGAATAAGTTACACCTTCAGATTATTTATTATGGCAGGCAATTTTCTCCTGCTAGGGGATGGAATATCAACAATGATTTTATTACTCTTAAAATTGGAAGAAAATCAATTATAGATAAACATTTATAGTATACTTTTACAAAGTAAAATTTTGTTAATAAAACAGCTTTATTTTCTTTCATCTTTGAAAAAGATTTTCTCTTTTTTGTAATAAATTAAATAATATGAGTAATAAGCAACAAAGTGATAAATTAAAAGTATTAGAGCTTACTATTGGTAAGCTAGAGAAGTCATATGGTAAAGGAGTTTTGATGAAATTGGGAGATAGGGTAGCTGAAGATATATCATCAATACCTACAGGTTCAATAAATTTAGATTTAGCACTGGGTATAGGTGGCTACCCTAGAGGTAGAGTTATTGAGATATATGGTCCGGAATCCTCAGGAAAAACTACATTAACAATACATGCAATTGCAGAGGTGCAAAAACAGGGGGGTGTTGCTGCATTTATTGATGCTGAACATGCTTTTGATGCTTCTTATGCTGAAAAATTAGGTGTTGATATTGATAATCTTTATATTTCTCAGCCTGATAATGGAGAACAAGCTCTTGAAATAGCTGATCATTTAATTAGCTCTGGTGCTTTAGATTTAGTAGTTATAGATTCTGTGGCAGCACTTACTCCAAGATCAGAAATTGAAGGAGAAATGGGTGATAGTAAGATGGGATTGCATGCTAGATTAATGTCTCAAGCTTTAAGAAAACTTACTGCAACTATNCATAAAACAAATTGTACCGTTATTTTTATTAATCAGATTAGAATGAAAATTGGTGTAATGTTTGGCAATCCAGAAACAACTACTGGCGGAAATGCATTAAAATTTTATTCTTCGGTTAGATTAGATATTAGAAGGATTGGTGCAATTAAGAATGGAGATGATGTAATTGGTAATAGGACTAGAGTTAAGGTAGTTAAAAATAAAGTGGCACCTCCTTTTAGAAAGGTTGAGTTTGATATAATGTTTGGAAGGGGAATTTCTCGCTCGGGAGAAGTATTAGATCAAGCAACAGAACTAGATATCGTTAAAAAGTCTGGTTCTTGGTTTTCTTACGANGATACAAAGCTTGGCCAAGGAAGAGATGCTGTAAAACAAATGATTGCTGATAATCCTGAACTTTCATTAGAAATTGAGGCAAGAATTAAGGAAGTATTAACTAAAGAATAAAATGATTCGTGAAATTGCATTTATTGCACTTTTAATTTTACCTTCTTGTATTTCTAATGAATTAGACNAACAGAAATCAGAGATTCAGATACTCTCTGAACAAATTGTTNAAAATCCTAATGATATTGATTTGCTATATAAGCGAGTTAACTATAACAAATTAAATAATTATTTAGAATCTGCATTGTTTGATTTAAAGGAGATTGTTAGACTTGATTCGCTTAATTCAAATAATCATTTTAATATAGCTGAAGTATATTTTAAATTATCTAAAAAAAAGAATGCTAAATCTAGTTATCCATCTTTAGTTAAATATCATCTTGAGAAGTCAATAATTTTAGATAGCAAGAATAATGAAGCGTTTGCTTTAATGGGAGAATTGCTTTTAGCTTTTAGTAAATATGAAGAAGCAATAAGGGTTTTAAACAAATCATTAAGAATAGAATATAATCAAGAGAAAGCCCATATGTTAATGGGCTATGCATTTAAGCAATTAAAGCAAAATGATGATGCGATAAAATGTTTTAGAAATTCTGTAAATATAAATCCTGACTTTTTTGAAGCTTATATGCAGTTAGGTCAGATTTTTCATTTGTTAGAAGATACAATTGCAGTCAAATATTATAATAACGCACTAAGATTACAGCCTACTAATGAGATGGCTTTGTATAATAAAGCATTGTTTTTTCAGAATATTTTAGACTGGAATAATGCTTTGGAATCTTATGCAGAATTACATNAAGTAAATCCATTTCATAGTAGTGGCCATTATAATTTAGGATTTATACATATGGAATTAGGTTTGTTTGATGTAGCAGCGAATAATTTTGCAGATGCTATATACTCTAATTCTGAATTTTTTGAAGCTTATTATTCAAGAGGTAATTGTTTTGAGACTTTAGGAAATGTTATACAGGCAGAATCTGATTATAAAAGAGCTATTGATATAAATCCTNAGTATACTTATGCAATTGAGGCTTTAGAAAGTCTAAGGAGAAAGAATGCAAAATATACCAAATAATGAATTTACAAGAAAAAATTAATTTTGATATTAAAGAGGCAATGAAAGCCAGAAATACTGATAAGTTAGCTGCATTAAGAGCATTGAAGTCTGCTATTATGCTAGAAGCTACTAAAAAGGGTGTGATAACAGTTCCTGATGAAGTTTCTTTGCAGTTAGCAGCTAAGTTAGTTAAACAAAGGAAGGAAGCTGCTTCTATCTTTATTGAACAAAATAGAAAAGATCTTGCACAAGATGAGATGAGTCAATTAGCATTTCTTGAAGTGTATTTGCCTAAACAAATAGGCGAGGATAAAATTAGAGAGGTTGTGAAAGAAGTAATCATTCATGTTGGTGCATCATCTTCAGTTGATACAGGAAAATGTATGGGACAACTTANGCAAAAACTAAAAGGCAAAGCTGATGGAACTGTAGTTTCTAGAATATTAAGAGAAGAACTTTCTTAAATTTTAATAGAAATTAGATTGTTTCTATCTATTTTACTTTATCAACCACTGCTTTAAAAGCATTTGGATGATTCATTGCTAAGTCAGCTAAAACTTTTCTATTTAATTCAATACCATTAGCATGAATTTTGCCTATAAATTTTGAGTAAGACATTCCGTATNATCTTGCACCTGCATTAATTCTTTGGATCCATAATGCTCTGAAGCTTCTTTTTTTATTTTTTCTATCACGATATGCATATTGCAATCCTTTTTCAACAGCGTTTTTAGCTATTGTATGTACATTTTTTCTTCTTCCGAAATATCCTTTAGCAGCTTTTATGATTTTATCTCTTCTTGCTTTTGCAGCTACTGAATTTACTGATCTTGGCATAATTTATTTTTCTTTATGATAGATAGTGGCAATTATTTTTGCTCTTTAGCGAACTANATACCTGTTTAATAACTATTTTTACTTTTAAATACCTAATTGTAGTTTGACACTTTTTGTATCAACTTTTGATACATACTCAGTTTTAGTTAGGTTACGCTTTTGTTTAGTNTCTTTCTTTGTTAAGATGTGTGACTTAAAAGCTTGTTTTCTTTTTAATTTACCAGAACCTGTAAGTTTAAATCTTTTTTTAGCTCCAGCTTTTGTCTTCATTTTTGGCATTATCTTATTTTTTTTTCTTTGGTGCTATTACAATTATCATTTTTTTACCATCTAATTTAGGCATTTCTTCTACAACTCCAACATCTTCTAGAGCTTGCGCTAATCTTAAAAGTAAGATTTGACCTTGTTCTTTAAATACAATCGTTCTACCACGAAAGAATACAAATGCTTTTACTTTTGCTCCATCCAGTAAAAACTTCTTTGCATGATTTAATTTAAATTCAAAGTCATGCTCTCCAGTATTTGGACCAAACCTTAATTCTTTAACAACAACCTTTTGTGCCTTACTTTGGATTGTTTTTAATTTTTTCTTTTGATCATAGATAAACTTTTTATAATCAATAACTTTACAAACAGGAGGATCTACATTAGGTGATATCTCTACTAAATCCAAGCCAAGTTCTCCAGCAATCTTTAGAGCCTGATCAATTGAACAAATTTTAGGTTCTACCTGGTCTCCTACCATTCTAACGAAAGCAGCTGTGATTTCTTTATTAGTTCTATGTTGTTTCTTGGGAATTACCCTCCCTTTAAAAGATCTCCTATGTGCGATTATTTTTGTTTTTAGTTATTAAATTTAATTAGTTTATTTATTTCACTTTTTATCAAGTCTTTAAATTCTTCTAAAGATATACTGCCTAAATCTTCTCCTCCATGCTTTCGTACAGAAATCTTTTTTTCATTTTTTTCTCTTTCTCCCAAAATAATAATATAAGGATATTTTGATACCTCTGCATCTCTAATCTTTCTTCCAGTAGTTTCAGCCCTATAGTCAATCGGGCCGCAAATATCGTATTTTTTTAGAAATTGAGCTACTTTTTCAGCATAATCATGATATTTTTCACTTATAGGAAGTATAATAATCTGCTCAGGCGTAAGCCAAAGAGGAAAATTACCTCCACAATGTTCTATAAGTATTGCAACAAATCTCTCCATCGAACCGAAAGGCGCTCTATGTATCATGACTGGTCTGTGTTTTTGATTATCTGCACCAGTATATTCTAATTCAAAACGTTCTGGTAAGTTATAATCAACTTGAATTGTTCCTAATTGCCATTCTCTACCTAGTGCATCATTTACCATAAAATCTAGCTTTGGCCCATAGAATGCTGCTTCCCCATATTCAATTACTGTTTCTAGTCCTTTCTCATTAGCAGCTTCAATAATTGCTGATTCTGCTTTTTTCCAGTTTTCATCTGAACCAATATATTTTTCTTTGTTTTCTGTATCTCTTAATGAGATTTGTGCTTTATAATTTTCAAATCCTAGTGCTTTAAATATATAAAGAACTAAATTAATCACATCTATAAATTCTTGTTTAACTTGATCAGGCCTAACAAAAAGATGAGCATCATCTTGAGTGAAACCTCTAACGCGAGTTAAACCATGTAATTCTCCAGATTGTTCATAACGATAAACAGTTCCAAATTCAGCAAAACGAACTGGAAGATCTCTATATGAATATTGTTTGTTTTTATAAATTTCGCAATGATGAGGGCAGTTCATAGGTTTTAAAAAGAATTCTTCTCCTTCATTAGGTGTTTTTATAGATTGGAAGGAGTCATCTCCATATTTCTCGTAATGACCTGAACAAACGTATAATTCTTTATTACCAATATGAGGAGTGATAACAGGAAGATAGCCTGCATCTATTTGTGCTTTCTTTAGAAAGTTTTCTAGCTTTTCTCTTAGTTGAGCTCCTTTAGGAAGCCATAGTGGTAATCCCTGACCAACTTTTTGAGAGAAAGTAAATAGTTCCATCTCTCTTCCTAATTTTCTATGGTCTCTTTTTTTTGCTTCTTCTAAAAGCATTAAATATTCTTTAAGATCTTTTTGTTTAGGAAATGTTATTCCATAAATACGTGTAAGTTGTTTTCGGTTTTCATCTCCTTTCCAGTAAGCACCTGCAATATTTAATAATTTAATTGCTTTGATTTTTTCTGAAGATGGAATGTGAGGCCCTTTACATAAATCAGTGAAATTTCCTTGTGTATAAAAGGTAATATCTCCATCCTTTAAATCTTCTAACAGTTCTAGCTTATACTCATCTCCTTTATTAGTAAAATAGGCAATAGCTTCTTCTTTTGAAATATTTTTTCTTTGAAATGTAACTTTATTAGAAATCAACTCTTTCATCTTATTCTCAATCTTAGGAAGTTCATCCGCAGAAAGAATATGGTCTCCTAAGTCTACATCATAATAGAACCCATTATCTATAGCTGGTCCAATTCCGAGCTTTACTCCAGGATAGAGAGCTTCTAATGCTTCTGCCATAATATGTGCTGAAGAATGCCAAAAACTTTTCTTTCCTTGTTGATCATTCCAGGTATGTAATGTAAGAGATGCATCTTGGAGAATAGGACGATTAGCATCCCATACTTCACCATTTATACTAGCTGAAAGTACATTACGAGCTAACCCTTCAGAAATATTAATAGCAATATCCATAGCAGAGGTTCCACTTTCTACTTTTTTTATACTGCCATCAGGAAGAGTAATATTAATCATTTCTTATTGTTAAAGATTGCAAATATAAGTAATGGATTTATTTTAACTTTGAATTACTCCAGG
>NZRJ01000051.1 GCA_002693745.1 Flavobacteriales bacterium
TAGCAGGTTTAGATGGGGATAATAACATTACATTTTTTAATTATTCAATAGTAATATTAAATGTGTTTTTAACAGCAGTAATCATGAATTTGAATACTATAGTTTTAAGAAGATTGTCTTTAAGCAAAGAGATACGTTTAATTGTGTTTTCTTTTCTTACTTCATTAATTTTAGGATTAAGTTTAGTGTATATCATTCATAATTTTGGAATGCAAATAATTCAGTTTATTTTTCAAAGAGGTGCATTTAGTTTTGAAGATACAGTTAATACTTTTGCATATGCCAAAGATTTAAGTATCAGCTTTATCTTTATATTTATTGCATCAGCTTTATTTCAGCCATTTTTTAGTATTGATCAGAAAATAATTAGGCATGAAAGCCGTACTATGGCAAGCATATTAGTTGCCTCAACTTTTTTACTATTTATTATATTTCAGTTTGTCCCTTCAACTGCAAGAGATAATTCGTTAGTTATGATATTTACATTATCCATAATTAGCATGTTTTTGTCTATTTATTCAGTCTTTAGATATTTTAGAATAAAGAGTTCAGTATGATAGAGTTAATAGCATTTATTGGTTTATTTATTATAGGAATACTGACGTTAGTATTAGAGAATAGAAATATTTTAAAATTTGTTTACATACCTTCTCTAATTATTTTTATGATCATTGTGAGATTAAATGCTTTTGTATTTAATGGATTTGAGATTGATATTCTTACTTATGCTTTAGAAATGAAATCTACTTCTTATGATATATATTATTTGCGAGAATTTATCTTTTGGCTTGGAATACGGTTAGTATTTTTTATTGTAAATTCTGAGTTGTTATCCTTTGTATTACTTGATTTATTATGGATTTATATTTTAGTCAAAATTTCTTCTCGTAACAATTATTTTAGACTAAATAATGGGCTAACAATAGTACTAGCGACTAGCTTTCCTTTCTTTTTTGGGTATGAAAACATTTATAGACAATTTTTAGCTACAATTATTATATTATTTTCTTATACATACATTTCTTTTGCACAAAGAAGAGCTTGGTTACTGTTTTTCATCTCTATATTTATTCATAACTTAAGTGTACTAGCATTACCACTACTTTTCTCTAAAGGGTTAATAAGTTTCTCTAAAACAGACAAAATGATTGTCTCTGTTCTTTTGGCTTTATTTTATGTTATAATTTTACCTTTTTTCTTAACGCTTAAATCAATTGGAATAACTGAAGTTGATTTGAGTATACTTTATTTTCTTTTATTTATTTTGGTATTATTTTTTATAGTTGTTAAATTTAAGAATAATTTGATTTTAATAAGTGATATAGTTCCTTCTTTAATTCCAAGTGCAATTCTTTTAACTGGTTTTATTTTTTTAGGACATGAGTTAATTACCGAAAGGTTAGGAATGATGTTTATTCCATTTTTATTATATGACTTGTATAATTATTCAGTTTCAATAAATAGGTATAGTAAGAGATTAATTTTTAGGTTGATATTATTATTTGTATTTACACTTCCTGTTTTATTTTTTTCAAGTCCATTAATTTTTCTGAGTTAGAAAATGAAAAATTGGAAAAAATATAATGGAACATTAATTCCAAATAATCCTCCTCACTTTAAGGTAGAAGAATCTGAGAAAGAAATTATGGAATTGATTAAGCGTACTAATTCCTATTTTGCTAGATGGTGTTCTGATTTTGACTGCAACTATATAACAGATTTTTGGTATGTTATCAATGATACTCCATTAAAGATTGAGGATTATTCAATAAAAGTTAGAAATAAAATTCGAAAAGGTTTAAAAGAGTTTGATATTATACCAATTAACAAAGATAAATTTCTTGAAGAAGCTTTTCAAGTTTACTTGTCTGCCATTAAAAGTTATAATACAGGATCAATTTTGTTAGAGAATGAGTTTGTGGATAGTATTACACCATTTGAAACGAAAATAGAATTTTGGGGGATTTATAAGAATTCTAAAATGGTGGGTTATGCTATTGTTAAAATAGATTTTGATGTTTGTGAATATGAGTCTATAAAATTTAACCCTTCTTATCTTAGATTAAGACCTAGTGAAGCATTAATTTATACATTAAATCAAACATATCTCAACAAAAGAAATTTTAAGTACGTTAATAATGGCTCAAGAAGCTTGTATCATAATACTAATTTTCAGTTTTTTTTAGAAAGGAAGTTTAAATTCAGAAAGGCATATTGTAGAATGAATATTATTTATACTCCTTGGGTTCGACTAATGCTTGCTTTGTTATTTCCTTTGAAAAGCTTTTTTAGCATTTTCAATAATAGAATTACAAATAAAATAATGGTTTTAATTAGACATGAAAAAATTAGAAAGTCATTTTTAGAACAATGATAAAAGATAAAGTTTCTATTATAACACCATCATATAACTCATCAAGATTTATTGAAGAGTGTGTTAACTCAGTAATAGCTCAGACTTATCAGAATTGGGAGATGTTAATTGTGGATGATGGCTCCAAGGATAATTCAACCAATATAATTAAAAATTTATCGAAAAAAGATCAAAGAGTGCATGTTTTCTTCTTGAAGGAAAATGTTGGAGCAGCTGAAGCACGTAATTTTGCAATTCGAAAAGCTAAAGGTAGATATATTGCGTTCTTAGATTCGGATGATTTATGGGATCCAAAAAAACTAGAGATTCAAATCTCATTTATGAGTAAAAATAATATTGCATTTTCGTATACGTCATATCAATTAATTTCTCAAGATGGCTTATATAATCTCAATATTATAAAAGCTCCAGCAGAGATGACTTATCATTCTTATCTCAAGAATACAATTATTGGTTGTCTAACAGTTATTGTTGATAGAAAAAAAACTGGAAATTTTGAGATGCCAAATATCCGCTCTTCACATGACATGGCGCTTTGGCTACTTATAATGCGAAGAGGGTTTTCTGCATACGGTCTTGACAAAAATTTAGCTAAATATAGAGTTGTTGCATCATCTAATACAGCAAATAAGATAAAAGCAGTAAGAGATGTTTGGAAAGTATACATTAAAGTTGAAAAATTGTCTTTTTTGTATAGTGTTTTGTGTTTCTTAAGCTATGTCTTTCATGCAATTAAGAAAAGAGTGCTATGAAAAGAGTAATAGATTTTTCTTTTTCTTTGTTAGGACTGGTTATGCTTTTACCATTATTCTTTTTGTTGTTTTTTTTAATTAAAAGCACTTCAAAAGGTCCATTTTTTTTTATTCAAGAAAGAGTAGGTAGAGAAGGAAAAATATTTAAAATGATTAAATTGAGAACAATGTATGTGACTAATAGCTATAGAAGTCCAATTACTAAGAAAGATGATGTTCAAATTACTAGAGTAGGTCGTTTCCTTAGACGATATAAATTGGATGAATTGCCAGGCCTAATAAATGTATTGTTAGGACAAATGAGTTTGGTAGGTCCTAGACCAGATGTTCCTGGTTATGCTGATAAACTAGTTGGTAGCGATAGAGTTATTTTAAAACTAAGACCTGGTATAACAGGCCCCGCAAGTTTAAAGTATGCTAATGAAGAAGAAATATTAGCTATGCAAAAGGATCCAAAGGCCTATAATGATAAAATAATTTATCCTGATAAAGTAAGGATAAACATGGACTATTATAATAATCAAAGTATTTGGCTTGATATTAAGATTATATTTGCAACAATTTTTAAAACTATATATTAATTGAAAGAAAATAAGAAAATATGGTTGTCACCGCCTCATATGGGTGGTTCAGAAAGAGCATTTGTACAAGAAGCCTTTGATCTTAACTGGATCGCCCCTTCGGGACCTCATCTTTGTAATTTTGAAAATGAACTTTCTAAATTGTCAAAAGATTTTGATGTTGCTGCTTTATCTAGTGGTACTGCAGCTATTCATTTGGCTTTAATTATTGCTGGAGTTCAAAAAGATGATAATGTGATTTGTTCTTCATTTACATTTTCTGCATCTGCTAATCCAATTAAATATGTAGGAGCAAATCCTATTTTTATTGATAGCGAAAAAGAAAGTTGGAATATGTGTCCAGAGCTTTTGATGAAAGCAATTAAACAAATGATAAAGTTAAATCAAAAACCTAAAGCAATTATATTGGTTCATTTGTATGGAATGCCAGCTAAAATAGAAGAAATAGTTAATATTGCTAATAGTTTTCAGATACCAATAATTGAGGACGCTGCAGAAGCTCTTGGTTCTCGATATAAGCAACAACAATTAGGTACATTTACTGATTATGGAGTCTTTTCATTTAATGGTAATAAGATTATCACAACTTCAGGAGGTGGAGCTTTAGTGTGTAATGATAAGAAAAAGATTCTTAAAGCTAGGTTTTTAGCAACCCAAGCAAGAGAAAATGTTGCTCATTATGAGCATAAAGAGGTTGGATATAATTATAGAATGAGTAATATATGCGCTGCAATTGGATTAGGTCAAATTAAATTTTTACATGATCGAGTAATTAGAAAAAGAGAAATCTTTAATTTTTATAAGAATGCATTATCAAGTATTAAGGATATTACTTTTTTAAATGAAACCAAGGGTAGTTTTTCAAATTATTGGCTAACTACAATTTTATTGAATAGCAATAGCACAATAGATAGAGAGAAATTACGTTCACATTTAGCAAAATATAATATTGAGAGTCGTCCTCTTTGGAAACCAATGCATTTACAACCTATTTTTAAAGATTGTAAGTCGTATACCAATGGTGTATCTGAGGATCTATTTAATCGAGGTCTTTGTTTGCCTTCAGGAACAAGTATGAAAAACAAAGACTTAGAACGAGTTGTGTCTAAAATAAAAGAATTATATGAAGTTTAGACTTCAAAATCTTGAAAGAATCTATAAACAAGTTATTATGCTGTTTATAGATATTGCGACATTACTTCTTGCATTATCTTTAGCCTTTGCTTTAAGGCTTGGTGAGTTATTTTCAACAGAATTTATTTATCCTTCATGGTGGTTGTTTATTGCTATTCCTCTTGTTATGATTCCTTTGTTTATTAAGCTTGGTCTTTATAGAGCGGTACTTCAGTATATTGGAGTAAAAGTTATTACTACTACATTTCAATCAACTACAATTGCTTGCTTAATTGTTGGATTTTTTATGATGTTTTTTAGAGAATCCAGCTTACCAAGATCTGTTTTGCCTATTTTTTGGTTTATAGTAAATGTTTTTCTTATAAGCTCAAGATTTCTACTTAAAGGATATCTGTATTCATGGGATAGTTTTGTTAATTCTAGAAAAAAAACATTAATTTATGGTGCTGGAAATGCTGGCGTACAGATGGTTGAAAGTCTAAAAAAAAGTAATATTTATGCGCCAGTTGCTTTCATTGATGATGATACAACAAAACAAGGTACAATTTTAAACTATTTAGAAGTTTTTTCTTTTGATAAGATTGATGTTCTAATTAAAAATAAAGGAGCCCAAGTATTACTATTAGCTGTTCCATCAGCAACTGAGGCACAAAGAATACATATTCTAAAGCGACTTTCTAAATATCCTATTGAAGTAAAGATATTACCATCAATGGATAATATTGTAAACGGCGTAGTATCTATTGATAGTATAAAACATGTGGAAGTGGCAGATATTCTAGGTCGAGATACAGTTGAAGCTAATAAAATTTTATTAGAGCAAAATATCTTAGGAAAGAATGTTTTAATTACTGGTGCAGGAGGGAGTATTGGGTCTGAACTTTCTAGACAAATAATGAAGCTTTCTCCTAAGAAGGTAGTATTGATCGATAACTCTGAATATAATTTGTATGATATTCATTTAGANTTAGTTGGTANAGGATTAGATATTGANGTTATNCCATCTTTATGTACNGTAACNAATTATCATCAGCTAAAACAAATAATAGAGAAANATAAAATNCAGACTATATATCATGCNGCAGCNTATAAACATGTTCCAATGGTTGAAATGAATATAGTTTCAGGAACATATAACAATGTTATAGGNACATATAATACNGCAAAATTAGCTGATGAGTTAAATGTAGAGAATATGGTNTTAGTATCAACAGATAAAGCTGTACGACCAACTAATGTTATGGGTGCNTCTAAGCGCCTTTCAGAACTTATTTTACAAGCATTTTCAGATACAAGTAAATGTTGTTTTTCAATGGTTCGTTTTGGTAATGTATTGGATTCTGCTGGTTCTGTTGTTCCTCTTTTTAGAAGTCAGATAAAGAAAGGGGGACCTGTTACAGTAACACATAGAAATATNACGAGATACTTTATGTCAATACCTGAGGCTGTCGAGCTAGTGTTACAATCAGGAGCAATGGCTAAAGGAGGTGATGTTTTTGTTTTAGATATGGGAGAACCAATAAAAATTTTTGATTTAGCATATAAAATGATACACTTGAGTGGATTGACTCCAATTGATAATGAAAATCCAGATGGAGATATTAGAATTGAGCTTACTGGATTAAGACCAGGAGAAAAACTTTATGAAGAACTCTTGATCGGAAGTGACGTAATTCAGTCAGAGCACCCAAGAATTATGCAAGCAAAAGAAAGTAAATTATCATTTGCAGATGTGTTACATTGTGTAGAGGTTATNAAATCAGCTAGGCAGACACAAGATGAAAAGGTAGTTAAATCACTNTTGTTAAAATATATTGATGGCTATNTATCAGAAATAACTTAAATCTTTTANTTTTGATTAAATAATTTTTTGAGTTAATTTTTAAAATGTTGGGAATAGTAATACAAGCTAGAACAGGATCTACTAGATTACCTAATAAAATGTTGCTTCCATTTCATGCATCTAAAGGNATTTTGGAGTTATTATTAGAGAAATTGCGTAATAGTTTTAATAATCTTCCCATAATTGTNGCAACCACAACAAACAATANAGATGATGTTATAGTTGAACTTTGTTTAAAAAATAAGATTAAATATTTTCGCGGTTCTGAAAATAATGTTTTACAAAGATTTATTGATGTAGCTAATAAGTTTAGTTTAACTAAAATAATTAGAGTTTGTGCAGACAATCCTTTTTTAAGTATGGAAGCACTTTCTGTCTTAATATCAAAGTTTCCGAATTCNGANTTAGACTATATGTCTTTTCAAACAAGTAACGGNGTTCCNGTTATAANAACNCAGTATGGTTTTTGGACAGAGGCAGTTACATTGATTGCTTTANAGAGGATAAAGAAACAAACTAATAGCTCAAACTTTTTAGAGCATGTCACAAATTANATATATGATCATCCAGAGAGTTTTAACATTAAGTTTCTTGAGATACAGTCTTTTTTCGAACAAAAGACAAANATTAGAATGACTTTAGANACCCATGAAGATTATTTNTTATTACAAGAGATTTATAAAGAATACATAGAGCTTCAAGAAAGGACATTAAGATCATTAGTTGAATTGGTGTCTAAGAATAGAATTTGGNTAGAAAAAATGAATCTACAAATGATTAAAAACAAAAAATAATGAAGACATATATAATTGGGGAGATTGGGCAGAACCATAATGGTTCAGTGGAACTTGCTAAAGTGATTATTGATTTAGCTTCAAGAGATATAAAAGATGAAGTTTTTGGAGGAACTTTAAATGGAATGGATGCGGTCAAACTAACTAAAAGAGATTTGAATCAGGAATTNTCTGCATCTCAGATGAGTNGTGTGTATGATAATCATAATTCATTTGGNAGAACATATGGTGAACATAGATCTGCATTAGAACTTACAGATCAAGAGCATTTTGAGGTTTTTAAATATGCCAAAGAAAAAGGATTAGANTTTGTAGAGACTCTTTGTGCTGTTGGCTGTTTAAGTATATTAAAGCTTTTTACACCAGATAAATTAAAGGTTGCTTCAAGAGATTTAACAAATTTACCACTACTATCAGCTTTAGCTGAAACAAAGATTCCNATTATCATTTCTACTGGAATGGCTGGCANAGAAGAACTAGATAATGCAATTAATATNATTTCAAAATATCATTCAGATATTTCAATTTTACATTGTGTTTCTGAGTACCCTACTNANCCAAAGAATGTTAATTTANGNACAATAANNTATCTNCTTANGCATTANAANNAGTATGTTNTTGGNTANTCTGANCATACTATTGGAATTTCTACTCCAATTGCNGCTATTGCTATGGGGGCTAAAATTATTGAGAAGCATATTACTTTAGATCGANGGATGAAAGGAACAGATCAAAAAGGATCATTAGGNCCTGATGGNGTNTATAGAATGGTTCGTAATATTAGAATNTTAGATNAATCTATTGGAACTGANGATATTTTTATAGNTNAAGATACTTCTTCTGCTAAAGAAAAATTAGAACGCTCTATAGCNTCAAATAGAAAAATAAGTGTTGGTGAAGTGATACAAGAATGTGATATTCATATGCTTTCTCCAGGAGACGGNTTTAAGTGGTCTGAAAAGAATTTAGTTNTAGGAAAAGAAGCTAAAAAAAATATTGCAGCTAATGAAATAATATATAAACAAGATGTCATTTGATATGAAAATTAACTTAAAAACAATAGCATCAACTAGCGAAATTGAGAAAAGAGATAAATTTTTTAAATTATATCAGAATTGTCCAATTCCTGACAATGAAAAACTAACTAATTCAGGACTGTTTGTTAAAAGACAAGATTTAACTAAGCAGTTATTTTTAAATGAGCTATATTCAAAGATAGTAAATGTTCATGGTGTTATAATGGAGTTTGGCGTAAGATGGGGACAAAATTTGGTTACATTAAATAATTTGAGAGGTATTCATGAACCTTATAATCATAATAGAAAAATTATTGGCTTTGATACTTTTAAAGGTTTTTCAAAGGTTGATATAAAGGACGGTGGTCATGAAATAATCAAAGAGGGATCTTTTTCTGTCACTGATAAATATGAGGATTATTTAAAACAGGTGCTTGTTTATCATGAAAGTGAATCCCCCTTATCTCATATTAAAAAGAATATCTTAGTTAAAGGTGATGCACCTATAATGTTAGAAAAATATTTAGAAGATCATCCAGAAACAATAATAGCTTTT
>NZRJ01000052.1 GCA_002693745.1 Flavobacteriales bacterium
AAAGTATATAAATTCTTGATCTAAATGAGAGGTGTCAATTTCAATATAGGATTTTCCATCTTTTTTACTCTGATATATTGTAAACAAACCTTTAAACTCTTTGCAATCTTTTGTTTTTACCTCAATATCATCTAAGGTTACTACGGGTTTAACATCTTTCTTGAAGATATTTTGAGAAAATAAATGATTGCCAAATGAAAAAAATAAGAATAAGAAGAAAAAAAACTTTTGCATTTTAAAAATATTTAAAAAGTAATGGATTTATATTATAAATTATCAATGAGCTTTTTCATTTGCTCAGATTTAGCATATTCACCATTTAAATAATATAGTTGTTTTAGAGATAATAAGGTATTCTTATCATCATTTTTTAACTTATGAGCAGCCTCCAAAAATGGAAGAGCTTTACTAAAGAATCCTTCCGCTTCCTTTTTTAATTTTGTATAAGTATTATTATTGGAAGTACTATTTGCTTGTGTATTCTTTGAAACACCAGTATTAAAATATAGTGCTCCTAAATTATAATTAGCTCCAAATGAAGAAGAATTTAAATTTAATGCGGTTAAATAATCTTTTTCCGCATTAGCAAAATCACCTTGTTGATCATATATTGTTCCTCTATTAAAATATAATATATCATTTTCCTCATCTAAGGCAATAGCCTCTCCCAACTTTAAAAGTAAGTCAGAGGTTTTACCAAGCTGGATATACAAATTAATCTCTGTATTAATTAATGCCTGATCATCTTCAAACATTTCTCTTCCAAGAGATAAGTATTCAATAGCTTTATCTGTATTATTTTCTTCTAAATAAATATTACTCATATATATATATATCGCTGGCTCATTAAAATTTATATCAATTAATTGCTGTAGTAATTCTTTTGATTTTAAGTTGTCTTTTTTCTTATTAGCAGCAAAGAAAGAATTATATAAGATTGTTTCCTTAGTTATATTTCCTCTTTTTAATTGATCCTCATTATCTAAAGGAATAATATCAAAAATAGCATCATAGTATTGTAACGCCTTTTCATATTCTTTAGCATTATATTTTTCAATTGCTTCATTAAAAAGTTTATAACCACATTGCACAAGACCTTCTAAAACATCTTCCTCCGCAGTCCATTTTCTAACAATAACTCTACCTTTTTTATCTCTCTGCAAGCATTTAATATATGATTCAGTAGCCTTTAAAATAGCAGCTTCATCAAGAGAAGGTTCTTTTAATGCAATTTGCAAATAAATTGGTGCTCTATAATTCCACATTTTTGGTTCATTAGATGTACTTTCATTAGAGTAAGCAGCATCAATATAATCCTTAGCTTCTTTAAGCTTAAGAACTTGAATAGATTCATCTTTTTCAGATTTATATTGTTTTAACAATATTGCAGCAGAGGTAATATTATGAGACTGAGAGTAAGCTATATTAAAAAACAGCAGGTATAATAATGTTAAAGTTTTTCTCTTCATTTTCTTAGTATTTTATTTCTTTTATCTTAAAATTATAACTCAAGCCATCAGTACTAGATTCTAAATTTTTTAACTTCTTCTTTATCAAATACTTATTTCCAACAATAACAATGGCCATTTTTTCAGGTTTAATCTTAACTTTAGCAATAGCATCAATATCAGACTTTGTAATAGAGTTTAAGATATTGGCTTGGCTTTCTATATAGCCCTTGTCTAAATCATAAGTTAAAATTCTATTTAAAAATCCCAGTTTCTGACCTGCTGTTTCATATTTTAATGCTTCCCTTCCTAAAAAAGCATCTTTTGTAAATTGTAGCTCTTTTTCAGAAATCCCAATAGTTCTATAAGAATTAAACTCATTAAATATTTCTATTAAAGCACTATCAGTAGCCTCTGTTTTAACACTTGTAAACATTGCGAAAGCTCCCATTTTATCTGAACCCATAAACATAGAGTTAGCACCATAAGTCCAACCTTTATCTTCTCTAAGATTCAGAAAAAATCTACCACTCATTCCTCCACCTAAGGGGTAATTCATTATTTGCGACTTAAAATAATCTCCATCTACATCATATTTATCTGCTTGATGTCCCATAACAATAAATGATTGGGAAGCGCCCTCCTTGTCTAATAAATATATTGTTGTTTCATTAGTTTCAGGAAAATCAAAGCTTGAAGGAATGAAAACTTCTTTGGATTTCCAACTTTTAAGAAAATTAATTTTAGAAAGCAAAGAACTTTGATCAATATCTCCTACAACAACTAAAGAGCTTATCGTAGGAGAATAATAATTATTATAGTAGTCTTTAATGTCAGAAAGTTTAATTTTTTTAATAGACTTTTCAGTAGTTACTCTTCCAAAAGGAGTATCACCAAAGATTTGATTTCTAAAATAAGCAAAGCCTAAAGACTGAGTATTCTTTTTCATGGCTTCCATTACTTCTATAGTTTGTTTTTTAACTCTTTTAAAATCATCATGTTCAAATTTTGGTCTAAACAATTTTTCCTCAGCTATAGCAAGAGTTGCGTCGATATTACTTGTTAAGGATTCAATATACATGGTTGTTCCATCATCATCAGCAGAAAAAGACACAGTACTTCCCAATTTCTGAAGAGCTACGCTAATTTCTTCAGAACTGTAGTTCACGGTACTTTCATTCATCATATCAGCAGTAAGCTCTGCCAAACCACTAATTTTTTTGTCTACTAACATATCACCTCCTTTAATTCTTAAACGCATATAAATTTTAGGTATTTCAGATGACTTTGTTCCAATTAACTTAAGACCATTTTCAAAATTTTCTTTATAGTAATCAGGAATAACTGAAGGTTTTGCAGGTCCAGCTTTTGGCTGAACTTTTCTATCAAAATTGTCATTAGGTTTATTATATTTTAATCCAACATATTGAGGATCCTCTTTTAAAATCAAATCAATATTAGGGTTAACTGATATCATCGAATCTAATTTATCAACAAAAGGACTTTTAGGACGAACTTGATTGATTACTGCTTTTTTACCTTTAATATATTTTTTAAAAACTCGCATGACATCTTCACGTGTTACACTATTGTATCTATCTAACTCTGATGAAATATTATATTTTCCTCTTCCAAGCCATTCCCATGTTGATATTGCAGTAGCCTTTGATGATACAGATCTCTTTTTATCAATAATATCTGTCTCTATTTCTTTTTTAACCATAGATAAATCTTCATCACTAAAACCATTCGCCTCCCAATCTGCAATAGTATTTCTAATATCAGATTCAATATTATTAAAATAAATTCCAATATCCTCTTGCCAATCTGGAAAGGAAAGCACAGTAAAATGAAATTCTCCTGATAATTCTCTAGATCGATGATTAACAGATGCCTGTATAGCTTTTTCAGACTTTACAAAATTCTTATAAAAAATAGATTTCTTACTTTGTCCCATTAAAGCAGCAAGAACATCAAGAGCAGCTTCATCTTTATGATAATTTGGAACAGTAGGAAAAACCATATCCGTCATTGGCAAATAAATATTATCAGTATAACCGGTATATATATCCGAAGAAACTCTAGGAACATTAGCCCTTTGTCTTCTTACATCAGGACCTCTATTAATTGATCCAAAATATTTTTCTACTAGAGGAATCACTTCATTTGATGTTATATCTCCAGAAACAGTTAATATAGCATTATTTGGTCCATACCATCTTAAAAAGAAATTTTTAAGATCATCTAAAGTAGCTCTTTCAATATCATCCATATAGCCTACAATAGGCCAATTATAAGGATGAGACGGGGGATATAAAGTTTGACCAAGAATCTCACCACTCATCCCATAAGGACGTTGCATTTGAACTTGATATTTTTCATTTTTAACAACTTTTCTTTGATTATCAAATTTTTCTTGATCGACTGCATTTAATAAAAACCCCATTCTATCTGACTCTAGCCAAAGAACTGTCTCTAAATGATTACTAGGTACTGTTTGATAATAAACAGTTCTGTCAAAATTTATATTAGCATTAAGTTGTCCGCCTGCCTCAGCTATAATTCTAGGACCTTTTTCGTCCTCTACATGTTCTGAACCTTGAAACATCATATGTTCAAAAAGATGAGCAAAACCAGACTTTCCTGCAGTCTCTCTGTTTGAACCGACATGATATGTTATATGAACCTGTACTATAGGGTCAGAATGATCCTCATGAATTAATACTTTTAATCCATTTGAAAGCTCCCATTTTTCATAAGGAATATCCATTGGATTATTACTAGTTGGTTTAATTAATTTTGTTTCATTAATATCTTCAGCTATTAATGTCGCTATTGATAGTAAAAAAACTATTAACAGATTAATTTTCTTCATTTTCATTGTCTAATTGATTATTATTTTCATTACCATCTTTTGATTGTTCTATAGATGAAATTTGATTATCATTTGCTTCAGAATTTTCAATTACATTGCCTTCTTTATCCAAAGACAACTCTTCTTCTGACTCAAATTTAGAAACTTTTGCAACAGAGGCTATAGAATCNTCNTCCCTTAAACGAATAATCNTAACACCCTGAGTTGCTCTTCCCATAACTCTTAAAGTGTCAACACCTATCCTTATTGTTATTCCTGATTTATTAATAACCATCAAATCATCAAGATCAGTAACATTTTTAAGTGTAATTAAATNACCTGTTTTTTCTGTTATATTAATTGTCTTAACACCTTTCCCTCCTCTATTAGTAATTCTGTAGTCCTCAATATGAGAACGCTTACCAAATCCATTTTCTGAAACAACTAATACTGATGATTGCATATTATCAACACAAACCATACCTACTACCTCATCATTTTCATTAGCTAATTTTATCCCCCNAACTCCTGCAGCTGTNCTACCCATNGCTCTAACTTTTTCCTCTTCAAATCTTATAGATTTTCCAGACTTAACAGCCATCATTATTTGNGAATTTCCATTAGTCATTTTTGCCTCTAATAATTGATCACCTTCACGAATAGTAATNGCATTTATACCATTTGTTCTAGGNCGAGAATACTTTTCTAATGAAGTTTTTTTAATAACACCTTGTTTTGTACACATAACTATATAATGAGAATTGATATAATCTTCATCTTTTAAATCTTTTGTATTGATATAAGCCATAACCTTATCATCCTTTGGAAGATTAATTAAATTCTGAATAGCTCTTCCTTTTGAGGTTTTACTACCTTCAGGAATTTCATAAACTCTTAACCAAAAACATTTACCTTTTTCAGTGAAAAAAAGCATATAATCATGATTATTAGCCATTATCATTTCTTCTACAAAATCCTCATCTCTAGTAGTGGCACCACGACTTCCAACACCTCCTCTATTTTGTGATCTGTATTCACTCAATGAAGTCCTTTTGATATATCCCAAGTGAGAAATTGTAATTAAAACCTCTTCGTTAGGAATCATATCTTCAATACTAACTTCAGATGATGAATACTCAATAAGCGATCTTCTATCATCACCATACTTCTCTTTAATTTCTTTTAAATCATTAGAGAGAATTGTATATCTAAGATCCTCATCTGATAAAATCAAATTAAGGTTCTTAATTTTTTCCATTATTTCAGCATGTTCATCTTTAATCTTATCCATTTCAAGACCCGTAAGCTTTTGTAATCTTAAATCTAAAATAGCTTTTGATTGAACCTCAGAAAGATTAAAATTATTCATTAAACCATTTCTTGCTTCTTCAGGAGTTCTAGAAGATCGTATCAACTTAATTACAGCATCTAAATTATCAAGCGCAATTAATAAACCCTCTAAAATATGAGCTCTTTTCTCAGCAGCAGCTAATTCAAACCTAGTCTTTCTAACTAAAACTTCATGTCTATGATTAACAAAGCAACTTATTAATTGTTTCAAATTTAAAAGCTCTGGCCTTCCATTAACTAAAGCAATATTATTTACTGAAAATGAAGACTGTAGCGATGTATATTTAAACAGCTTGTTTAACACAATGTTAGGAATAGCATCTCGNTTTAAATCATATACAATACGCATTCCATTTCTGTCAGACTCATCTCTAATATCAGCTATGCCATCAAGCTTCTTAGAATTAATTAATTCTGCAGTCTGAGAAATCATTGTAGATTTATTAATCATATAAGGAATCTCTTCAACTATAATCTGATCTCTAGTTGCGGTTTCTTCAAAACGAATCTTTCCTCTTATTACAATTCTACCCCTTCCAGTTTCAAATGCAGACCGAACTCCATCGTAACCATAAATAGTTCCTCCTGTAGGAAAATCAGGAGCTTTTATATGCTCCATAAGCTCAGAAACCTCAATTTCTCCTCTTTTATCAATAAACGCCAAAATACCATCTACAATTTCAGAAAGATTATGTGGAGGCATATTNGTAGCCATTCCTACAGCAATACCAGTAGTTCCATTTAAAAGTAATGCAGGTAATCTAGCAGGCAAAACAGAAGGTTCTTTTAATGTATCATCAAAATTTAAGTTCCAATCAATAGTTTCTTTATCTATATCAAGAAGCATGTCCTCTGCAGCTTTACGCATTCTGGCTTCTGTATAACGCATTGCAGCTGGATTGTCTCCGTCAACCGAACCAAAATTTCCTTGCCCATCAACAAGCATATATCTCAAACTCCAATCTTGCGCCATACGAACCATTGCATCGTATACAGATGTATCACCATGAGGATGAAACTTTCCGAGCACCTCACCAACAATTCTAGCAGATTTCTTATATGATGAGTTAGATCTTACACCTAGCTCATGCATTCCAAACAAAACCCTTCTATGTACGGGCTTTAAACCATCTCTTACATCTGGCAATGCTCTTGAAACAATAACTGACATTGAATAATCAATGTACTTAGATTTCATTTCCTCTTCAATATTTATTGGTAAAATTCTTTCCCCTAGTGTCATTTTTTTTTTTATTTAGTTAAGTAACAAATTAAAGAATTTTTCGTATTCTGTAAGTGTAAAACAACTTATTTTTAGCTAGTGAGTTATAAACAATTTTTGTTTAAAAAAATAAAGTATTTGTTTTGAAAATACTGAAGTTTTAGTAGGTATCTTGCAAAAGTATTTTTTAATTAAATAAACTATCAGATTATGAAAACGGAATTCTCAAATAGAATGAAGGATGTCTTTAATTACGTAAGAGAGGAGGTGCTTAGACTAGGAGATGAAAGTGTTGGTGTTGAGCATTTATTTTTAGGAATATTAAGGGANGGTGAAGGGACTGCAATTAGAGTCTTAAAAAGACTTAATATCAATCCAAGGGACTTAAGAATAATTATTGAAAATAAAATACCTAGAAAAGATAATATCAGAAATATTGAAAAAGACAATATTGAATTTAAGAAACAAACAGAAAGAATTCTTAAGAAATCCATTATGGAGCAAAAGAACCTAGATGAAAATCAAATAAAAACAATTCACGTTTTACTAGCAATTCTACTTGATGAAAATAATATTGTAACTAGTTCATTTCATCGTATTCATATTAACTATGAAATTATTTTTGATGAATACACTAAACATCATAAAAGTAACATATCATCAAAAATAGAAGAAGACAGTGTTGATGATTCTGATAATGATGACAATATTTTTGGTTCACATTCAAAATCTGAAAAATCAAAAACATCATCAAAAAGCGCAACACCAGTTTTAGATAACTTTGGAAGAGACCTTACTAAATATGCAATTGAAAACAAGTTAGACCCAATTGTTGGAAGACACAAAGAGATTGAAAGAGTTTCACAAATTCTAAGTAGAAGAAAAAAAAATAATCCTATTTTAGTTGGTGAGCCAGGNGTTGGAAAATCTGCTATTGCAGAAGGATTAGCACTAAGAATAACACAGAAAAAAGTTTCTAGAGTTCTTTTTAACAGAAGAGTTATAATGCTTGATCTAGCAGCCTTAGTTGCTGGAACTAAATATAGAGGACAATTTGAAGAAAGAATGAAGAGTNTTATTGGTGAATTAGAAAGCAATCCCGACATTATTCTATTTATAGATGAAATCCATACATTAGTAGGCGCAGGAGGTGCTACAGGCTCATTAGATGCTTCAAACATGTTTAAACCAGCTCTTGCAAGAGGAGAACTACAATGTATTGGAGCGACAACTCTTGATGAGTACAGACAACATATCGAAAAAGACGGAGCTTTAGAAAGAAGATTTCAGAAAGTTATCATTGAGCCAACTTCTATAAATGAAACAATTGAGATACTTAATAATATTAAAATTAAATACGAAGAACATCATAATGTTTCTTACACAGATAGCGCTATAGAATCGTGTGTCATTCTTTCAGAAAGATACATGAATGATCGCTATTTACCTGACAAAGCAATTGATGCACTAGATGAAGCTGGATCTCGTGTTCATATTACAAATATTGAAACACCTGAGCATATTATAAAAATGGAAGAAAAAATAGCTTCTGTCACTGAAGAAAAAAAAGAAGCCATAAAACAACAAAAATTTGAAGCTGCTGCGGAATTAAGAGATACTGAAAAAAAATTTCAATCACAACTAGCACATGCGCAAAATATATGGGAAAACCAGTTAAAGGAAAATAAAGAAACCGTATCAGAAGAAAATGTAGCTGATGTCATCTCAATTATGACTGGAATACCTGTTAATAGAATTGCATCACAAGAAAAAAAGAAGTTATCACTAATGACCAATAACATAAAAAGAAAAATTATTGGACAAGATGAAGCCGTAGAAAAAGTAGGGAGAGCAATTAGAAGAAATCGTGTTGGACTTAAAGATCCAAACAAACCAATTGGCTCATTTATTTTCTTAGGCCCTACTGGAGTTGGAAAGACACAACTAACCAAAATTTTATCAGAGGAAATGTTCGATTCCCAAGATGCTCTTATTAGAATTGATATGAGTGAATATATGGAAAAGTTTGCAGTCAGCAGATTAGTTGGCGCGCCCCCTGGATATGTTGGATACGAAGAAGGAGGTCAACTCACTGAAAAAGTAAGAAGAAAACCATATTCAGTAATTTTATTAGATGAAATTGAAAAGGCGCATCCGGATGTATTTAACCTTTTACTGCAAGCTCTCGATGACGGACAAATGACTGACAGTTTAGGAAGAAAAGTAAGTTTTAAAAACACTATAATAATTATGACTTCTAACATTGGAGCTAGAGAGTTAAAAGATTTTGGTTCTGGAATAGGTTTTAATACTAAAGCAAAGCAAGAAAATAGTAATAATCATAATAAAAGTGTAATTGAAAAAGCTCTAAAAAGAGCCTTTTCTCCAGAATTTTTAAACAGGATTGATGATATTATTATATTCAATAATCTGAAGAAAAAAGATATCGACGCAATAATTGATATTGAAATGAATAGTCTATTAACACGTATCAATAAATTAGGATATAATGTTCAAATATCGGAAGGCGCTAAAGATTTTATTGCAGAAAAAGGTTTTGATGCTAAATTTGGAGCAAGACCTCTAAAACGTGCAATTCAAAAATATTTTGAAGATCCTTTGTCTGAAAAAATTATTAATACAACAATAAAAGAAGGAGACACTATTAAAGTAGGATTAAGTAAGGATAGAACTATTTTAGATTTTAAAACAGTAAATAAGAAGAAAAGAAAGAAAAAGTCAAAACAATAAAATTTTTCTCTTATTTGTAACAAGTCTTTAAGAGACTATATTTTTTTAAATTTACTAGAATTATTAATTATTTAAAAATACAGGAAGATATTAATTTACATGAATAAAAGTAAATTAGTAAATTCTCTACTTCTTCTCATCTTCCATTACTTTAAGATATGTTTGCATTGCAGTTTCACTCATTCCAGTAAATGAAAAGCCACCATCATGAAATAAATTTTGCATAGTTACTTTTCTTGTATAGTCAGAAAATAATGAAATACAATAATCAGCACACTCATCAGCAGTAGCATTTCCTAAAGGAGAAAGATCATTAGCAAATCTATAAAAGCCATCAAATCCGCCAACACCGCTGCCAGCTGTTGTAGCAGTTGGTGATTGAGATATTGTATTTACTCTAACATTTCTTCTAATTCCATAATGATATCCAAAACTTCTAGCAATAGATTCAAGAACAGCCTTATTGTCTGCCATATCATTATAAGTATGAAAAACTCTTTGAGCAGCAATATATGACAATCCTACTACTGAACCCCATTCAGCTAAAGCATCCAATTGCCAGGCAGCTTGCATTGTTTTATGAAAAGATAATCCAGAAACTTCATAACCCCTTATTGTCCAATCATAGTTTTGGTCATAGTAAGGCTTTCCTTTTCTTACGTTAACAGACATGCCAATAGAGTGCAGTACAAAATCAATCTTTCCACCAAGTTTTTCTATTGCAGTTTTATACAATTTTATCAAATCATCCATTGAAGTTGCATCTGCAGGAACAATTTCTGATCCAGTTTCTTTAGCAAGTTCACTAATTGTACCCATACGCAAAGCAATAGGAGCGTTAGTTAAAACAAATTTTGCCCCTTCATTATGTGCATGCTCAGCAACTTTCCAAGCAATAGACTTATTATCTAGTGCGCCAAATATAATTCCTCTTTTACCTTTTAAAATATTATTAGCCATTACTTTTTTTTTACAAATATAAAATTATTGTTTTAATAAGTCGCGTGCATTCTCAAATGCAGCAGAAGTCACTTTCTTACCGCTTAATAATTTTGCAATCTCCTTTAATCTACCCAAGTCATCTAGTACAACAACATCTGAAATAGTCTTATTACCAACAACCTTTTTAACAACCTTAATATGAAAATCAGCTTTTGAAGCTATTTGTGGTAAATGAGAAATTGCGATAAGCTGAGTAGATTTACTAATCTCTTTCATCATATCTCCCATTAATGATGCTATTTCACCACTAACACCCAAATCAATTTCATCAAAGACTAAAGTATCTAATTTATAAGACTTAGCTAAAATATATTTTATAACTAGCATAAGTCTTGACAATTCACCGCCAGAAGCAACCTTTGAGATATCCAATAATGAACTACCCTTGTTTGCTGAAAATAAGAAGGAAATTGATGTATTCCCAAATCTATGATAATTGTTGACTTCGTTAAAAACAGGCAAAAATCTTGCATAAGGCATTCCTAAATTAGCTAAATAACTTTCTATTTCTTTTTGAAACACAGGAACAATTTTATCACGCTTATTATTTAATTTATCTGAATTAATTTTTAAAATAGCAAACTGTTCCTTTATTTGATTATTCTTAGTCTTAATATCAGCTTCGGATGATTCTGAAAGATGTATTTTTTTTTCTATTTCTTTCTGATAATTAAGTAAATCTTCAACAGAATTCTTATTATGTTTATATAACAATTTATTAATCAAATCTAATCTATTATTCAATTCATATAATTTATCTGAATTAGAACCTAGATTATTTTCTAACATAGTTAAGTCAGAACTAACATCATTTAGCTCAATAATCACACTATCTATTCGTTTATGTAATTCTGAGAAAGTCTCAAATTCTAATAATCTTCGTTTGATATCGGCTAATTGAAAAAGAACCCCACGTTCACTGTTTAAAAAATTATCACTTTCAGAAATTACATTTGATATACCTTCAACATTTTCTAAAATTGCAATCTGATCTTCAAGACGCTCTTTCTCTCCTTTCATTAAATTAGATGAATTCAACTCCGAGAGTTGAAATTGTAAAAAATCTAATTCACTTTCAGACAAACTACTTGACTCTCTTAATAATGATAACTCTTCATTCAGTTTATTATATTTCTGCAAGCATTTTTGATAATTCAAAAGCAACTTTTCAGACCTAGCTAATTTATCAATCAAATCAAACTGAGAAAACTCATCCTTTAATAAAATAGATTGGTTTTGATAATGCATCTCAACAACCTNATTTCCAAATTCAGATAAAACATTAACTAATACTGGGGCACCATTAATNTAAGCTTTACTTTTTCCAGAGGGATTCAATTCTCTTCTAACAACAGTTAACTCTTGAAAATCAATATCATATTTATTAAAAAAATTAGATTTTGTTTCTTCAATACTAAAAACTGCCTCAATTATAGATTGGGAAGTAGTCTTATCAATTGAAAACCTTTCAACTCGCTTTCCTAATACCAAACCTAATGCATCAAGAATTATAGATTTTCCTGATCCNGTTTCTCCAGAAATAACAGTAAGACCTTTTTTAAAATCAATAAAAACATCTTTCAATAAAGTATAATTTTTGATTTTAAGACTTATTATCATCTGCCTTCCTGCTCAGTAATTATTGATTGATATTTAGTTGAATTAGGCGGATCTATTTCAACCAAAGTCTTTATAATTCTTGCNTTTTCATTAGTATATGCACCAGAGTATATATTAACTATTTCATCTTTCTTTGCATCAAAGAATATTTTTAATAAAAAAGCAGAAGGATTTTCCCTAAAAATACTTTTTAAGCCTTCAAGAGCTTCAGTTATAGCAAATCTTGCATCTTCTGGTTCCTCTGCTAACTTATCTAAGCCATCTCTATGATAACTATACATAGCCATATGAAAGTCTGAATATCTTGAATTTAACAAATCATGAGCTAGCCAATAACGATTTTTATCACTCTCAAATGCTTTCCATCCTTGCTCTCTTGCATTTTGAGCATTAGTTACAATTCTTTGTGCAACGCTAAAATATTCATTACCTCCATCCTCAGAAAAAGTGCCAAAATCTAGACCAAGTATAATATTTACATAAAATGCTAATACGGATGTTAAATTTGATAAATGAGTTGCATCAGAAAATTCTAAAGATTGATATTCTAAATATTTAAATCTAAAATCATTATCTATATAATTAAATAATGTAGACTTATAAGAAGTGCCAAATATAGGTCTAGTACTCTGAATCTGAATTGAACCTTCGTACTCATCATTTGATATTTTATTACTAATATTAATCATAAAAGTACACTCTATTCTCTCCTCATTATCTATCTTTGTCGAAGTCCATACCCTGTTATTAATAAACTCATAGATATCTGATTGCATTGTTTGAAAAACTTTTCTATCACTTGTTTGAACTTGAGAAGCATTAACTCTTACATTACATAATAATTCTTGAGAATTAGATTGAGTTGAAAACACCAAAATAAAAAGTAAAAAAAATGTTTTTTTCATTTGCTTAATTTAATAATTCTTCTAACAATATCTTTAGCAACTTCAGCTTTATCTTTTAACTCGAAATTTAAAATATTATTTTGCTTATCAATAATAGTAATTTTATTTGTATCAAAATTGAATCCTGAATCTTTATCATTTATTGAATTAAGAACAATCATGTCAAGGTTTTTTCTTTTTAGCTTATCTTTTGCATTTTCTAATTCATTCTCAGTTTCTAAAGCGAAACCTACTAAAAACTGACCAACATTTTTTCTTAACCCCATCTCAAATAATATATCTGTAGTAGGAAGAAGTGATAACTTAAAATCTTTATCTTTTTTCTTAATCTTATTTTTTTGAATATATTTTGG
>NZRJ01000053.1 GCA_002693745.1 Flavobacteriales bacterium
GTTCAAGTACTTGATTTAGCTAATAATACTATCACTTCAACTATTTCATGCGGAGTAGGTCCTGAAGGCATTGCAGTAAGTAATGGATTTGCTTATATATGTAATGCCGGTGGATTGAGTGTAGATAATACTGTAAGTGTAATAGATATAAATACAGATCAAGTAGTTAATACTATAACAGTTGGAGATAAGCCAGCCTCTATTGTTATAGATGCAAATGATGCTGTATGGGTTCTTTCTGGAGGGTACACACAGTATGACTCAAATGATTGGTCTATTATATCACAAACTCAAGGAAGTTTAGTTAAAATAGTTAATAATAGTATTGAGCTTAACCTTACTTTTCCTGTAGGTAATAATCCTTCAGACTTAATAATTGATGATTCTGGAAGTAGTTTATATTTTTCTGATGGATCATGGGCTAAAGCTGTTTTCTCTATGAGTATTTATGATACTGAGCTTCCAAGTGCTCCATTGATTGATAGAAATTTCTATAGCTTAGGATATAATGACGGATATATCTATGCAAGTGATGCTGTTGATTATGTACAACAAGGTTGGTCATATAGGTATACTAGCTCAGGATCAGTTGTTGATTCAGTGCAAGTTGGTATTATTCCTGGCGGATATTGCTTTGTTAATTAAGAAGATAAGAAGATAACTTAACATTGGGGAGGCACTTGTCTCCCTTTTTTTATCTTTGCTAAAAAATAAAATATGAAATTATTTGCTTATTTAATTCCGTTATTATTAGTTATAGGCTCTTGTAAAAAAGATGTTGAATCTAACCCGCCTCTTGAAAAGAAGTACGGAGAAGGTATGTATATTGGTACTGATAATGGTGTGAGTTTTTATGATGGTGTTACAGTTGAAAATCAAATTTTNCAACAAGCCAATGGAATTACTTTAAGTAATGTTGAAAAAATAAACTTTCAAGGAACAAAAGCTTACATTTTATGTGNAAATGAGCTGTTTACTGCTAATGTTAAGACTTTTGGATATCAAGGTTCTGTTGGTAGTTTTATAAATGCTGTTGATTTTGACTTTGTCACTCTTGATAATAGAATACTGGTTGTTGACAAAGGAGATTCTAAAGTAAAGTTCGTAGATGAAGAAAGTTTNCAAATTACCTCAGACATTGAAACCGGTGATAATACAAGTCCAAATTTTATATTAACAAAGTCCTATTTAGGAACTGGTAGAGCTATTGTTATGAATGGGGGAGTAGAAGCTGATTCTTTAAAGGATTCAACAATTGTTGCAATTGATTATAAAGANCAAAATGTTCCATTAGCTGACATGATGGGTAGTTTATATGTTGGAGATAATCCTAATTCTGCGGTTAATATTTCTAATTTAAGAGTCCTTTGTAAAGGNATCTATGATTCTAATAATTTAATTTCTAAAACACAGTCGAGTTTAGTTATTGTTAATCCATGGACTATGGAAGTTTATACAACTCAATATCTTTCAGGAATTTATAATGCTAAGAACCTGACTTCTAATAATGATGGTACAGTGTATTACTTTACTGCTGAAAATGGTTTTTATCAAATGGATAAAAACGGAACAGGTATAAGTTTGATTAATGGACTGTTATCTGATATTTGTGTTTATAATGAGGAAAGCTATTCTCAATACTCTGTANCTGATTCAACAACCTACTATTATACTAGAGATGTTTTATATTTAAATGACTCTGAAAATAGTAAGAATACTATCTATAAATACAATGTTAATTCAAATGTTTTTATGGATACAATTAATGTTGAAGGTAATGTAAAAGATATTAATTTTTATTAAAGTAATATTTAAGATAATATGCGATAAGACNATTTTATATTATCTTAATTAAAGTTTTTTCATTAATTCTTTATAAATGTTTACCATTGAATCAATATCTTTTTTATGTACTTTTTCATTTGGTGAATGTACATTATCTTCAGGAGCTCCTATAAAACACCAATCCCAAGGAAAATGGCTTTTCTGCAATTCGTTTCCGTCAGAACCACCAGCATCTTCTACTTCTAGTTGAAATGGTATTTTTGAATTTTTTACTATTGANATAATTTTTTCAACGTAAGATTTTCTTGGAATACCACTATCCCTTAAAGAAATAGCACAACCATTNCCATGCTTAACTCCATCAGTGATCCAAGTGATGTCAGAAATCAGTGCTTGTTTTACGTTATAATTTTCATAAATAAACTTACCTAAATAACCAACAGATCCACCNCCATGTTCTTCCCATGAAGAGAATACAATAATTCCATTTTTTAGAGTTTTTGCTACTTCTAATGCATTCCATACGCCTAATCTATTGTCCAAGTAACAAGATTGTATAAAATTCTTANTTTCTCGAAAATTCACTTTAAAGGTTAGAGATGTTCCTCTCTCTATTTCTCTTTTATAGTTAATAAATAACTTTTTTTTGTTNTTCTTCTTCTTTGTTATTATTTCCCCTTCTATTTTACCTTTTGAGTCNTCTCCAACTAAAATAATACCCTCACTAGTATTTGGNCCTCCTATTTTTACAATTTCATTATTGTATTTTACTGTAAAACCTATTGAATCCATATGCGCAAAAATTGCTGTCTTAGGATTTTTACCAAACACTAAAATAATATTATCTTGAAATTCATTACCATAATGCANAACGGGTTTTTCTTTCCAGTGTTTTTGATTTTTTTTTATATGGCTTAATAAAAACTTAGACATNGAAGATTCTTCTCCTGATGGCGCGTGAATTTCACACATTTTTTTAAGTAATTTCATTTTGTTTTTTTAATTTTTTTATCTTGATGGTATGGTCTTTTTTAAAAGCATTTAAAACTGTATCAGTTTTGTTTTTTGAAACCGCAAATATAACGTTACTTTCTATGTTAAGATTTTTGTATTTAATATCTAATTTAAATTGCTTAATGATTTTAATTACCTTATTGATTTGATTGTATTTAAAAATAACTTCATATTCTTCTTTAATAGTTTTTTGAATGATCTTAGACTTTGATATTGCATCTGATGAAGATAACTTATAGGCNTTAATAAGTCCAGAANCACCTAGTTTAACTCCACCAAAGTATCTAGTTACTATAATTAAAATATTTGTTAAGTTATTTGATAATATTTNTCCTAANATAGGTTTNCCTGCAGTTGAAGATGGTTCTCCATCATCATTTGTTCTTTGAATTGATTTGTTTTCATTTAAAACATAGGCGTAGCAGTAATGTCTTGCTGAATGCTCAACTTTCTTAATATGCTCTATTTTTGTTTTTATATGTTGTTCGGAATAAACAGGAAAGGCATAAGATATAAATTTACTTCCTTTTGCTTTATAAATACCTTTAGCTTCGAATTTAATTTCGTTGTATTTATCGTTATTCATTTATAGGAAAATAAGAAAATAGCACAAATTGAGATTAAAATACCTATCCAATTGTTTTTAGTTATTTTTTCATTAAAAATAAATAGTCCAATTAAGGAGGAAATTATAATAACTCCCATACTGACTAGAGGAAAAACTTCAGAGCTTGATATATTAGGATCCTTTAGTGCTCTNAGAAAAAATACTAGAGAAAAGAAGTTTGGAATACCAAAAATTATTCCCCAATAGACACTTTTAATTTCTAATTTTTTTTTTGTTTTAAATGATGATGTTAAGTAAATGATTGATCCACTTATACTTGCCATAAAAAACAGAGTCATAAAAAACATAAAGCTTTCTTTTTCTAAANNAATACTAAAGCTTTGAGCAAAATCATTAAAGAAAGCATCAGATACTCCTTGNCCAAAAAAAACTAAAAAAATTAGCCAAAGGTACTTTTTGTTAAAGTTTAGTTTTCCTGATTTAGTTGACGATAAATAGATGCCGATAATAGCAAGTACAAATGCAATACCTTTATACTTTGATAAGCTTTCATNTGGATAAANTANTAATGCANCACAAACAGGAATAATTAATGACATTTTATTGGCTACTGTTGTTACNGAAATCCCAACCTTCTGTATTCCAANAGAATATAAATTAAACACTATAATAAAAAGTGTCCCAATTATTATTGCATGAAATATCCAATTAGAACTTATTATGTAATCAATTGTGAAGCTAGATTCTAAAAAAAAATANGAAAAAGTTGCAGCTGTAAGATAGTTTACTATTANTGCTTGNAAATTATTTACTTTATATTTCTCAAACATCTTAAATATTACTATTAAAATATTGAATAAGANGATTGTATAAATTATATTAAGCATTATATAGTATTTTNAGAAAATCAACGTCAATTTNCTTTTGTTNACTAACCATGCCTGTTATATTTGGTGCTNTTANACCCTGAATTAGNTCNTTTTTAGTTGTGAAAATTCTTGCTTCATCCCATGTATTTGCATCAATAAAAGATTGTAGTGTTTTTGTTCCTCCTTCAATAATAACTGATTGAATATNTTTANTATAAAGTTGTTNCAAGATATTATCAATTATTTTTTTAAAATTAATTTTAATGTAATTATTTGTTGATTTATNTGATGATAATATTTCATTAAAAATAATTGTTTTAGATTCAGAATTAAATATGTTATGGTTTTGTGAAAGTTTTAAACTTTTATCAATTACTATGCGTATTGGATTATTTCCTTTTTTTTCTCTAGAAGTTAGAAGAGGGTTGTCCTTTTCAACAGTTGCTCTACCTACTAGTATAGCATCTTCCTCGGTTCTCCATTTGTGGACTAATTTTTTTGATTTATTACAAGTCATCCAAAAGGGTTTGTTTTGATTTTTTGGGGCTATATATCCATCTTTGCTTTCNGCCCATTTTAGAATAATATATGGACGATTTTTTTCATGAAAAGTAAAAAATCTTTTATTGAGTTTTCTACATTTATTTTCCAGACATCCAATATCAACTTTTATATTAGCATCTTTCATTCTTTGTACNCCTTTTCCAGATACCTTTGAAAANGTATCTAAGCATCCAATCACTACATTTGGTATTTTTTTCTCAATTATCAAGTTACAGCATGGTGGTGTTTTTCCAAAGTGAGAGCANGGTTCTAGATTAACATATAAGGTAGATTTACTTAATAAGCTCTTATTTTTAACACTATCAATTGCATTTACTTCTGCATGAGGAGAGCCGTATTTTTGGTGAAATCCTTCGCCTATAATTTTATTGTCATGNACTATAACACAACCTACCATTGGATTTGATGATACATTTCCTAGNCCTTTAAGTGCCAANTTNAAACATCTTTGCATGTAAAATTCCTTTTTTNCCATGCCTCAAATGTACTAAATTGAATACATTTGTAGTATGCAAAAAGTAGGTAATATTATCCCTTATTTTAGAAANGAATTAGGTTCNNTATCAGAAGATAGAGAAGTTGTTAGTTGGGCTTATTTAAGTGCCGAGTTTTGTTTGGGTTATAACCCTTCTGATTGTATTATAAATGCAGATAAAATTATTAGTAGTAATGTGTTAAATCAACTNCAAAAAATAGTTAAGGAGTTAAAAACAAAGAAACCATTACAATATATTCTTGGTGAAACTCATTTTTGCGGTATGAAAATTAAGGTTAATGAAAGTACTCTTATNCCTAGACCAGAAACTGAAGAACTTGTAGAGTGGATATTAAAAGAAAATTTTAATTCAGTATTAGATATAGGTACTGGTAGTGGTTGTATTGCTATTGCTTTGGCAAAATATTCTAACGCAGAAATTTCTGCAATTGATATGTCAGCTGATGCTTTAAAATTAGCTCGGGAAAATGCTATTTTGAATAATGTGAATGTTTTATTTAATGAACAAGATATATTTGAAATAAAAGAATTAAATAAATTTGATTTAATTGTAAGTAATCCTCCNTATGTNTTAACTTCTCAAAANAAAGAANTGAATGAAAATATTCTAAATTATGAACCTCATTCAGCATTATTTGTTTCAGATTCTAATCCCCTTATTTTCTACAATANGATTATTAGNTTAGCTACTAATTCACTTAATAGTAATGGCAAGTTGTTTTTTGAAATAAACGATCGATTTGCTAACACATTAGTTGATATATTATTCAAGAATGGTTTTGTTGATATTGAGTTGAAAAAAGACATAAACGATAAGAATAGAATGATAAAAGCCGTTTGGAAATAATTATTTTTGAAAAAAAATATATATGGGATCAAGAAATATTACAGAAAAAGATGTAACAGATGCTCAAGAAAAATGGGCAAATGGCGTTATAAATATAGGAAAACAGTTTTTAGAGAAGAATGATTATGTGTCTTATGCAGAACTGTTTTTAGATGAGTTATATGCATTTAATTTTGAAGATGTTTTGTTTAAACCAACATTAGCTTCAGAAAAACAGTTTAGATTAGATAAAATATCAGCTTTATCTTATTTTGTTGGAAAAAATACTAACTATAATGAAGATAAAGGGTTTGCTTTAAATTGTTGGACAAATATAAGATTTGAGAACATAGGTATTAAAATTTATGGAGATATTGCTATTACGATGGGAAATTATTTTATGATAAAGGATGATCAAGAATTGAAAGTAGAATATTCCTTTGTCTACAAAAAGGATAATCAAGGAAATTTGCGTATTATTTTGCATGATTCTCACTTGCCTTATACTCCAGCATCACTTTAGTGAAATGAATGAAGGATAAAGATCGAATAGAATTTTTAAAAAAGGAACTTAATTTTCATAATCATGCGTATTATGTTTTGGATGCTCCTAAAATCTCTGATTTTGAGTTTGATAATTTATTTTCTGAACTTAAATCATTAGAAAATAAAAACCCACATTTAATCACTATAGATTCTCCTACGCAAAGGGTGGGAGGCGAGGTTTTAGATAATTTTAAAACAGTTAAGCATAATTATCCTATGCTTTCCTTAGGTAATACTTATTCTGCAGAAGATCTATATAATTTTGATCTAAGATTAAGTAAACTTACTAATCAGGATTTTGAGTATGTCTGCGAACTTAAGTATGACGGTGTTTCTATAAGTTTGATTTATGAAAATGGAGAGTTAATTCAGGCTGTTACTAGAGGAGATGGAATTCAAGGAGATGATGTTACAGCTAATGTTCGAATGATTAAATCTATACCATTAAAGCTGGTTGGTAATTATCCAGATAAATTTGAGATTAGAGGAGAAATATTTTTGCCTCATGCAGGATTAAAGGCAATGAACAAAAGTAGAATTAAACGAGGATTAGAACCATATGCCAATACTAGAAATACTGCATCTGGTAGTTTAAAGTTATTGGATTCTAGTGAGGTTGCTAAACGCCCTTTGGATTGTTATTTGTATTACTTATTAGGAGAAAAATTACCTAGCAATAGTCATTTTGAGAATCTGCAGCTTGCAAGAACTTGGGGTTTAAAAGTGCCTTTAGAGATTGAAAAATATGATAAGATTGCTAATGTTTTGGATTTTATAAAGAAATGGGATTTAAAAAGGTTAGATCTTCCTTATGATATAGATGGTATTGTTATAAAAGTTGATAATATTAATCTTCAGAATGAAATGGGTTTTACATCAAAGTTTCCAAGATGGGCTATATCTTACAAATATAAATCTGAGCAGGTTTCTACTAGATTAAATAAGATAGTTTATCAAATTGGTAGGACAGGAGCCATAACACCTGTCGCTGACCTAGAACCGGTAAAGTTAGCGGGTACAATTGTTAAGCGAGCATCATTACATAATTCAGATCAAATTTCTAGATTAGATATTCGTGAAGGTGATGTTGTATATGTAGAGAAAGGAGGAGAAATTATTCCAAAAGTAGTAGCAGTAGATTTTCAAAAAAGGGATTTGTTTTCTCAACCAGTTATATTTATTAAATCTTGTCCTTCATGCGGTTCCAGTTTAATTAGGAATAAAGGAGATGCTAAACATTATTGCAATAACTCTGATAATTGTATTCCTCAGATAAGGGGTAAATTTGAGCATTTTATAGCTAGAAAAGCTATGAATATTGATGGGCTTGGTAGTGAAACTATAGAGCTTTTTATAAATGAAGGATTAATTAGAGAAGTTTCAGATTTATATAATTTAAACAAAAATGATCTTTTACCTTTAGATCGGATGGCTGAAAAATCAGTTGATAAACTTTTATTAGCAATTGAAGTATCAAAGTCAGTTTCTTTTGAAAGACTTCTTTTTGCTTTAGGAATAAGATATGTAGGAGAAAGTGTTGCAAAAGTATTAGTAAAACATTTTAAAAATATAGAATCTATTATAGAAGCAGATTTTGATTCTTTGCTTACAGTTGATGAAATTGGTTCAAAAATAGCAGAAAGTGTTGTTAAATGGTTTTCAATAAAAAGAAATTTGGAATTAGTTAAAACATTAAAATTAAGTGGTTTACAATTTAATTCTACTTATAAACAAAACTATTTATCATCTAAGCTTGCTGGGATGAGAATAATTATTTCAGGTAATTTTAATAGGTATAGTAGAGTACAAATTAAAAAAATGATTGAAGAACATGGTGGTAGAAATGTTGCATCAATCTCAAAAAAAACTACTTTTGTATTAGCAGGAAATGATATGGGTCCAAGTAAAAAGAAAAGAGCAGAGGATTTAGGAATACCAATTATTACTGAGGAAGAATTCATAGCAAAATTAAAATAATGCAATTTATTGAAGATTTCAAATTAAGGGTCGGAAAATATGTGTTTCAAAGACAACTGAGAAA
>NZRJ01000054.1 GCA_002693745.1 Flavobacteriales bacterium
ATCAAGTATTTCTATTATTGGATTAATCTTTATATTGTGTATCTACTTAATAAGAGGAATTGTCACGCCATTGCTACGAAATGCAATTAATATAAATTCAACATCTAACAAACGTGCCACAATTCTTTCAATTAGAAGTTTTATTATTAGAATATCATTTGCAATATTTGCTCCAATTTTAGGTTACTTCGCAAGTAATCACTCTCTAAGTATGAGTTTCAATTTAATAGCAATAATTATTGGATTTACCTCATTAATATCTGCGTATAATCTTAGCAGATTAGATTAATAAATTATCTTTGTTTTATGAAAAAATTAAAAGAGAAATGGAACATTAATTCTAATTTTCAACTTTTAATTATTTTCATTGTCTTTGGTATTACTGGATCAATAACACTTTTTGTAACAAAACCATTATTAAATTTTCTAGGATTAAATGAAAGCACTTTGCCAATTTGGATATTTTGGCCAGCACGTATCTTAATTATTTTTCCAACTTATCAAATTCTAATTTTAATAATAGGAGGCATATTTGGACAATTTAAATTCTTCTGGAAATTTGAAAAAAAGATGGTTAAACGCTTAGGATTTAAGCTGTTTAAAGATGAAAAATAGATTCCTTTTTCTATTTTTGAAAACTGTAAATTAAAAACATGAAACTTATTATATCTCTAGCAACCCGCATTATTCCTAGACATTACTTACAACATGTAAGCCATTTCTTTTTACAAATTTTTTCGCTTTTTATGAGAGGTAACAAATTTGAAGATCCAATTAACGGAAAAACTTACAGTAAATTACTTCCTTATGGAAGATTAAAACCTCGGAAAAATGCAATTGCTCCTGATAGTATGAGTCTAGAGAGACATAGATTAATGTGGCTTTTCTTAAAGGAAAAAACAAATTTCTTTAATAAAGAATTAAAATTTCTTCATATTGCTCCAGAATATTGTTTTATTAAATTATTTAAACAAATGAAAAATCTTGATTATACAACAGGTGATTTAATCTCACCATGGGCAGATATAAAAATGGATGTTCATGATATTCCTTTTAATAAAAACACTTTTGATGTTGTAATATGTAATCATGTATTAGAGCATGTAGAAGACTATAAGAAAGTAATGAGCGAATTTTACAGAGTAATGAAACCAGGTGGTTGGGGGATTTTTCAAGTTCCTATTGACACAACTAATAAAAACACAGAAGAAGATAAAAATATTACTGACCCAAAAGATAGAGAGAGACTCTATTGGCAAAAGGATCATTTAAGACTATTTGGATTAGATTACGGAAAGAAATTGTCCGCAGTAGGCTTTAAAGTTACTGAAAGTGATTTTATTAATACATTGAGTCCAGAATTAATAGAAAGATATGCCCTACCAAAAGGAGAGATAATCTACTTTTGTGAGAAATAAAACAGTAAAAATATTAAATATTTGATTTAATTATCTTTTACAAATTTTCTTGAAATCACACCATTCACAATTTTTTATCTCTTTGGTTTGTTTAAAAGATTTATTATTTATTTTCGTTAAAACTACCTTTAATTGCTTCTCAAAATCATCAATTGTGGACTGATTTATCTTCAGTAATTCTGATTTTTTATCACCTATTCCCCTACGCACATTTAACAATCCATTCCTTAAATTTTTAAAAGAGAAATTTCCAGCAACAATATCTAATCCAATATAGTGAGGATTCATCTTTAAATATAAATAAGCATACATTAACAATTGAAATACCTTTGATTTTTTTGGATCATTAATTAAATCAGAAAAATCAGCAAAAACAACTTCTTTGGTTTCCACCATGCCTGTTTTATAATCAATTATTCTAAGAGTATCACCTTCAAAATCTACTCTATCAGCCTTTCCAATTAAATTAAAAACACTACCATCAACTAATAAACTAGANGATAATTCTACTTCTTTATCAATGATCTCTATTTTTTGATTTTGNTTATTNGCCGCTATAATTAGNTGTTGCTCAAGNTCTAGAAAATTATTAGTTAATTTANGTGCAATTTGNAGGCTNAAGTAGTTCTTTCCTTCTTTCATAGCTTGCTCCGAAAAAATCTCTGCATAATTATTCTCTATATCAGCTAATATCTTGTTAGTCATNTTAGCTACATCCATNTCAGTTATAACTCCAACTGGATAATTAGTATCTAAAGCATCATGAATTGCAGTACCCATTATACTTGAATCAGCATACTCATCAACTTCAGAATCTATTNTTANATTCGCTAAATAATAATAATAAAACTGTAAACTACAATTATTATATCTATTTAATGCAGATGGAGATACTCCTTTTTCTCTCCACAACTTTATCTTAGATTCAAGGCCTATATTTTCAATGACAATCTCTTTAGAATGCTGCATCTCTAAATCAGATCCTTTGTAAATATAATCTTCAATTTTTCCATTATATTCTGCTAATAACTGAGTAATAAATCTACTTTTTTCTCCACTTCCAAAATCATCTGTTTCTGAGTTATAAATCAAACTAACATTTTCAGCTCTCTGTAATAATCTATAAAAATGATAGGAAAAAACAGCATCACTCTCATTATAAGTTGGTAAATTAAAATACTTTTTCATGTCATATGGAATAAAAGAATTAACAGATTTTCCTTTAGGAAGCACACCTTCATTCACACTTAACATAATTACATTTTTAAAATCAAGTGTCCTACTTTCTAGTATACCCATTAGCTGAACTCCCTTTAAAGGTTCTCCCTTAAAAGGTATAGTCTCTTTTGCNACCAATTGCTGCATAATCATTTGTAAAGTCTTTAATTCTAAAGCAAAATTATTTTTAGAAAGTAAATTTTGTAANATTGTAATCTTCCTAAATAAAGTAGAAAGNACTTCAGATTCAACTGTAGCTTTCTTANGTATAAGATTATTTTTAAATTGTTCAACTAGTTTAATCAACAATTTAACAGCAGCATTATTGCTTCTAAATATATTAAAAAGNTTAGCTATAAAATTATTACTGAATTTATTTGCAATTTCCTTACTACTTACAAAAACAATATTCTTTACAAGAANAAAATTTTTAAAATTCCTTATCTCTTTTTTATCCACGATTTTTAAAAAATATGGATGCTCAATTAATCTAATAACATCTTTATAATAAAACGCATTCTTATTGTATTTTATGGCTTGGACATGCATACTTAAAAGAGTCTCAATAAAAGAAAAAAGAGCTGTATTCTTTAAAGGGCTNCCCATTGTAATATTTAATTGTTTAACTTTTGAAGGCAAATTGTTTAGAACAGGATAAAGAAGAGACTCATCTGCTAAAACAATTGCGGTATTACTCTGCTGAAAATCATTTTCAGGAAAAGATTTAANTATCTCACANGCAACCTTTGCTTGACTAATATTCTTAGGACAAGCAATTACATTAAAAACTTTCTTACTCTTTGTAAAANAATCTCCTACTCCTTTAAAATCAATTTCTGACCANTTATTTCTTTGTTCTCTTAAGAAACCTCCAGCCTCATGAAATGGGTTATCATAGTAAAACTTATCAGCATCCCAAAATACTCTAGCAATATCTTCTTTCTTTAAAAAGTCTATAATTGATTGTTCGGATTTAGTTAATGCATTNAAACCAACGAACCATACTTTATGCCATTTTAAATCTAAGGTTNTAATCTTTTGAGAAGCCTGTTTATATGCTAAACCTTGATAAGCCAAGTTTTCTTGTAAAAGTGAATAAGTAAAGTGATTATACCATTCAANCATTCCTTCAAAAAAACTTAAATAATCATTCTGAATAGAAGTTAAATTTTCATGCGAAAAGCTCCAGTCTGAAATATTCCAACTTTCTAATTCCTTTACTTGTGTAAGATTTTTATATATTGATTTGGGATCCACTAAATTTCTATCAATATCATTAAAATCATGCAGCAATATATTACTCCATTTTAAAAAATCATCAAATGATTCTTGCTTTTTAGGAGGGAATTTTAAATAAGTTGAATATAAACGAAATTGTAATGAGATGTTATCTAAAACCTGTAGTTCAGATAGATTCTCTATAAATTCTTCAATAGAANAAAAGTCTGGCAAAAAGACAGGCTTTTGGATTTTTTGTGANAANTAATGCTTGAAAAATACTATTGCTCTTTTTGAAGGAAAAACAACAGCAACATCTTGCATGTTTTCTGCAAATTTCTGCAACAATCTATCTGCGATCTTTTCTAAAAAAGGTGTCATAANCGAATTACTTTTATATTCTCAGATGTATAAATCAAGACTCTATCAACATCACTTTTTCCCATAAGCATTAAAGCATTTGCATAATCTNTGATCTGATGTTTATGATTTTCAAGCNCAACTCCAGTTTTATAATCAATAACGACTACTTTATCATTTACTCTAGAAAACAATAATCTATCAGGTATATAAGTTTTTCCATTACTCATCAAAATCTCTTGCTCATTTTTCACTTCCCAATCATTGGTAAAAAAAGGTTTAATCTCATCGTGATTTAACAAATACGTAACATCATGCTTTAATTTTTGGTAATCTTCATTTGTAAAATCACCTAACNTGTACATTTTATCAATAACATCATCTTTTTGATTATAATAGCTAATCTTTGATAAAACAAGATGTAACAACTTACCCCAGTCTCTTTTAGTTTTAGCAGTTTCAGTATCCCATATTTCTTCAGCAGTATGCTTTAATGAAATTAGCTCTTTCCAATCTACTTTTTTTCGATTTGTAATTTTAAAANTATTTTTAACATCCTTATTGGATTCATACATCATTTCTGAATTACCAGAAGTAAATGGAAAACTATTATGAAACTTAAATAAAAATGAATTTAAGTTACCTTTTCTTTCATAATTTTTAAGATTATTTGGCAAGTACTTTGATAAAATATATAATCGATCCTTAGCTCGAGTCATAGCAACATATAATTTGTTTAAGCTATCAAGCAAACTCATTTCTTTTTCAATTTGATATTCATTTTTAAAAAAAGACAATTCCAACTGTGATCCTCCTCCTATTAAGGCTAATGGCAATTGTTTATTGAAATATTTAGAAGTATCTACCCAAATATCAGATGTTCTTTTTCTATCTTCCCAATTAAATGGAATCATGACCACATCAAAAGCTAATCCTTTTGACTTATGAATTGTCATTATCTGTACTGCATTAGCACCTTCAGGCATAACAACAGCCTCTTTATCAGAACTGTTCTCCCACCAATCAAGAAAATCTGTAATACTACTCCCCTTCTTTTCTGAAAAAGAGAGAATTAGATCTAAAAAGAAATCTAAATAAATATCCTGCTTAAAATTAAAAAGTCTAATAATTTGCTCAACTAATTCATATAGTGGTTCTTGCAATAATAACGATGGATTAATATAAATTTGAGCTCTNTCTAACACACTTATAAACCCTTCAGAAGACTTAAGTTTTAAGTGAATTTGATGTATATTCTCATTAATTAAACCATATCTACATAAGTACTCTGCAATTACAACTTTAGAAATCTCATCTGTTTCATTTTGCAAGTAACCTAATATAGCAATGATTGTATGCACCTTTTCAGAAGTTCTTAAAAGCAAACCTTCGTTAGATATAACTGGAATTCCATTTTCTGATAATTTTTCTGCAACAAAATTTACAGTTTTTCTACTATTACAAAGTATTGCAATATTATTATAAGAATAATTGTTTTTAGAGATTATCTTGTTAATCTCAGCAACAATCTTTTGCAAGATCAACGCTTTAAAATCTTTTTCTTTATCTCCAAAAACATTAACATAAACGTAACCTCCATCTTTNGATTCATTAGTAGATTGTTTTAATTTATCATATATTGGTCGCAACTCATCTATCAGTAGTTCTTTTGTATTCTCAAAAAAAAGATTATTAAATTCAATAATATTTTTTCTACTTCTATAATTTGACGGCAAATTATCTTCAAAATAATGATTCTCTAATTTCTGTTGCCATTCATGCTGAAAAGNTAAATGCTTCCCTNTAAAAATTTTAGGNAGTTTAGAAAACTGCTCAACTTCTCCTCCTCTCCACCTATAAATAGATTGCTTTCCATCACCAACTAACATACTTTTACCAATATCTAACGAATCAGTAACTAATGGTAATATATTTTGCCATTGCAACAATGATGTGTCCTGAAATTCATCAATCAGATAATGATTATATCGTTCACCAAGTCGCTCATATATAAATGTGGATGGTTGATTAATTACAATATTATGTATCTTCTTATTAAACTCAGAAATTTGCTCTATATTATTTTCCTTTTTAAACTCTTTAACCTCTTTCATCAATTCATTTAAAACTGCAATAGAATATATGTTTTTTAGTACAGCTTTAACAGAATAGTATTCAATAAGTAGAACTAACACTTCATTAAAAAAATCTAATAATTGTGACTTTAGATGGTCTACTAATGTCTTTAGTTCTTGATTGGCAGTTTTAGAGTACCAATCATTGTTTGTAACATTTTGCAATAATGAGGTTGATGGACGCCATTTAGAATCATCGTCATTATATAGATTTTTCATAAAATAATTATAAAATGTACCTCGTTTAAAATGATGCTTTGTCAAACCATTATTATTAAAAAAAAGGCAAACTTTATTACTTAAATCTTTAATTTTTAAAATTAAATCATGTTTATTTTTTTGCAGATCTTTCTTAACTAGCATACATGATTGAACTGGAAGAATTTTTCCATTATTATAGTTAGCTAATTCCTCTTTAAAAAGCTGCTGAGCAAATTCTTCAAGGTCAAGCTCAATATTTGAACTTTTTCCATCCTCTGCCTTTTCTATAGCAAAATTTACCAAAGCTTTTGAAAGCGAGCCACCTGTATCAGATACTTTACTTAGAAGTAAAGCAACAGCTGGTTGAATAATATTATAATTATTCATTTCTAATTCAAAATTATTAGAAAGTCCTAAATCAGATGCAAAAGTTCTTACAATTTTATATGTAAACTTATCAATAGTTGAAATACTTAAATCAGCATAATTATGTAATATATGCTTATGTATTATTTCAGACCTACTAAATATTGAATACTCATCTAAAGAGGTTCTCTTTTTAAGCCATTCTAATATTCCATCAATATCTTTTTCTTTTGACAATAAATATAAATACTCCAACACTCTTTCCTTCATTTCTGAAGCAGCCTTGTTAGTAAATGTAATTGCTAATATTTTGCGATAATAATTTTCATATCCAAATCTATCTCCTTTTAATGCTAAAGCAATAAAACTTAAGGCAAGAGTGTATGTTTTACCGCTACCTGCTGAAGAACGATATATATGAAAATTATGACTCAAAATTCTTTTACTTTTAAGCACCTAATTTATGCTATTTTTTGCAATCATAGACATCTTTTTAAAAGTAGTTTTCAAAATTAAGTTAAAGTAATTTCTTTACAATATCTGCTTGTTAAGTAAAAAAAAATTAGTTTTGTGATAATTTAATTGAAAACATGTTTAAAGAAAGATTACGAGAAATTATTTTTGGATATAGAACAAAAGAAGGTAAGATATTTGACATTTGTTTACTTGCAATAATTATTCTTTCAGTTATTGGAGTAATGCTAGACAGTGACGCCGCTATACATCAAAAATATGGCAGTTTATTATTAATTGCAGAATGGATTTTTACTATTTTCTTTACCATAGAATATTTTCTAAGGATTTATTGTTCTAGATCTAAAAAGAAATATATATTTTCTACAATGGGGATAATAGATCTTTTATCTATTATACCAACATATTTAGTAGTATTCTATGCTCCTATAGGCTCTTTAATAGACATAAGAATTATGAGATTGATTCGTATATTTAGAATATTTCAATTATCAAAATATTTAAGAAGTGGGCACACTATGCAAATTGCTTTAAGATCTTCTAGACCAAAAATTATTGTTTTTATTTTATACATTTCACTTATGGTAATTATATTGGGAACTATTATGTATATTGTAGAAGGTCAGCAAAATGGATTCGATAATATTCCCAAATCTATATACTGGGCTGTAGTTACATTAACTACTGTAGGTTATGGAGATGTCGTACCAATTACAACTTTAGGTAAAACAATATCGGTGTTTATCATGATGCTTGGTTATGCTATTATTGCTAGGATTTTCTATATTAAATTTAGAAATGTATTTTTGAATTGATTTTGCAAGTATGGCTGCTTAGGATTTAACTTGTAATAATCTTGATGGTATTGTTCATGATATTTTATCTAATCT
>NZRJ01000055.1 GCA_002693745.1 Flavobacteriales bacterium
GTCATAGTTTTTTTCTGTTACATCACAAGGATGTAGCCCCATCATTGGTAAACAATTCTCCGGAAATTCATTACAAAGAGAAAGCATCCTGCTTGTATACTTGCTTGAAATATTTGGTAATAAAATTTTTTTCACTCCTTTTGTAACGGCATCAGCTACAACTTTTGATCTATCTTTATCAAATTTTGAGCTATACAAATGGCTGTGAGTATCAATAAATTGCATTAGCGCAAAATTAGGATAAAATATATAATTTTACACAATGCCAAAAAAACTTAAGATATTAGTTATAAGATTTAGTTCTATTGGTGATATAGTATTAACTACACCAATTATTAGGTGCTTAAAATTACAAACAAAAGCAGAGATAGATTTTTTAACTAAGACCAATTATAAAGAGGTTATTATTTCTAATCCTAACATCAGTGAGGTGTATTGTAGTGAACATTCAAAAACCTTAGAAGTTTTGCGGTCTAAGGATTATGATATAGTTATAGATCTTCAAAATAATTTTAGGTCATTAAAACTTCGTTTGCAATTAGCAGTTAAGTCATATACTTATTCAAAAAATAGTTTTAAGCGATACCTGTTAATATATTTTGGAGTAAATTTATTAAATGACCATGTAGTAGATAGATATTTTACATCAGTTAAAAAACTAAATGTTTATAATGATAAAAAAGGCATAGATTTTTACATTAATAGTAATATGGTTAAGATAGATTTTAATACAGATCAAGACTATATTTGTTGGTGCATTGGAGGAACTTATGAGCAAAAAAAGTTGTCTATTACACAAATTAAGAATATCATATCTAAAATTAAGCTTCCAGTTTTAATTATAGGAGGAGAATCAGATAAAAAGGTTAGTTTACAAATCTTAGATAGTCTTAAAAAAGATAATGTTTTTGATTTATGTGGAGAGACTACTATTGATCAGTCTGCTTATCTAATGAAAAATAGCAAGTTAGTTTTAACTAATGACACAGGCATGATGCATATTGCCTCAGCATTTGATATACCAATAGTTTCTTTTTGGGGATGCACTAAACCCGAACTGGGTTTTGCTCCATACTTAACTAGTAAAAAACCACATAATATAATTGCATCTTTATCAAAAAGACCATGTTCAAAACACGGGAGGTACTGCAGGTTTCAAAGAGATGGATGTATTAAATTTATTGATGAGAATGTTATTCTAACTACTGTTGAAAGATTATTGAAATAATGCTTTTAATTCTGAAGCGTCATTAGCCTTTAGTTTGCCAGCTAATATAAGTGAAAGTTGTCTTCGTCTAAGAGCTCCATCAAATCTTATTTTTTCTAATTCAGTCTCTGGATTTACTTCTGCTACTTTTGTTGGTTTTCCCATAATGTCCACTGCTACAAATGTGTAAATAGCTTCATTACATTTTGTTTTGTTTCCAGAAAGCTTGTCTTCAATCCATACGTCAATAAATATTTCCATTGATGAAGAAAAAGCTCTTGATATGTTTGCTTCAAGTGTAACTATACTTCCTCTAGGAATTGGGTTTTCAAAGGAAACATTGTTAACTGCAGCTGTCACACAGGTGCGGTTGCAATGTCTATGAGCAGTAATAGCAGCTGCAATATCCATCCAGTGTAACAATCTACCTCCCATTAAGTTGTTTAGGTTATTGGTGTCATTAGGTAAAACAATTTCGGTTAAGATAGCTTTTGATTGGCTCGGGGTTTTTTTACTCATGGTTTATTTAGTAAGTAACCAAGCGTCACTATTTTCTCGCTTGATTTTATTTAAAGCTAATATAGCGTTATCTCTATTATTAAAACTTGCATAACTAACTCGCAGTAAATTGTCTCCTTTTACTAAGGAAGCATTATATTCCCATTTATTAAGTTTTGCTAGCATCCTTTTAGCATTTTTCTGCTCTCTAAATGAGCCAGCAATAATGTAGTATTTTTTTTGTGATATAATTGTTGCTGTATTTTTTTCGACAATGTTATTTTTGTTTGTTACAGCTTCAAGACTATTTCTTAATGTTTTTTCTGTATTTGATACTATATTTTTGTCAACTATTACAGATTTATTAAATGGATTAAATGTTGCCATTTGCATATAAACAGTAGTTATTTTTTCTTGTTGAGAGATACTGAAGTATGAAAGTGCTGTCAATGGGATAATAATTGCTGCTGCTCGAAAAAAAGTTCTGTAAATATTGCTGCCAGTTTTTATTTTTTGTGCAGAAAATTCAAATTTATTTATAGAGTTATTGTTTTGAATAATTGATTTTTTAATTATTGTTTGCATCCCAAAAGAATCCAAATTATAATTTACAGTACTATCCTGAGAGAAAATAATATTCCCTTCTTCACCAATTGTAAACAATCCAATTTTTGATAATCGTAATATCTTTAGCTTAGTAAGCTTCGTATTGATTTTATTTGAAAATATTTCAACAATTTTTTTTGCTTCTTCTTGTGTAATTCCTTCTTCATTGGCAATATGTGAGATTAGTAATCCATCATTTGTTTTTAGATTCGTGTTGAACAGAATCTGTTTTGAAGGGGGGGATAACGAATGAGTAGTTTTATTTAATTGAGCTGACCTTTGGTTAGCTACAAATCCCCCGAATTTTGGAATAATGACGCAATCATGCAAGAAAAGCAAATTGGAAATATAGTGTTCTACTGATTTATTCATATTGCGAAGTTAAACATTTTATCTTATTCTTTCTTTAATTTTTTCAATATCCTCAGGAGTGTCAATCGATAGCGTTTGGAAATTCGTAATACCCACCTTAATTTTATAGTTATTATCTAGCCATCTTAGTTGTTCTAGGCTTTCTCTTATTTCGTTTTTACTTTGTGGTAATTTACATATTTTTTCAAGAACATTTTTTTTATAAGCATAAATTCCAATATGTTCATAGTAAAACCCTTTAGTTGAGATGTTTTTAATTTCTCTGCAGAAGTTTAAGGCGTTTTGTTCTTTGTCAAAAATTACTTTTGGAGTATTCTTATCTTTGATAATTGTGACATCATTGATCTTTTTTGCAAGAGTTGCAATTTGAGTATTAGGGTTGTTAAAAAGCTGAATTATAGCATCTATTTGTAAAGGATTTATGAAAGGTTCATCACCCTGGATATTGATAATAAGATCAGAATTACTGTTAAGTTTCTTAGCTACTTCATTACATCTTTCTGTTCCAGTTGTGTGCTTTTCTGATGTCATTATAGCTTTTCCTCCAAAATCTAGAACGTGATTGTAAATTCTGATGTCATCAGTAGCAACAATAACATCAGTTAGTTTACTTGCTTTTTTACTTTGTGTGAATACTCGTTGAATCATGGTTTTCCCAAGAATATCTGCCAATGGCTTCCCCCTGAATCTTTTTGAACCGTATCTGCTTGGAATAATTCCAATTATTTTCATTATATCTTTAAGCTAAATTGAAAGGCTATGGTTCTTGGAGACATCATGTTTGCAGGTCTACTCATGTATTCTTTATTAAGAAGATTATTTATTACTAGCCCAAATTTTATCATTTCACTGAATTGGTAGCCAATTCTTGTATCAACAATTAAATCACCATTATTAAATTTATCTCTAGCCTCATTAATGCCAGGAATAATTGGATCGGCTATTCCTTCAACGCCTTCATTGATAATTTTGTCTGTAAAAATTGCATCAATATTTTTCATAAAATCATTATAACGAAAACCTAAGCCTAATGATGTTTTTTTATAAATAAACTCAGCATCAATTTTTGCAATATGTTGGTAACGATATTTCAGCACAGAAGGATCTGAGCTGCTATTTTCATATGTAACGTCGTATAACCATTCTCCTTCATTTTCATAAACACCATCTCCTAAGTATCTGATTAATTGTAAACTGTCACCATTATAACTCTCATAGACAGTGTTTTTGCTTAATGATACTGGGTTCATGTATGTATATCCGGCTATAATATTTATTGTAAAATCAGTATTGATTTTGCCTTGTCCTGTTAAACTTAACTCTATGCCACTAATTTGTGTTTTACCCACATTAACAGATTTGAATCCTAAACCAAAGAAATTTTCGAAGCCTAAATCTTCTCCCCATTTACCAAAAGAAAACTCCATCATATCATCATACTGCATTAAAAATCCAGCAAGATCTAAGTACCCCATCCATTTTCCAACTTTTAAACCTTGTTTAACTCCAATTTCAGCGCTCCATCCATTCTCAGGTTTTAAATTTGGATTAGGGTAAACCCAAATTCCTTCTGTTACTTCTGTAGATATAAAAAGTTCAGCCATTGAGGGAAACCTGTATCCTTGCCCCCATGAACTTCTAATATATGTTGCTTCTGCCAATCTATAATTTAGTCCAGTTCTAAATACAGGTCTGCCAGCTGAAAAGCTATTTATAGAGTCTCCATCTATAAGATATTTTTCATTTGAGTTCAATTTAAAATATTCATATCGAGCTCCAAAAGAAATATTAAGCCTATTATATTTTTTATCAAATTGACTATATAATGCATTGTTTATTCTTTGACTTTTTCCATTAAACAAGTCAGAGCTTGCTTGTACAATTTCATTTGTCGTTCCTATAGTAGTTCTTAATTGATATTCTTTAAAGTTTTTTTGCCATTGATAATCTGAATAATACGTATCAGATTTATTATCTTGACCTAAATCTTCACCAGCAGTAGTGTTGTCATTCTTTACTCTTAAAAATCTAGTCTTTAATGAATGACGATTATCTCCTATAATGTAAGTTAACGAGGGGTCTACATTATAATTAATTCCATTAGTTAAAGTAGCTGCACTATCCGTTGGTATGTAAGCATAGTCTAAACCCTCCCATATAAGTGCAGAACCACTTGATTGTAATAATAAATTTGCATTTAATCCATAGGATAGCCCTTCAATTTTTTTGCTTTTATAAGTTGAATTCATATTAAATCTCTTCCTGTCAGTTTTCTCTCCCATCCTGTATCCATCATCAGAAAAGATATTTCCTCCAAATGATAAATCAAGGTTATTTATTTTCATCGCTTGTAAGAATTCTAATCCCTTGAACGTTCTTCTTTTTTCTCCATTCCAATTTAGTTCTGCCCTTTTAGGTTTGTCAATTAACCCAAAATGCGTATTAATTTTTGTAAATCCAGGTAGTCGATTTTTATCAATTTCTCTTTGGCTTGGGAAAGCTGTACGAATATTGATAATACCATTTAAGGCTGAGGACCCATAAAGAGCGGAGGCAGCGCCTTTAATTATTTCTACTTGATTAATATTTTCAGTTGCAATCAGACTCCATTGTGCTTGACCTGCATCTCCAGAAATAAGCGGCATATCGTCTACCATAACTAGCACCCTAGTACCAGCTCCATAACTCCAACCACTACCACCTCTAATGTTTGCTTGCCCGTCAGTAATATTTACACCAGGAATTTGATCTACCGCTGTTTGGATGTTAGTAGTATTTTTATTTTCAATTAGTGATGGTTTTATGACCTCCATTGAAACAGTAATCTCTTCAATTTTTTGTTCAAATCGACCAGCAGAAACTACAACTGTACTTAGTTGTTCAGTTGATGGCTTAAGTTCAATATCAAGAATGATATTTTGATTTTTTTGCGAAATAATAGATTTTGTTATCTCGCTATAACCAATATACTTAAAAGTAATTTTTTGTTCGCCTTCTTTTTGTAATTGTAGTTGATATTTGCCATCAATGTCTGTAGAAGTCCCGCCACCATATATAACTACATTTGCTCCAATTAGAGCCTCTTTTGTAACAGCATCTATTATTGTTCCACTTATTTTTTGAGCATTTGTAGTTACGATGATCAAAAGATTAAGTAACAAAAATATGCAAGCTTTTTTCATCTGTTTTGGGTGATTTTTTTACAAAGATAAAAATTTGAATGACAAACTTGAACTCTAAATATATTCTAGATTAAACAAATGAAAATACAATTTCGATATTGTATTATGTCTTTGATAATTAATGTTTTGAAATACTTTTTTTAAAAAAAAATATAAAAAGTGTATAATTTACACTAATTAAGGTTTCAAAAATAAGTGTGCAATATGGATATTTTTTAATTAAAAAATAATATACATTTGCCAAATATTATAGATAAAACGACTAATTAAAATTTCAAAAAAATGGGACAGGAAATCCATAATTTTATGAAGTGGGTAATTGAAAAGAACCCAAATGAAACAGAATTTTTGCAGGCGGTTGAGGAAGTTGCAGAAGCTGTTATTCCTTTTATAGATGCAAATCCAAAATATAGTAATAAGATGTTATTGGAAAGGATGGTTGAGCCTGAAAGAGTATTAATGTTCAGAGTGCCATGGCTAGATGATGAAGGAAAAACACAAGTCAATAGAGGATATAGAGTAGAATTTAATTCTGCAATTGGCCCATACAAAGGAGGATTAAGATTTCATCCTTCAGTAAATTTATCGATACTTAAATTTTTAGGTTTTGAGCAAGTATTTAAGAATTCTCTTACTACTCTTCCAATGGGAGGAGGTAAAGGAGGTGCGGACTTTAATCCAAAAGGAAAATCTGATAATGAAGTAATGAAATTTTGTCAATCTTTTATGACAGAGCTGTATCGTCATATTGGAGCTGATACTGATGTGCCAGCTGGTGATATTGGTGTAGGAGGTAGAGAAATTGGATTTATGTTTGGACAGTATAAAAGAATAAGAAATGAGTTTACTGGAGTTTTAACAGGAAAAGGCGAAACTTGGGGCGGGTCTTTAATTAGACCTGAAGCAACAGGCTATGGAACTGTCTATTTTGCACAAAATATGTTGGCAGAAAAAGATGATTCATTTGCAGATAAAAGGGTTGTTATTTCAGGCTCTGGCAACGTAGCTCAATATGCATGTGAAAAGGCTACTGAGTTAGGGGCAAAAGTTATTGCACTTTCAGATTCTTCAGGCTATATTTATGATCCTGAAGGAATTGACAAGAAAAAACTTTCGTTTGTTATGGACCTTAAAAATGTTAAAAGAGGTAGAATTAAGGAATATGCTGATAAATATGGTTGTGAATTTAAAGAAGGAAGACCATGGGGAATAAAATGTGATATTGCTTTGCCTTGTGCAACGCAGAATGAATTAGATGATAAAGATGCAAAAATATTAGTAGATAATGGATGTCTTTGTGTTTCTGAAGGAGCAAATATGCCAACTACTCCAGAAGCGATTGAAGTTTTTCAAAATGCAAAAATCTTGTTTGCTCCTGGTAAAGCATCTAATGCGGGTGGCGTTGCAACATCAGGTTTGGAAATGAGTCAGAATTCACTTAGAATGAGTTGGACAAGAGAAGAAGTNGATNNNAANNTAAAACAAATCATGAANGANATTCACTCTTCTTGTGTNAAGTATGGTNAAGNTGNTNATNATGTNGATTATGTNAAAGGNGCAAATATTGCAGGNTTTGTAAAAGTAGCTGATGCAATGTTAGACCAAGGCGTAGTTTAANGTGTATCATTTTAAAATAAAATATAAATAGGAGGCTCTTTGCCTCCTATTTTGGTTTAAAAAAACAATGATTTAATTTTTAAAAAGGCTTTTGCTGCCTTTTTTAATTTGTGTAATTTTATACTTCTAAAAAATAGAATTATGTATGGAAAAATTCAAAAGGAGATACGCGATGANNTANCTAGTATTGAAAATGCAGGATTGTATAAAAAAGAAAGAATAATTACTACTGCACAAGGGCCAAAAATTAGTGTTAGCACAGGTGAAGAAGTTTTGAATTTTTGCGCTAATAATTATTTAGGNTTGTCTTCTCACCCAGAAGTTGTTCAGGCGGCAAAAGANACTTTGGACACTCATGGTTATGGAATGTCATCTGTGCGTTTTATTTGTGGAACACAAGATATTCATAAAAATTTAGAGNCAAAGATTTCTGAATTTTTAGNAATGGAGGANACNATATTATATGCAGCAGCTTTTGATGCTAATGGNGGAATATTTGAGCCATTGTTTGATAAGGATGATGCTATTATTTCTGATTCCTTAAATCATGCATCAATAATTGATGGAGTTAGATTATGTAAGGCGCATAGGTATCGTTATTTAAATAATGATATGCATGATTTGGAAGCTCAATTGATCAAAGCGCAAGATAAAAATAATAGAATAATTGTAACTGATGGAGTTTTTTCTATGGAAGGGACTTTAGCTCAATTAGATAAAATTTGTGATTTAGCTGATAAGTACGACGCCTTAGTGATGGTGGATGATTCACACGCAACAGGTTTTATTGGGAAGACTGGAAGAGGAACTCATGAGTATTGTGGAGTTATGGATCGAGTAGATATTATTACTTCTACTTTAGGAAAGGCTTTAGGTGGGGCAATGGGAGGCTTTACTTCTGGAAAGAAAGAGATTATTGATATGTTGCGTCAAAGATCTAGACCATATTTATTTTCTAATTCATTAGCACCATCAATTGTAGGTGCTGCTAGTAAGGTAATTGATTTGTTATCTCAAAGTTCTGATTTAAGAGATAAATTAGAAAAAAACACAAGTTATTTTAGAAACAAAATTAAAGAAGCTGGATTTAATATTAAGGAAGGAGTACATCCAATTGTTCCTGTAATGTTACATGACGCAAAAATGTCACAAGTTATGGCGGATAAATTATTAGAAGAGGGAATTTATGTGATTGGCTTTTTCTTTCCTGTTGTTGCTAGGGGAGAAGCAAGAATTAGAGTTCAAATTTCAGCTGGACATAGTATTTCAGATCTGGATAAGGCAATAATGGCTTTTACTAAGATAGGAAATGACTTGGGGATTTTAAATAATAATAGGTAAGAATATTTTGCTAAAAAAGAAAAAAGTGTAATTTTGCACCCCTTTTTAAGGATTAAAATATTTACAAGTGGATACATTAAGTTATAAAACATTATCAGCAAATAAGGAGACTGCCGAAAAGAAGTGGTTTGTTATTGATGCTGAAGGACAGATTTTAGGAAGAATGGCTTCTAAGGTAGCTAAGATTTTAAGAGGAAAATATAAAACAAATTTTACACCTCATGCGGATTGTGGTGATAATGTAATCATTATTAATGCAGGCAAGATAGTCATGACAGGAGATAAAATGAGTGATAGAGAAATTTTTTCTTACACTGGACACCCTGGAGGACAAAAGCGTATTTCTCCATCAGAAATGTTAGTTAAAGATGAAACCTCTGTAGTAAGGCATGCTTTAAAGGGGATGCTTCCTAAAAATAAACTTGGAGCAGCAATATTAAAAAATTGTTATATTTACAAAGGTGCTGAGCATGATCAGGAAGCACAAAAACCCAAAGCTCTTAACTTAAACGACTTAAGATAAATTATGGATAAAATTCACACAATAGGAAGAAGGAAGGCAGCTGTTGCAAGAATATACTTGTCAACAGGAAAGGGTAATATTATTGTAAATGGGAAGGATTTTAAAGAATACTTTCCTGTTGACACAATGCAATATAAATTAGAACAGCCATTTAAAACGTTAAATGTAGAAAAAAAATATGATGTAAAAGTTAATGTTGGAGGTGGTGGTACTACTGGTCAAGCTGAGGCCATTCGTCTAGCGATTTCAAGAGCATTATGTGAAGTAGATTTAGAAAATAGAACAGTTTTAAAATCTGAAGGCTTATTAACAAGAGATTCAAGAGTTGTTGAGAGGAAGAAGCCTGGTCAAAAGAAATCAAGGAAAAAATTCCAGTGGGTTAAAAGATAGAAGGATATATTTATTAATAAATGTTTAGCATCTAAATTGTCAGGACAAGTAAATAACTTCTACCAGGCAGTTGCTTTACGAAAAAGAAAGTAAACATGAAAAGAACAAATTTCAAAGAGTTATTAGAAGCAGGGGTGCATTTTGGGCATCTTAAGAAAAAGTATAACCCAGCAATGGCTCCTTACGTATTTATGGAGCGTAATGGTATTCATATTATTGATCTTAATAAAACAGTTGCAATGATTGAGGATGCAGCTAATGCTATGAAACAAATTGCAAAATCCGGAAAGAAGATTTTGTTTGTTTCAACAAAAAAACAGGCAAAAGGTGTTATTGCTGAAACGGCTAAAGCTCTTAATATGCCTTATATAACTGAAAGATGGCCGGGCGGCTTGTTAACTAATTTTGCAACTATTCGAAAGTCAATTAAAAAGATGCAAACAATTGACAAGATGAAAGAAGAAGGCACGTTTGATACTTTATCAAAAAGAGAAAGATTACAAATTGATAGACAAAGAGCTAAAATGGAATTAAATTTAGGAAGTATTGTTAATATGACAAGAATGCCTCAGGCAATATTTGTTGTTGATATCAATAAAGAGAGTATCTCAATTGATGAGGCTAATCATTTAGGTATTCGAACATTTGCTATGACTGATACAAATACTAATCCAAAGTTAATTGATTTTCCTATTCCTGCTAATGATGATGCAGCAAAATCTATTGAATGTATTGTGTCAATTGTAGGAAAGGCTGTTGCCGAGGGATTAGAAGAAAGAGGAGCTGAACAAGCGTTAAAAGATCAAGAGAAAAAAGAAAAAGCAAAACAAATTTCGCAAGATAAATAGAGTTATATTTTAAAATAGAGTAAAATGGCAGATATTAAAGCAGCTGATGTAGCTGAGTTGAGAAGAAAAACGGGAGCGGGCATGATGGATTGTAAAATAGCATTAGTCGAAGCAAATGGTGATTTTGATGAGGCAATTAATGTGTTAAGAAAAAAAGGGCAGAAAGTTGCTTCAAAGAGAGCTGACAGAGAGGCATCTGAGGGAGTTGCAATTACCAAAATTAACGATGCTAAGACATCTGGTGTTGCAATAGTGCTGGCTTGCGAGACTGATTTTGTTGCAAAGAATGATTCTTATAAATCTTTAGCTAGTGACCTTGCTGAAATTGCTTTAAATTATAATGATAAAGAGGCTTTTTTAGATGCTAATTTTGGAGGTGTGACTGTTGCCGAAAAACTAATTGAGCAAACTGGTGTTATTGGAGAAAAGATAGAGATTTCTGCATTTGAAAGAGTTGACGCAGCTTTTGTTGGATCATATACACATGGTAGTAAAATTGCGGCTTTAGTTGGGCTTAATAGTGTAGTTGATAATGCGACAGACTTAGCAAAGGATTTAGCAATGCAAATTGCTTCAATGGGTGCAACTACTCTTTCTTACAAGGATTTTGATCTTGATTTTATTGCATCAGAGACCGAAGCCAGAATTGCTGTAATTGAAAAAGAAAATATAGAACTTGCTAGATTAGGTAAAACATTAAAGAATGTTCCTAAATATATTTCAAGAGCACAGTTAACTGATGATATTATATCTGAAGCCAAGCTGAATATTCAATCAGAATTACAATCATAGGGTAAACCAGAGCATATTTGGGACAAGATTTTGCCGGGCAAGTTAGCAAGATTTGTTTCTGACAATACAACATTGGATAAAGAAATGTGTTTATTAGATCAAGATTTTATTAAAGATGAGAGTAAAAATGTTGCGGAGTATATATCTACTTATGGAGATGTAGCAGTAACATCATTTAAAAAAGTTTCATTAGGATAATCTTCTAAATAAAATTTTTAGACCACTCTTTTTATAGAGTGGTTTTTTTATGCCTATAAATTGATTTATACTTTAAATCAATTAGCTATATTTGAAAAACTTTTTAGAGCTATGCAATACAAGAGAATTCTTTTAAAACTTAGTGGTGAATCATTAATGGGAGATGGAGAATATGGAATTGATCCAAAAATGTTGAGTAAATATGCGAATGAGATAAATATTATTTTAAAAAAAGGAGTTGAGATTGCTATTGTAATAGGTGGAGGCAATATCTATAGAGGAATACAATCAGAGGGGGCAGGTTTTGATAGAGTACAAGGCGATCATATGGGGATGTTAGCTACTATTATAAATGGTATGGCCTTACAATCTGCTTTGGAATCAATGGATGTAAATACTAGATTACTTACAGCTATTCGTATGGATCAAGTTGCTGAGCCATATATTAGAAGAAGAGCGATGAGACACCTTCAAAAAGGTAGAGTTGTTATTTTTGGAGGTGGGACAGGCAATCCTTATTTTACAACAGATACAGCCGCTACATTAAGAGCAATTGAAGTAGAAGCAGATATAATTCTTAAAGGCACTCGAGTTGATGGAATTTATTCATCAGATCCTGAAAAAAACCCATCTGCAAAAAAATATGATTTAGTTACTTTTGATGAGGTAATCGAAAAAAAATTAAGCATTATGGATTTGACAGCCTTTACACTTTGTCATGAAAATAATTTACCTATAAAAGTGTTTAATATGAATATAGAAGGGAACCTTACTAAAGTATGCAAAGGAGAAAATGTTGGTACACTAGTTAAATCAGTAATTNAATAAATAATATGAATGAAGATATAAATTTAAATCTTGATATTGCTAAAGAATCAATGAAAGATGTGATTAATCGACTTGAAGGCGCTTTAGCAAAAATTAGAGCAGGAAAAGCAAACCCGCAAATGTTAAGTAGTGTAAAAGTTGATTATTATGGAGTACAAACCCCACTAGCTCAAGCAGCAAATGTTGCTGCAACGGATGCNCAAACAATTTCTATTCAACCATTTGATAAAAGCTTAATCACTGAGATTGAGCAAGCAATACTTGAAGCAAACCTTGGCTTTAATCCTTCAAATAATGGCGAGAAGGTTATTGTTAACATCCCTCCATTAACAGAAGAGAGAAGAAGAGAGCTAGTAAAACAAGCTAAAGTTGAAATAGAAAATGCAAAAGTTAGTATTAGAAATATTAGACAAAAGACTAATGATGAAATGAGAAAATTAGGCAAGGAGGGAATTTCAGAAGATTTAGTTCGAGATGCAGAATTTTCAGTACAAGATTTAACAAATACTTTTTCCTCTAAGATAGATGTTATTTATTCTAAAAAGGAGTCAGATATTATGACAGTTTAATTAAAAGAGCTAAAATATGAAAGGAATAATTTTGGCAGGTGGTTCAGGTACAAGATTACATCCGCTTACACATGTGATCAGCAAACAAATGCTGCCAATATATGACAAACCAATGATTTATTATCCATTGTCNACACTNATGTATTCAGGTATTAATGAGGTTTTGATTATTTCTACTCCTCATGACCTACCGTTATTTAGAAAATTATTAGGAGATGGAAGTAGAATTGGATGTAAGATAGAATACAAAGAACAAAAAATTCCTAATGGACTAGCACAAGCATTTATTATAGGAGAGGATTTTATAGGAAGTGACAATGTTTGTTTGATTCTTGGAGATAATATTTTCCAAATGAAAGTGAAGACTTTGCAAGAGTGTAAAAACGTTAATGGAGGAATTGTCTTTGGCTATCATGTTCATGATCCTCAAAGGTATGGAGTTGTAGAATTTGATCCAAATAATAAAGTNCTGTCATTAGAAGAAAAACCAAATAATCCCAAGTCAAATTACGCTGTTCCTGGTCTATATTATTATGATAATTCAGTTATAGAAATTGCTAAGAAAGTGAAACCATCTGACAGGGGTGAGTATGAAATTACTGATGTAAATAAAGAATATTTATTNAAAGGCAAACTCGAAGTAAAATTGTTGCCAAGAGGGACAACATGGCTTGACACAGGTACTTTTGCTTCATTAATGCAAGCAAATCAATATGTACAATTAATCGAAGAGAGACAAGGCAGAAAGATTGGTTGTATTGAGGAGGCAGCTTTTAGAATGGGTTATATCAATTCTGCAAAATTACAAGAAATTGCAGAGCCTTTGCTTAAAAGCGGATATGGAAAGTATTTAGTTAATCTTGTGGCGAAAAAGTGAAAAATCTAGAAGAACTTGGAAAAATCATTGAAAAGGAAATAAATAATTTGCCTTATCCAAATACCCCAGCGTTACTTTATGATCCGATTCAGTATATTATGGGAATGAAAGGAAAAAGAATACGCCCTTTATTGGTTTTAATAGCATATCAACTTTTTGATAATAAGGTAGAAAAAGCACTTTCTTCAGCAATAGCTATTGAGATGTTTCATAATTTTACTCTTTTACATGATGATATTATGGATAATGCTCCAATTAGAAGAGGAAACTTAACAGTACATGAAAAATGGGATAATAACGCCGCTATTCTATCTGGTGATGTCATGATGATTAAAGCATATCAGTTAATAACAAAAAATAATTCAAATAATTTACATGATATATTAGATCTTTTTAGTAAAACGGCCATAGAGGTTTGTGAGGGACAGCAATTAGATATGAATTTTGAGACCCAAAAGAATGTGACGCTCGGTGAGTATATGAAAATGATTGAATATAAAACTGCCGTTCTTTTAGCAGCGTCTTTAAAAATAGGAGCAATTACTGCAGGAGCAAGTAAANAAGATCAAGATCATCTTTACAAATTCGGTATTAATATTGGCCTTGCATTTCAATTAAGGGATGATTTGCTAGATATATTTGGTAGTTCAGAGGATTTTGGAAAACAAATTGGTGGAGATATTTTAGCAAACAAAAAAACATTTTTATATTTAAAATCTATTCAGTTGGCTGATTCTTCAACTAAANGGGTTTTACAGAAATATTACGAAGAGAACAATCAATCTGAGTTAAAGCTTAAAAAGGTAAAAGAAATATTTAGAAGTTTAAATACTCCAGATCATACTATTGAAATGATGAAAGCATATTATACTAAAGCAATGAAATATTTAGATGCAGTTAATGCTGACAATAAAAAGCTATTAATTTTGTTGTCAGAAAAATTAATGGAAAGAATATCTTAAAATGGTTTTNTATCTAATTTCAATTAGTAGTTATATTTTTNAANTAACAAATTGATAGATTTTGCTTTAAATCATAAAAAATAGATAATTTTGTTAACTAATTTAGGATTACGTAATGGATAAGTTTTCATTTTTAGGNGCGATGCATACATCAATGATTGAGGAGATGTATCATAAATTTACAAATGATCCTANAAGTTTAGACAAGCAATGGAGTCTTTTTTTTCAAGGATATGATTTTGCTAAGGAGGTNTATTCTGAGNAAGACATCCCTAAGTATTTTCAAAAAGAGTTTAAGGTTATTAATTTAATTGATGCTTATCGAAAAAGAGGTCATTTATTTACTAAAACTAATCCTGTTAGAGAAAGAAGAAAATATACTCCTACACTTCACTATTCAAACTTTGGGCTAGATGAATCTGATTTAGAAGTAGAATTTCAAGCAGGGACTCAAGTAGGGATAGGTCCTGCTAAATTAAGTACAATTATATCTCATTTAGAGAAAGTGTATTGTCAATCAATAGGAATTGAATATATGTATATTAGAGATCCAGATGAGATAGANTGGATTAAGAATCGATTACATCAAAATTCAAACACACCTGATTTTGACTTAAAACAAAAGAAACATATTCTTCACAAATTAAACCAGGCAGTTGCATTTGAAAGNTTTCTACATAAAAAATTTGTTGGTCAAAAACGTTTTTCATTGGAAGGAGCAGAATCGTTAATTCCAGCATTAGACGCATTAATAGAATATGGGTCAGAATTAGGAGTTGAAGAATTTGTTATGGGTATGGCACATAGAGGAAGATTGAATGTGTTAGCAAATATTTTTAATAAGACATATAAAGAAATTTTTTCAGAATTTGAAGGAAAATTTTATGCTGACGATTTCATTTCTGGAGATGTTAAATATCATTTAGGGTTTACATCTATTCAGAAATCAAANAATGGAAATAATATAAAATTAAATTTGTCCCCTAATCCTTCTCATCTTGAGGCTGTTAANCCTGTAGTAGAAGGGATTACTAGAGCAAAGTTAGATAGTCAATACAAAGGTGATTCAAAAAGGATATTACCTGTNTTGATTCACGGAGATGCAGCACTTGCTGCGCAAGGAGTTGTNTACGAGGTTATTCAAATGGCTCAACTAGATGGTTATAAGACTGGTGGGACCATTCATATTGCAGTAAATAATCAAGTTGGGTTTACAACTAATTATTTAGANGCAAGATCTAGTACTTATTGTACAGATATAGCTAAAGTAACTTTATGTCCAGTTATTCATGTTAATGGCGACGATGTAGAAGCTGTTGTACACGCCTTGAAATTGGCTGTTGAGTATAGACAAAAGTATTTTAAGGANATATTTATTGACTTGTTGTGCTATAGAAAATATGGTCATAATGAAGGAGATGAACCAAGATTTACTCAGCCAAAATTATATGAAGTAATTGCAAAGCATAAAAATCCTAGAGAGATCTATATGCAAAAATTGCTTAGCGAAGGATTAGTAGAATCTAATATAGTTAAAGAGTTAGAGAAAGATTTTAAAGTCTTATTGCAGGAGAGATTTGATGAAGCTAAAGAAATAAAAAAAGCAAAGATTACTCATTTTTTAAAAGAGGAATGGTTAGGAATAAATAGAAATTTTGAAGCATGCTTTAATTCTTCTAAAACTACAAACGTAAATGCTAAAAAACTTAAGANCCTAGCATTAAGNTTATATGAAATGCCAGAGAAGTTCAGCTTCTTTAGGAAAACAAGAAAATTGTTAGCAGAGAGAAAAGAGATGTTTGAAAAGAAAGATTCGTTAGATTGGGCTACAGCAGAATTATTAGCATACGCAACATTANTAGATGAAGGACATGATATTAGATTAAGCGGTCAAGATGTTGAAAGAGGGACATTCTCTCATCGGCANGCTNTTTTAAAAGTTGAGAAATCTGAGGAGGAATTCTGTCCTTTAGATAACATTAATAATTCTACAAATTTTGAAGTATATAATTCATTGCTTTCTGAGTATGGAGTTCTTGGTTTTGATTATGGATATTCTATAACTAGACCAAACNCGCTTACAATATGGGAAGCACAATTTGGAGATTTTTCTAATGGTGCTCAGATTATGATAGATCAATTTATTTCTTGTGCTGAAGATAAATGGAAAATAATGAGTGGTTTAGTAATATTACTACCACATGGATATGAAGGCCAGGGGGCTGAGCATTCATCAGCAAGAATAGAGAGATATTTACAAATGTGTGCAAAGTATAATATGCAGATTATTAACTGTACAACTCCAGCAAATTTNTATCATTTATTAAGAAGACAGTTAAAAAGAAGCTATAGAAAACCATTAATTGTGTTTACCCCAAAGAGTTTATTAAGACACCCAAAATGTATTTCTAAACTCAAAAGTTTTTCAGACGGATGTTTTTTGCCAATAATTGACGATAAAATTTCATCAAAAAAAATAGAAAAAATAGTTCTATGTAGCGGAAAAATATTTTATGAATTATTAGAAAGGAGAGAAAAAGATAAGATTGAAAATATCGCTTTTATTAGAATAGAGCAGCTATTTCCATTAGATAAAAAACAAATAATTAATTTGGTTAAAAAGTACNAATCTAATCAGATTTTTTGGGTTCAAGAAGAACCAGAAAATATGGGCGCATGGACCTTTATTTTATCTGAATTAAGAAGTTTAAAAATTGAAGTAATTTCAAGGCCCGCATCAGCAGCTACTGCTAGTGGTTCAAGTAGAAGATCAGCAGCTCAACAAATGGAAATCTTAGATAAGGTATTTAAAGAATAAATTATGTTATTAGAAATGAAATTGCCAAGCCCGGGAGAGTCTATTTCTGAAGTAGAAATAGCACAGTGGCTTGTAGAAGATGGTGAGTTTGTAGAAAAAGATCAGTCAATTGCTGAGATTGATTCTGATAAGGCAACTTTAGAACTTCCAGCTGAAGAAAGTGGAACTATAAAGATTGTTGTTGAAGAAGGCGTAACAGCAGCAGTAGGTGATATTGTATGTATAATCGATACATCTGCAAAAGGGGAAAAAAAACAACACAACACAGATACTGAAAATATATCAAAACCATCTACTTCACGACCTGTGTTAGAAAGTAAAAAAGTTACTCCCCTTGCTTCAGCTATGATTAATGAGATGGCTATTTCTAAGGATGATGTTAATGGNACNGGTGAATTGGGAAAAATTACTAAAAGCGATGTGCTTGCAATTGCAAAACATAATATAGATTCAGAAGCAAGATCAACATCACGAAGAAAGATGTCAACATTAAGAAGAAAGATNGCTACCAGACTAGTTTCTGTTAAGAATGAAACAGCAATGCTTACAACTTTTAATGAAGTTGATATGTCTTCAATCTTCGAAATTAGAAAGGATTATAAAGAGAATTTTAAAGAGAAGCATGGTGTTGGTTTAGGTTTTATGTCTTTCTTTACAAAAGCGGTTACAACTGCGTTACTGGAATTTAAAGATGTAAACGCAATGATAGATAAAGATGAAGTTATTTATCATAATTACGCAGATATTGGAATTGCAGTTAGTGCACCAAAAGGCTTAATGGTCCCTGTATTAAGAGATGCACAATCTATGAGTTTTCAGCAAATCGAATCAGAGATAAAAAGATTAGCCGTAAAAGCAAGAGATGGAAAAATTACAATTAATGAAATGTTAGGAGGTACTTTTACTATTACAAATGGAGGAATATTTGGGTCGATGTTATCTACACCTATTATAAATCCACCTCAATCTGCCATATTAGGAATGCATAATATTGTTGAGAGACCAGTAGTATGTGACGGGGAAGTACAAATCAGACCAATTATGTATGTCGCTTTATCTTATGACCACAGAGTAATTGATGGGAGGGAATCTGTTGGTTTTTTAGTTAGAGTTAAGGAATGTTTAGAGGATCCAATTTCCCATTTAATGAGTAGTAATATTAAAAAAAGTTTAGAGTTATAATTTACTCTGGTGCTATTTCAAAATTTAATCCATCTATGTCGCTAGTAATAGCGATTTGACAACTTAGTCGACTATTATCTTTAACGTTAAATGCTTCTGATAACATAGCCTCTTCCTCTGCTTGCATGTCGGGTAAGTTATGTTTTGAAGTTATATAACACTGACATGAAGCACACATGGCCATGCCTCCACAAACACCTATACTGCCTTCAGGAGCTAATTCATATGATCTAATTATTTCCATTAAATTCATAGCCATATCTGTTGGAGCAGTAACGTTATGTGTTTTACCATCTCTATCCTTAATACAGAGATTAATTTCTGACATATTTAATTGTTTATTGCTTGAACAACTGGCTTTTTTGCTTCTTTTCTAGAACCGTCAAATCCATCAACACCACTTACAGTTGTATACTTAAAAATATGCTTCTTTCCTGGGTTAATTATTTTATACGCTGATTGGCACATTAAAGTAGCTTCATGAAAACCACATAAAATAAGTTTTAATTTACCAGGATATGTATTTATATCTCCAATAGCAAAAATTCCTGGAATATTAGTTTGATAATCAAATGTGTCTACTTTAATTGCATTTTTTTCAACTTCTAAATTCCAATTAGCAATAGGTCCTAATCTAGGAGATAAACCAAAAAGTGGAATAAAATAATCAGTAATATGTTCTGTATTTTTTTCATTCTTTTGGATTATAACACTTTCAAGTTTTTTGTCGCCTTGTAGTTTGATTATTTCTGCAGGAGTGATAAGATTTATCTTATTTTTGTTTTTTAAATCTCTAACTTTTTCCACAGAATCTAATGCTCCTCGAAATTCATTTCTTCTGTGAACTAATGTCACATCAGCATTTATCCCAGCTAAAAATATGCTCCAATCTAATGCAGAGTCGCCTCCACCAGCTATAACAACTTTCTTATTTCTATATTTTTCAGGATCCTTAATCAAATATTCTACCCCATTGTCTTCATAAAGTTCTAAATTATCTAAAATAGGCTTTCTTGGTTCAAAACTACCAAGACCTCCAGCAATAGCAACAACTGGCGCATGATGTTTGGTTCCTTTGTTGGTCGTGACTATAAATGTGCCATCTTCATTTTTTATTATATTTTCAGCTCTTTCTCCAAGAGTAAATCCAGGTTGAAATTGCTTACACTGTTCTAATAAATTTTTTGTTAGATCTCCTGCTAAAATTTCAGGAAAACCTGGAATGTCGTAAATAGGTTTTTTGGGATATATTTCTGAACATTGACCTCCAGGTTGAGCAAGGGCATCAATTAAATGACATTTTAATTTCAGTAGTCCAGCTTCAAATACTGTAAACAATCCAGTAGGGCCTGCACCAATAATTAGAATATCTGTTTTTATCATGTTAAGATATTTTTTAAAAAATCAAAAATACAAACTTATCTCTGTAATAAACTCTTTTTTTTGCAACAATTTTATTATTCAAAAGTTGATAAAAAAATGTAATTTTGCATTTTAAACTGATATGGCAATTAAAATAACAGATGATTGTATTCATTGTGAGGCATGTGAACCAGAGTGTCCAAACAATGCAATTTATGCTCCTGAAGAACTTTGGAGGTTTTCAGACGGAACAACTATGCAGGATAAGAAGGAAAGAAATGATGGAGGCTTTTCTGACGAATATTTTTATATAGTGACAGATAAATGTACTGAGTGTATTGGTTTTCACGAGGAGCCACAATGTGCTGCAGTATGTCCCGTTGACTGTTGTGTGCCTGACGAAGAAAATGTTGAAACAAAAGAGGAGTTATCTTGCAAGAAAGACAAACTACATGCGTAAAAGATTATAAAAATATTATAATCTTTATTTATTCTTCAAAAAAATATCTAAAATCAATAGTAACAAAGTTTCCATAGATATCTATATAAAAATTGTTTTCGTTATTTTCGTCATTATACTGTGGAAAAATTCTACTGATTTCTGACCATGGTCGGTGTAGGCTAGCTCCAATATAATATTGCCCATTTTCATTAGTGCGATATTCCATTCCAACATTTGCAAGTAACGCTCTATATCCTCCATTTTTTCTATAAGTTTTTTGTGAGTATGATTTATTAGACTCTCCACTAGAGTAGATGTCAGAAGCTAGAACGTTATGTGATAGTCCAAAAGCTACATTTAGATACCAAAACTCAGAAGCACGTACATAAGTAAGGAATTGTACAGGGATTTCATAGGATCTTAATGCAAAAGTTGTTATATCACTAATTGATAAATTTTTATAACTAATGCTTAGTGTATAATTTCTTTGAATATAATTTAAGCCTGATTCTAGCGAGAAATTTTTACTAATAGTATGTCTTAAAATCATTCCAAATGAGTTGCTATAATTTGGTGATAAGTTAAAATTATAATCACCCAAACTTTTATCAAGATTTGAAGAATTAAAATATTTAGATGGAATAATAGGCTTGTATTGCAGACCAAATGTTGTTTTATTATTTTGTCCTTTTGAATTAAAGAAGCTAATTATAAGAACAAATAATAAAATATTATTTTTCATTAGCAATGACCGTAATATCTGGATTTACTTTTTGCTTTAACAACCCTTCTATTCCTCCTTTAAGAGTACTGGTTGAAGAAGGGCAACCACTACATGCTCCTTTTAAATCAACACAAACTATATTGTCTTTATAGTAGTTGAGTATTATAGCCCCTCCATCTGCTTCAACAGCTGGAGCAATATATTCATTAAGTAGAGCCTCAATTTTTTTTTCTTCAGCATTAAATTCTTTAGATTTCACCTTATTATTTTTTGGTGTTATTTCAGATTTTATCTCTGATGAAACAATGTCTTCAGTGTGGTTTTTTATNTCATTACTATTTAAATGATCNACAATAAAGACTCTTAATTGCATCGCAATGTCTTCCCATTTAATTGTTTCAATTTTTGTAATAGATATGAAGTTAGCACTTAAATATATACTTTTTACAAAAGGGAATTGTATCAATTCTTCTAAAATTGTAATACCTTTAGCTTCTTTCAATTCCTTAACTTCGATACTTTTATCTGCAAGGATTCTATTTGCTACAAATTTCATTACTTCTGGATTTGGAGTGCTTTCAGCATAGATACTATAATTCATGTTTTTTGTTTGTAAAAATAATAATTTAGTTGAACAGATTTATTTCTTCTAATTTAATAGTCTCTTTAAAGAAAAATTTGGCACTTTTTTCAAATGACTTAGTATAGTTCGACACATAAAAATGATGTTTTGTTGATTTGCTATTATTTAGTAAATCCTTTGCTTTGAGTTTTTTGGCAATATGATTGGCGACTATATTTGCAGAATCTATTACATTAACTCTACCCTGATAATAATCCTTTATCTCTTGATGAATTAGTGGGTAATGGGTACAGGCTAAAATTAAATGATCAATATTCGCTAATCTTTTATTAGATAGATAATTATCAATAATAGTGTTACTTATAGTTTCGTTAATAAATCCCTCTTCAATCATTGGAGCTAATAGTGGTGTTGGTAATGAATAAATTTTTGCATTACTACAAAGTGTTTTGATTTTTTTTTCATATGCATTTGAGCTGATTGTTGCTTTAGTACCAATGACACCAATTTTATAGTTTTTACATATCTTGATAACTTCAGCAACAACAGGATCAATTACATTAATAATTGAGGTTTTTTTTAGAGGGTTTTTAATATAATTTTCAGTAGCTGAAGATGCTGAATTACATGCGATAACAATAATTTTACATTCTTTTTTTATTAAAAAATCTATAATTTTTTTGCTAAAAATTTGTATTGATTGCTTTGACTTTTCTCCATAAGGTAAATGTTCAGTATCTCCAAAATAAATAATACTTTCATTTGGCAAAACATTTTTTATAGCATTCGCAACTGTTAGGCCACCAATTCCAGAATCAAATATGCCAATAGCAGAACTTTTCATGCTATAAAAATATAAAAAAAGCATCACTAAGGATGCTTTTTAAAATTATGCCATTTTATATTATAGTTTTAATTTCTTTTTTACAAGACCTAAAATATTTTCACTGTCTTTTGCATATAATATAGTTCCTTGACTTTTATCAAAGATATAAGTGTATCCTCCTTCTTCGGCTACATCTTCAATAGCTTTTCTAGCTTTAGCAAAAATTGGTTCCAGTACTTTTTGTTCTTTCTCTTGTAATGATTGTTGCGCATTTTGTTGAAATGTCTGAATTCTTTCTTGAAGACCTATAATTTCAGCTTCTTTATCTTGTTTTACCAAATCTGTATAAGTAGCTTCATTTGCTTGATATTCTTGCAAGCTTTGTTGATATTCTGCAGTCATTGATCCTAATTGAGCTTCTAAGCTTTTTGCAAAGTTTTGTACTTCAGTTTCTGCGGTTTTTCTTTCAGGCATTAGCTGTAATAATTCTTGTGAATCAATATATCCAAATTTATTTTGAGCTGTTAAGTTTAAAGTTAATACGCCTAATATCGCGAGTAATGTGATTTTTTTCATTATTTTTTATTTGTTGTTAGTATTTATTTAATTTAGTTTTAATAGCCCAATAATTTAAGAACCTGATCTGATTTATCAAGGTTAGTGCTTTTATGTAACATTATTAAATCACTAGAACTATCAAATACAATTTGGTATTTATTGTTCGCAGCGAGTTGTTGTACTGCATCATTAATTCTATCTTGAATAGGCCTTATAAGTTCTTGTCTTTTAATATAGAGTTCCCCTTTAGGACCAAAATATTTCTGAATTAGTTTTTTTGCTTCATTTTCTTTAGTAATTATTGCTTCTTCTCTTTTTGCTTTCATTTCTTCAGTTAGTAGAATACTTTCCTTTTGGTAATCCCTATACATTTTTTCTACATCTGCTTTTTTTTCTTCTATTTCGTTTTGCCAGTTGGCAGAAAAATTATCTATTTTATCCTGTGCTTGTTTAAATTCGGGTATTTTATTAAGAATATAATCAGTATCAACGTATGCGAATTTTTGCGCTTTAATGCTTAATGCCATTAATAAACTGACTGCTAAAATTAATGTTCTTTTTTTCATTTGTTTTTTAAAAAATAATTAAGCAAATTTAGTTAAAATTGTTGACCTATAGAAAAATGAAATTGTCCTCCATTTACATCTGGTTTTCCATTAATTTCGTCAAGCCCCCAACCATAATCTAAGCCCATCATTCCAATCATAGGAAGCATAATTCTGACTCCAAAACCTACGGACCTTTTTACTTCAAAAGGATTAAAATTATCAAAATCCTCCCATGCATTACCTGCTTCTAGAAAGCTTAAAGCATATACTGTTGAGCTAGGATTTAAGCTAATAGCATACCTTAATTCTGTTGTATATTTATTATATATTGTTGCTCCTGTCGATGGTGAGATAGAATTATTGCTATACCCTCTTAATGAAATTAACTCTCTTCCATCAAATTGATACCCCATTCCGCTCATACCATCGCCTCCTACATAAAATCTCTCAAATGGAGCAACTCCTAAATTTTTATTATATGCCCCTAAAAGTCCCATCTCAACTCTTGTGTTTACAACTAGTTTGTCAGTAAACGCAGAGAACCATGAGGATTTAAACTTCCATTTATAATATTCTATCCATGAATATTTTTCTTGATCAGAAACTGTTGAATAATCATCAATGTCATCAAATTTTGAATAAGGAGGAGTAAGTTTTAAGCTTAAAGATAAATTTGAACCTCTTCTCGGGTAAATTAATTGGTCAACAGAATTTCTAGCTAATCTAATGGTGTAATTTATGTTATTTGAAAAACCGTTACTGAATGAAAAAAATGATTGATTATTAATTAGTTTGTATTGTTGAAAACTTATGCCGTTATAAATTGAGAAATAATCATCTGGATATTTTAATCTTTTACCTAAACCTAAAGAAACTCCCATTATTTCAGTTGCTTGCCTTGAATCTCCTTGTAAGCCATTTGAAGATATAGATTTGTAGAGAGATACTGTTAAAGAATTTGGTTTCTTCCCTCCAAGCCAGGGTTCCGTAAAAGAGATGTTATAATTTTGATAATAAATACCATTTGATGAAGCGGATAAAGAAAGCATTTGTCCATCTCCTGAAGGTAGTGGCGTCCATTTATCTTTTTTCAAAATATTTCTTGTAGAAAAGTTTCCAAAATTTAGGCCTAATTGTCCAACAATTCTTCCTGCCCCCCAACCACCTTGCAATTGGATTTGATCTGATGATTTTTCTTCAACAACGTATGTGATATCAACTTGATTTCTTACAGGGTCAGGATCAACTTTAACATCAAATTTTTCGGGATTAAAG
>NZRJ01000056.1 GCA_002693745.1 Flavobacteriales bacterium
TGCTTTTTCAGGCTGTATAGGTTTTACGCTAAAAAATCTTAAACTATCTTTCGATTGCGCGACAGGCAAATAATAATTAACTAATGACTCAATAGTTACCAAATTTTCTCCATAATCAGTACCATGTCCCTGCAAATTTCCAATTAATATTGCTCTACCAACATTATAATAAAGGTATTGATCAGAAAGTGTTGGATTTCTTATTGCAGATGAAAATGAAAAACGAATTACATCTTTTGCATTTGGAGTTATAACAAGTGATAGGGCAGGAGACAGGTTTATGTCAAAGTTTTCATTCTTGTCAGCTCTTAATGTACCACTAAGCTTTAAAACTTCACCAAATAAAGTAGTCTCAAAACCTGAATATACTCCAATTTCATTATTTATTATCTTCTTTGTTGTATCGATAAATAAACTCCCCTTGGTCTCCGGTCTGTATTGTCTAAAGTTTGCCCCAATTCTAATAACACCAAAATCTGGCTTAAATTGAAACTCTGAATGTATGTGATTGAGTGCTGACTTGTCATAAAAACCAGTTCCTCCTTCAAGAGCAGTTTTAGATATAATATCTTCTAAAGCTTTTGTGAATTCATTTGAGCCTGGAATAAGCCTACCTGTTTGTAAATCAGTTAAGTTTCTTGTTGAAATATGATTTGATATTAAGAGATCAGAATTTGCATTTAGCACTGAATCACTCATTATTATCCAATCATTAATTTCAATAAGATTCCCATTTAAAAAATACTCTGCTTCAAAAGTTACAGGATTAAAAACTAAATCGGGTATAGCCCAATTTACATCTCCCCATTCAAATTGTTCTTTCCAATTGTTCTTATAAGCAGTATACCAATCTTGATTTGAAATTTGATTGTATTCTTGTAGTTTTATAGCAGTAAAAACAGCATCATAAGAATCTCCAGCATCTTCTTGAGTTCTATAAGCTCTTACAAAGAATTTGTCTTTCTGTTTAAGCTCTAATTTATTCTGCCAAAACTGAATATTTTTTAAACTTATTCTATTATCTCCTTGATAGACAGTAGTTCCCGCACTATAATTTAAAGAGTATATCAACTCTGTTGTTGGTGTTATCATATAATGCAATGAAGCTTGAGTTTTAATATTTTTAGTATCATAATCAACAATATCTTTCTCCATATAACCAGTTCGATGAAATTTCTTTAATCCGGGATGAGTAAAGTAATTTAAATTGAAATTTTGAGTTACATCATTTAGATTTCCGTCAGTATCCTCATCTCCATATCTATTAACAGCATCATATCCTCCTAAATTATCAATTGGTGTAGTCCCATCTACAGCTTCTAAATTATCTGCCTCCCAATCATTTGCTCTCATGAATGAAAAATTAATTTTAAAAGCAAAAATATCTTCTCCCTCTTTATTTAGAAATTTTTCAGCTAATCTAAAGGAATTTTCAAAAAGATTTCTACTACCAAATCGATATTGAATTGATAATCCTTGTTTAACAAATGGACTAAGAGTCTTCATACTAATTACACCATTAAAAGCATTTGGACCATAATAAGCAGAGCTAGCACCTTGTATGATTTCAACTTTCATAATATCTAGCTCAGATGAACCTAAAAAGTTTCCTAGAGAGAAGTTAAGTCCAGGAGATTGATTATCAACACCATCAATAATTTGTAATGAACGAACAGGAGAAGTACTATTAAATCCTCTAGTATTGATTACTTTAAAACCAAGACTAGCCGCAGTAATATCAACTCCCTTCAAAGCTCCTAATCCATCATAAAAGTTTGCAGAAGGTGTTTCTTTAATTGAAATCATATCAAGAGTTTCAACAGTTAGTGCAGCTTCTTTCTGTTTTTGAGTAATTCTACTATCTACTACTTTTACTTCGTTTAATTTTTTACTATTTGAGAAAAGTTTTATTGGCGGTGGATTCTTAGATTGTATTTCAATTTCTAAAGTTTTATAACCTAAATAACTAACACGTAAAATTGTGGGTAGTGTACATTGACATGTAATTTGATATTCACCATTGAAATTTGTTGCAGTACCTTTATTTGTTTCTTGGATAATTACATTTGCACCTATTAACGTCTCATTTGTTAGTGCATCAACAACATTACCTTTAATATTAATCTGAGCAGTTAGTATATAACTTGTAAAAATAAAAGTAATTAGTAAAAGTTTCTTCATCAAGATTTTTGTAGGTTCGCAAAGTACAAATAAATAGTATAATGGAAGTAGTTTTTTATAAAGGAGAATTTATCGATATAAAAAAAATATCAATATCATATAATGATAGGGCAATAAATTATGGTGATGGATTCTTTGAAACGATTAAGATAATTAATACAAACCTAATTAATTTTTCATATCATATTGAAAGAATTCAGTTTGCTTTAAGTATTTTAAAAATGCAAAATAATTACAGTAAGTCTTTACTTGAAAATAATGTTTCAGAGATCGTAAAAATAAATCGAATTAAAGATGGTAGTGTTAAGATTATTTTTACTAGAAGGGGTAATGGAAGATACTTACCAAAATCGAATCAAACTAACATGTTTATTAAAGCAATTAGTGGTGATTCATACATTATAAACAAGACAGTTTCATTATGTTTTTATGAGGATGAAAAAAAAAGCTTAGGTGCTATATCAAATATAAAATCTATAAATAGTTTAGTGTCGGTATTAGCATCAATTCATGCTAATGAAAAAAATTATAATAATGCAATATTATTAAATACTTTAGGACATGTGATTGAAGCAACAAATGCTAACATTTTTATGGTGAAAAACAATAGGATTTTTACGCCACCAATTACTGAGGGTTGCGTTGATGGAACAATGAGAAAATGGATTTGTAATAATATAATTATTACTGAAAAAAACATTTTTAAACAAGACATCCTTGATGCGAATGAGGTTTTTATTACAAACTCAACAAATGGAGTTATTCCAATAAAATCTATTGAAAAAACATGTTTTAAATCTTTTAATTATGCTAATCTAATTCAGAAAAGAATTATTAATTCATGCTTGGATCTTTAGGCATGTTTACCCAGAGAGCATGTTTTTTACTTTTAGTTTTTATCAAATCACTCCACAGTTTTTCATTAGAATATTTCATACAAATTTCTACATCAACATTATGTGTTATCCAACTATTATCTTTAATTTCATTTTTCAACTGATCACTTCCCCAACCAGAATATCCTGCAAAAAATCTAATCTGATTTTTAGAAATTTTATTTTTTACCATTAATTGAACAATTTCTTCAAAGACCCCACCCCAATAAAGACCTTTAGTAATCTTTTGCGAATTAGGAACAATACTACCTAATGTGTGAATAAACTGAATCGAGTTTCTTTCAACTGGACCACCAATATATACAGGAAAGTCATTTAAAGGAATGTCATTGATTATTTGATTTAATTGAACCTTTGTTGACTGATTTAAGACTAATCCAATACTTTCATTATTAGTATGATGAGTAATTAGAATTACACTTTTAAAAAAGACTGGATCATTTAATAATGGTTCAGAAATTAACAAACATCCTTTCTTGACATTTAGCATAATTAAATATCTTTGTTTAAGTTTTGTAAATATACAATTTGAAAGCAAATATATCATGGATTTAAAAAATATGAGGCTTAATTATACAAAATCAAAAATTGATTTTGAAAACCTTGAAAAAGACCCTTTAACATTCTTCTTAAAATGGATTCAAGAAGCCATAGAAGTGGATAAAAATGAAGCAAATGCTTGCGTTTTATCAACTATATCTGCTCATAATAAACCACTATCACGAGTAGTTTTGTTGAAAGATATAAGTACTAAAGGTTTTACTTTTTTTACTAATTATAAAAGTGAAAAGGCAATAAACATTAAAAAAAATAATTCAGTTGCGTTAAATTTTTATTGGCCAGAATTAGAAAGGCAAGTAAGAGTAAATGGAATTGCAAAGAAAATTAATGCAAAAGATTCTGATGATTACTTTAAAGAAAGACCTAAAGAAAGTCAACTAGGCTCATTACTAAGTAATCAAAGTTCTGTTATTGATATAATGTATAATTTTGATAATTCATTCAAAAAAATAAAAGAAAAGTATAAAAACCAAAAAATTAAACGCCCAAAATATTGGGGTGGATATTGTGTAATTCCAGAAAAAATTGAATTTTGGCAAGGAAGACCATCAAGATTTCATGATAGAATTCTGTACGAATTTGATGGCAAAATATGGAATCTTAAAAGATTAGCACCTTAAAGAAATTTAATTATCCGTAGCTAATCCTTTTTCTTTACAGTTTTTTTCTTGGCAGTACTTTTTTTCTTGCTTGCTAATTCTTTTTTAGTAGATAAAACTACAATTTTAGACTTTCTTGGTCTTACAACTCCAAAACTACCTGAAAATATCTTACCTTTTTTTGATTTTCTATCACCTTTTCCCATAATATATTTGTTTTCACAAAGATACAAATAATTATCTAGTATAATCCGAAAAAAATTGTTCTTCAATCTGCTTTGATGCTTTTATACTATTTCTTAACCATTGNAACATAACTTCCTCTTGCTGAACAACACTTAATTTCCANTTAATATTAGAACGTCTCATTTTGTANGTCAAATGTTGTAAACATAATGAAACAGAAACAGAAATATTATAACTTTCAGTAAATCCATAAATTGGTATACTGAGCTTCTTATCTGCGTGACTTAATAATTCACGACTACAACCTCTTAATTCGGATCCAAAAATTAAAGCTGTCTTATTTTTTGAGATATCTAAATCATATAAACTACAGTCTGAATTGTGAGGAGTTGTAGCAATTATTTGATATCCCTCAGACTTTAATTGATTAATAGCTTCAATACTATTTTGATTTTTCTGATTATACTTTTTTATTGATATCCATTTTTCTGCTCCTAGTGAAACTTCAGGATCATCATTAAAAATATTATCGTTTTCTATAACATGAACGTCTTGTATTCCAAAGCAATCNGCAGATCTAATTGATGCTGAAATATTTCTTCCTTGAAATATATTTTCTAAAACTATAGTAAGATATTTAGTTCTATCTTCTATCTTCTTTTCAAATAAGANACGTCTCTCATCAACAATAAATTCTTTTAGATAGCAAATCAAATCTAAATTTGAAATACTCATGATATTTTATGATTTTTATTTATATTATTTCCATTAAGAAATTGTTGAATATTCATAGGTTTTTTACCCTCAGGCTGTAAGTTTAAGATAGCAATTGCAAATTTTTTTATNTTAACATGTAAAAACGACTTATTATCAGTTTCAATAGACAAAAAACNCTTATTACTTGATTTAACAACTTTAGTTTGGTGTAATTTTATTCTTTTTTTATAACCATTACCATCATCTAAAAAAAACCATGCAGATGGNCAAATAGCNACATCTTTCAATAATGTATTATCACATAANANAGGGGATAATCCTCTAACTAGATTATGTATTTCAATAGCTGTTTTATTCCANTCAATTTTTAGTAACTCTTTATTTAATTTAGGAGCTTCTAATACAGAGANTTCCTCCTGTATTATTGTTTCNAAATTAGGCTGTNNTTGTATTTTTTTCAAAGTTTTTTCAAGCAGTAATTTTCCTACTTCTAATAGTCGATTATGCAATTGAGCTGCAGTAATACTCTGGCTAATATTAATCTTGTCTTGTAGTATAATAGCTCCAGAATCAATTTTTTGATTAATATAGAACGTAGTAACACCTGTCTCCTTCTCTCCATTAATCAATACTCTATTAATAGGTGCTGCTCCTCTATAAGAAGGAAGATATGATGTATGTAAATTAATAGTCCCCTTGTTTGGAATTCTCCAAACAACNTCAGGAAGCATTNTAAATGCTACTACTACGAATANATCTGCCGAAAATTGTCTCAAATTTTCAACAAATTCATCTGANATNAATTTATNAGGTTGTAAAACACTGATATTATTAATAATNGCAGTCTCTTTTACAGGAGACGATTTAATTTTTTTTCCTCTTCCTTGCTTACTATCAGGTGAAGTTACTACAGCAACTATATCATTTCCTTGATCAATTAAGTATTGTAAATTAATTGAAGCAAATACTGGAGTTCCAAAAAATATTATTTTCATAAAGCAAATTTATCGTTTCTATTTACATAAAATCCTTTGCTTTTAGTTTTTTTATTTCTAAAATTCATTCTTTAAAATTATTAAACNGCCTTTAAACTATTTAATGNTAAAGTTNCTTAATTGNTAAAAGTTATAATTTAAAATATTATGAAACAGAAATCTAATTCCTTTCACTTTTCGCTTTTATACATACATCGCAAACACCACATAAATGCTGATTTTCTTCACCAAAATAATTTAGTAAAAATTGATTTCTACAAACATCATTATTTTTAATATAATCACAAACTGCATCTAGTTTACTAATATCATATTTTTTTCTTTCTTCCCATTTTCTTTTGTTTAGATTCATAACGCCTATATCTATTCGTTGCTGCATAAATACTAGCTGATTAAGATTGTTTTTTTGTTGGTATTTCACAACTTCCAATTGATTAAGTTTATTTAACAATATTTTTACATCATCAATTGAACTATTAAAATGTATTGCAATTTTCTCTTCATTAATAATAACTAGATGATTAAATATGTTGTTATATGACCTTAAAAGATATTTTATTAATGGATCATAAAACTTATTACTTATTTGAAATTTATACAACTCTAACTTTGATAAAATAATCTTCAATTTAGAAGGTGAATATTCTTGGACAGAAAGTCTTAGTTTTTCTTCTTTTTCTAAACACTTAATAATATGATATACTTTTAGTGGACTTGTATTATATCTATCGCAGAAATCTACAATATCAAAAGGAATTGGATCTTTCGGAAAATCATTAACTGCAATTTGAAGATAATTTGCTATATTTTGATACCCATCAACTATATCAGTAATTTCTGGATACCGAAGGTTTAACAATTCTTTTTGTTTTTTTACATCATTATTATTTACAAGCAAAAAAGAATAAGCTGTTTTTCCATCTCTACCTGATCGACCTGCCTCTTGAAAATAGGCTTCAATAGTAGGGGGTAGGCTCATATGTATAACAAGTCTAACATCAGGTTTATTAATTCCCATCCCAAAAGCATTAGTAGCAACCATGATTCTAATTTGATTTTTATTCCAATTCTCATATCTTTTATTCCTTTCTTCAAATGATAAACCAGCATGGTAAAATGTCGCAGAGTAATTATTATCTATTAAGAAATTTGTTAAATCTTTTGTTCCTTTTCTGGTGTCTACATATATTATTACTGAGCTTTTTATCTTATTCAATAGCTTAAGTAGTCTTAATCTTTTCTTTTCAGTATTTTCAACTATATATGAAAGATTATTTCTATTGAATGAAGCTCTAATCAAATTTGTCTTTTTAAACAAAAGATTGCTTTGAATATCTTTAATTACATCGCTAGTAGCAGTAGCGGTTAATGCTAAAATAGAAACGTCTGGAAAATAACTTCTTATTTGAGAAATATATCGGTAAGAAGGTCTGAAATTATGCCCCCAATCAGATATACAGTGTGCTTCATCAATAGCAATCAAGTTAATATTCATTTTCTTAATTCTAGCCAAAACCAATTCATTTTGTAATTTTTCTGGAGATAAATATAAAAACTTAATACCGCCATAAATACAATTTGTAAGAGCAGTGTCAAGATCAGAATAATACATGTTACTATTTATAAAAACTGATTTAATTCCTTTTGACTTTAAATGTCTAACTTGGTCCTTCATTAAAGCAATAAGAGGAGAAATTACCAAACAAATTCCGTCTTTAATAATTGCAGGTACTTGATAACATATTGACTTACCACCACTTGTTGGCAATAAAGCAAGAGTGTCATTATTTTCGAGTACTTGCTGAATGATTTCTTCTTGATTTAAACGAAAATGGCTATAGCCCCAATATTTTTGTAAAACATCTTGCGCATTCATTAAAACCAAAAATACAAAATAAAATGTAGCAGATTATATGTCCGCTTGTGTATGCTA
>NZRJ01000057.1 GCA_002693745.1 Flavobacteriales bacterium
TACTTTTTTTAAAGTCTTGATTTACATCCTCCAATTTTTCAAAAAATGTAGTTTTAAAATTCTTTGAATTCAACTGATTAACTTTTGTGTTTTTTAGCAATTCAATTGATATTATTAGTTGCTTATCACCGTGCTCATCTTCAATTGTTTTGAGAGCAAAAGAATTTGACACTTTAGATAATTCTGGCAACAGATAAATTACTTCTTGAATATCTGTTGGACTTATATTGGCTCCAAAGAAAGAGACGGTCATATCTGAACGTCCGTAGTGTAAAAGAATTGGCAAATCAGTTTTAGAAGGTGTTATTTTTTTCTCAAGATTTAACTCTTTTAGAATTTTATATAACACGCTATGTTGTATAATATGCCCCTTGTCGTGTATATTGTAACGTATTTTAGGNGCAANATAATNAGGTCTACATATTGTTGTNATAAGNTCTCCATTTTCNGATTCTTCAATTAAAAAGTCTGCAGGATTATATTGAAATATCATAGGNAGTGCCCCAGTATATTTTAAGATTTTTTCTCTAAGTATTTTGTTGNCCCTCAATNCNCTTCTTAGNCTAATTGTAAACTCACTTTCAGATGAAATGTTTAACTCAAGGTCAGAAGCTCCGTATGAGCTGTAGACTTTTTTTATTCCTTTTTTTAAAAGATAATCTCTCATCCCCTCTGACATAGATTCTCCACCAAAAATGAAAGAGATNTTATANTCAGAAAGATTAAATTTTATATGATCAACCAAATGTTTAAGAAAGGGTGGATATCCCATAATGATATATTTGTGTCTCTTTTCCAAACTNATTAATTGTATTTTCAATTTTAATTAGGTCGGGGCCTANTGATTTAACTTTNGCAAAAGCTAAACAACTCATACTNATATTCATGCCNGTGGCCCATGCTCCTAATGCAAAAGTGTTAATAATAAACATTGGNTCTTTTCCAAAAAGCTGATACATTCCAAATTTGATAAATTGAGTGTTTCTAAATCTNTCTTTGCTTCCTCTTANCCAGTTAGTCGGTGTNCCACTACTACCAGAAGATTCATCAATTACAANTCCTGTTTTAGGNATACTTCCATTTACACATCTACTGTTAAGCGAATAAACTTTNACATAATTTTCTTTATCGATNACTGGAATTTCGGAAATATTTGGAGTAAATCCAGTAAATGATGGTTTGACAAAATNTTTANTTTTTAGAAATTTTCTATATGCTGGAACTTTCTTTTTAGCATTAATAAATTCACTNTANGCTCTAGCTTTCGCGTTAAAATTACGTAGTTTGTTAAATCNAGGNAAGAATATAAATTTAATTGATNTGTCACTAAGCATTAGTAGCTGTCTATACTTCTCAATAATTAATGCATAGAACAAAATAATGTAATGTCTCATAATAATAACTTATTTTNAGGTATNCTTTTTACAAAGAAAGTCATTATATAAATATTTATTATGCNTTGCATAATATTATATTTATGAAAATTCTTACATTAATTGATAAGTTATAGTTAATTATTATTTTAGCAAAAAATATTTATGAGATTTATAATTTTACTAAGCTGTGTCCTTTTTGCAAACGTTAAAAGTGCTCAGATTAATTTTAACAAGTTAAAAAATGTAGCTGCTAAAGCGAAAGAGCATATTTCCACTAAAGATTTGACACAAGAAGAAGTTGTAGAGGGATTAAAGGAAGCATTAATTCTAGGAACGAATAATTCAACAGCAGAAGCATCAAAGATAGGAGGGTTTAATAACAATTTATCGATTCGAATTTTATTTCCAGAAGACGCTGAAAAGATGAAGAAGGCTTTGGTNAAATTAGGAATGCAATCACAGATTGANAAATTTGAATTTACNATTAATGAAGCGGCTGAAGATGCATCANATTTTGCAAAAGAAATTTTTTTAAATGCAGTAAAAGCTATGACGATTAATGATGCAATGTCCGTTTTAGAGGGAGATGATAATGCTGCTACTATTTATTTTAAAAAACGTACTTCACAATTATTATACGCAAAATTTAAACCGATTATTAAAAGCTCAATNGATAAAGTAAATCTTACAAAGCACTGGCAAACATTAATATTAAGATATAATGCAATACCTTTTACACAAGAAGTTAATACTGATTTAGCAGATTATGTTACTAATGAGACCATTGAAGGCTTATTTATTTTAATTGCTAAGGAAGAGATGAATATTAGAAAAAATCCTAAAGCTAGAGTTACAGATATTTTACAAAAAGTTTTTAAATAGCTAAAATGAAAAGGTTTGTATCAAAAAAANTATCAATAGAAAANAGCTAATGGAAAAAGAGAATCTTTCAGAGAGGAATTCTAGAAAATTTTGGTTTTATATACTATTNATTATTATAGCAGGACTTTTAGCTCTTTTAGTTTCTAAAGAGATAAAACAAAATAAAGANAACGCTATTAGAATGCAATATATTGAAGAAAAGAATGCTTTGCGTGATGACCTAGATGATTTGATTGATGAGCATGATAATTTATTAGAGGAATATGGTGATTTGAATAATCAGTTGCANGATACAGACTCTATTATTAAAAATCAAATTGTTGAAATAAGAAATTTAATTAGAACAAAGGATGATTTAACCGAAGCTAGAAAAAAGATAGCTATATTAAAAGATATCTCTAAAAGATACTTATCTAATATTGATTCGTTATTTCTNATAAATGCGGCTTTAACTAATGAGAAAGACAGTNTAATAAAAGAGAATAAGAATATCAATTGGAAGAATTACAAGCTAAGTAAACAAAATGAGCAGTTAGTAGAAAAAGTAAATAGAGGATCTGTCTTAGAAGTTCTAGATCTTAATATTGAATGTTTAAGATATAGAAGAACAGGTAAGGANGTAATTACTCGTTCTGCAAAAAAAACACAAAAAGTTAGAGTTTGTTTTACAATTGGCGCTAATCAACTATCATTTGCAGAAGAAAAAAATGTCTTTATGCAATTATTAGACCCCAAAGGCAACCTGATTGAAGCCAAAGAAAACATTACGGTGAATATTTTGGATTCTGTCATTCGTTGTACTAATTATTCTACTTTTCATTATAAGAATCTAAAAATGGATAGTTGTTTTGAATGGCAAAGGANGGAACAATTAATGAGTGGAAATTATTTGATAAATTTGATAATTGAAGGTAGAATTGCTGCACAAAANCAGTTTGAATTAAGATAATGCCAAAAATTATTTCTTATAATGTGAACGGCATTAGAGCNGCTCTTAAAAAAGGTCTTGATGTTTGGATTGATTCATCTCAAGCAGATATTTTTTGTCTGCAAGAAATAAAAGCAAAGCCAGAACAATTTGACACAAAATTATTTGATGATATTGGTTATTCTTGTTTTATTAATTCAGCTGAGAGGGCTGGTTATAGCGGAGTAGCTATTTTATCCAAAATTAAACCAAATAATATTGAAATTGGNTGCGGTATTGAAAAAATTGATTTAGAAGGAAGAATAATCAGAGCTGATTTTACTAATTATTCTGTAATGAGTGTCTATTTCCCATCAGGAAGTAATCCATTGAGACAATCATTTAAGATGGAGTTTTTAGATTTATTTTACAAGTATGTTTCAGATCTTAGAAAAAAAATTCCAAATTTAGTAATCTCAGGAGATTATAATATTTGTCATNNAGNAATTGATATACANAATCCTNANAGCAAANAAAAATANTTCNGGNTTTTTACCNGAAGAAAGNGANTGGATNANTAAATTTATATCTAGTGGATTTNTNGATTCNTTTAGNTATTTAAANNNNGAACCANATNANTATAGTTGGTGGAGCTATAGNGCNAATGCANGNGCTAAAAATTTNGGNTGGAGNATTGATTANAANATGATNNCNGANANTTTNTTACCTAANTTNAANNGATCNNNNATTTTATCANANGNTANNCATTCNGANCATTGNCCNGTTTTTGTNGAAATAGNNGATTAATTTATTANNTTTGTNTTCTTAAAAAGAAAGANATGGGANTTTTACAAACNGCNGAAAGAAGTNCACATTNAGANNCTTCAGAAAATGTAGTCTTTCAAAGACATTTAGTTGCATATAAACAAGCCGCAAAAATTATTAATGGAACTGTACTTGAAATTGGAAGTGGTGAAGGATATGGAGCAAAAGAGCTAGCTCCTTTTGCAGATAAATATATTGCAGTTGATAAGTATNGTTCCNCTATTTCACAAGAGATTCAAGAGAAGAACGATATTACTTTTATTCAANCAGAAGTGCCTCCGCTAAACAATATTGATAGTGATAGTATAGATTTTGTTGTTACATTTCAGGTGATTGAACATATACGTAATGATGAGTTTTTCTTAAACGAAATTAAAAGAGTCTTAAAACCAGGTGGAAAGATGATTATGACGACACCTAATCGTTTAATGTCCTTAACCAGAAGCCCATGGCATATAAGGGAATACACACCAGAAGAAATGTATAATATTGTAAAACTTTTTTTCTCAGATGTGGATTTGAGAGGTGTATTTGGAAATGAAAAAGTTATGCGGTATTATGAGAAAAATAAAGAGTCTGTATTAAAAATTACTAAATGGGATATTTTTAATATGCAATATTGGTTGCCTAGGTGGATGTTACAAATTCCATATGATATTTTAAATAGATTCAATAGACATAATTTACAAGATAATAATGAGGCTTTAGTCAGCTCGATAGAATATAATGATTATTCAATTAAAGCATCCTCCAAAACATGTTTAGATCATTTTGTAATTGCTACCAAGAAGTAGAAAACACAAAGCCTTTTTCTTTTAATTCAGTAATGGTTTCTTTCAGAATCAGCTTTAAATTTTTCAAACTTTTTTTATTGTTATGGAAGACGATTATTGATCCTGATCTAGTATGTTTTAATACATTTTCTTTTATTTCTTTGGGTTTACTATTTAAGTGAAAATCCCAAGTAAAAATGTCCCAAAGAATTAGTTTATAATTTTTTTTCAAACACCAAATTTTTAAGGGAGATAACTTTCCGTATGGAGGTCTAAATAATTTGTTTTCAGGCATTAATCTTTGGCATTTTTCAATATCATTTAGGTAATTAGAAAGATTAGACTTCCATCCGTTTTGATGAGAATAAGAATGATTTGCTATAACATGACCATTATCAATAATTTTTTTAAATAGCTCCGGATATCTTTCTATTTGCTTACCAATTAAAAAGAAAGTAGCTTTTATCTTTTCTTCTTTTAATCTTTTTAAGATAAAAGGTGTTGTTTCGGGTGACGGACCATCATCAAAAGTGAGCCAAATATTATTTTGTAAATTTTCTTTCCTCCAAATTATTGAAGGAAAGAGATATTGAATAATTTTTGGAGTTTTTACAAACAAACTATAGAATACTTGAATATTCGTCCATAAAGGTATTTATTCTATATGTATTGAAATCAATTGTAGATTTATTCCCATCTTTTTCTTTATAATACTGACTGTTTTCTTCTAAATAATTGTATGATGGATCTTCTAATCTATATCTTTTAATAATTCTGTCTAGATTGCCTAAAACTTGACTAGTAATTTGGATTTCTTGATTAACACCGCTTCCTCGATCAAACGCTTTTAAGTATTTAATTTTAGTTAGATGTTCGTCAATCATTGTTGCTAAAACTTTGTTCCCTTTTTCATTTTTACCTAGTTTGTAATATAAATCAATTATAGGAAGAGAAAAATAATTTAGCATTACTACTTCTGATGGAAATTGATTCATACATGTGTCAAGTACAGCCTCTGCTTTTTTGTTGTCTCCTTTTTGAAATAAAGATCCCGCCAATCTTGAATAATTATTTCTAAAATTCATAACCATTCTAGTATTTGTTTCATCAAAATAAAGCGTAGGGTTATTCAACCCTCCCCATTTAAATTTATTCATTAATCTATCATACATCTTCTCTGTATTTACCACTCCGGTTTGCATGTCAGGTGAAGCAATAGAATATGGAACTAAACGATAAGCTAGACCTTCTAATTGGAAATATTTTTCAAGACCCATGTAATTATCTTTTCCAACAGTTATTGCAAAGTATATAGGGCGTTCCCAGTTAAAATTTGCTAGAATATCTAGTACCATAAGTTTATTTTTAAAAATACCGGACCCTTTAAGATTAAATTTGATTTCATCTAAAATTTGATCATGATACTCCTCAGGAACAAAAGCTTTAGCAGCCTCTTTGTTTACTGTAAGTTTTAACTTTTTTGTAGGGCAGTAGTTTCTTAGTCCAGCAGATGTTCTTAACTTAGCTTTTGGGTTATTACTATTAATAAAGTCTACCACGTCTTTTACTTCAACATGAGTTTTTACTCTTTCTTGAATTGGGGTATAGTCTCTTGTTCCAGTTCTATAATCTTCATGTTCTAATGATGAAGGAATTGGCGCCGCCTCATATGAGGCTCTTTTCATCTGATCTATATACCAGTCAGTATTAAATAGTGATAAATTTACAACTTTAATGTCTGTTCTTATCCCTTCTACTTCTTGAGCGTACCAAAGAGGGAAAGTATCATTATCTCCGTTGGTAAATATTATCGCATTTTTATCGCAAGAGTTCAAATAATTTTTGGCGACTTCAAGAGCAGTAAAACGCCCACTTCTATCATGATCATCCCAGTTTTCAGCTGCCATTAGAGATGGAATAGTAAGTGCTATAAAAGTAGCTATGTATGCACTTTTTACAGAGCTAATCTTCTCATTTATAAAGTTGTAAATTGCTAATACTCCTATTCCAATCCAAATAGAAAATGCATAAAATGAACCTACATATGCATAATCTCTTTCTCTTGGCTGGAAAGGAACAACATTTAGATAAACAATTATAAGAACTCCTGTAAATAAGAAGAATAGAAGAACAGTTAGAGCGTCTTGATTTTTGTGTTTAAAATGAAAAAACATGCCAATTAAGCCAAGTATTAAGGGGAGAAAGAAATAGTGATTCTTCGCTTTGTTATTCGCTAAATTTTTTGGAACAACTACATCAGATGAAGGTAGCCCTAACCTTGCATTATCAATAATTTTAATGCCGCTTTCCCAATTGCCATATAACGAATTTCCATCCATGTTCATGTAATCATTTTGTCTTCCAGCAAAATTCCACATAAAATATCTTAAATAAGACCAGCCAATTTGGTATCTAAAAAAGTAAGTGAGATTTTCACCAAATGTAGGTGATACATCTTTATTCTTTAGTCCGGCCCAATTTACATATCCTCCAGCATGCCGTGCTTGAGTAGCACTCCAAATTCTTGGGAACAACATTTTATCTTTTTTACTATAGTTTGGAACTGATTTTTTTCTTTGATCAATAACAACATATTTACCTTTTTTTTCATCTTTTGCATAAATTGGATTGCCATCTATATATGGTTCTCGGCTGTCTAATTTAGCATTAAAATGTTGTCCATAAACAATTGGCCAGCTTCCATATTGTTCTCTTTTGAGATAAGATAAAAGACTAACTGCATCTTCAGGGTTATTTTCATCAATAGGAGGGTTTGCATTTGACCGAATAACTAGTATTGCAAAAGATGAGTACCCAATTAGTAACATCATAACTCCTAAAATTGCAGTGTTCCAGATCTGTTTTTTATGTTTTTTGGTGTACATTAATCCGTAGGTAATAGCTCCAATTATTGTTAAGAAATAAATAATAGTACCTGAATTAAAAGGCAGTCCAATGGTGTTGACAAAAAACAGTTCAAATTTTGAAATTAAACTAACTGCTCCAGGAATAATAATTCCTTGAACTAGACCAAGGATCATAACTGAAGCAATAAAAGCTTTGAATGCTCCAGCTTTTGTGTAGTTGTATTTTTTAAAATAATAGATCATTCCCATTGCTGGTATCGTGAGTAAAGAAAGTAAGTGAACACCTATTGATAAGCCAATTAAATATCCAATCAAAACTAGCCATCTACTTGAATGAGGCTTATCTGATTCTTCTTCCCATTTCATAATGCACCAAAATGTAACAGCTGTAAATAACGATGACATAGCATAAACCTCTCCCTCAACAGCAGAGAACCAAAATGAGTCAGAAAAGGTGTAAGCTAATGCACCTACAATACCACTGCCAATAACTGCAATTATTTTACCAAAATCATAATCTTCTTTATTGTTGAGAAATAATTTTCTGCCAAATGCTGTGATAGTCCAGAATAGAAACAAAATAGTGAAAGAACTACATAAAGCAGACATTATATTTATTGCTATAGCAACTTCTGAAGTGCCTTGAGTTGCAAAAAGGGTGAATATTCTTCCAAATAATTGAAAGAAAGGAGCACCGGGCGGATGCCCAACTTCTAATTTATAGGCTGTTGAAATGTACTCACCACAATCCCAGAAGCTTACAGTTTGTTCTATAGTGGAGAGATATACAAATGATGCAATTAGAAAGACTATCCAACCTATATAATTATTAAGTTTTTTAAATTGATTCATAGTTTAGTTTTAACGTTTAAATAGATTGGCGAATTTATAAAATTAGTTTTGTATTTGCTGTATGTTTGTTTAATAACGAAAATATAGATAAATATTTCATACTTATAACATAATTATTATTTTTGCAAAGAGTTTAATTAATGCCCGATGGTGTAACTGGCAACACGTCTGTTTTTGGTACAGAAGAGTCTAGGTTCGAGCCCTAGTCGGGCAACTTATAATTTTTCCATTAAACCAGCTTTTTGCTAAAAGATTGTCTAAAAGAACAAGAGTGTTAAAAATTATGCTAATATAAAATCTACCTGTTTTTTTTCTAGGTCAACTTTTGTTATTTTTATTTTGACTTTTTTGCCTATTTGGTAGCTTCTTTTTGTCCGATATCCAATTAGAGCGTATTTTTTTTCGCTATAAAAGTAGTGATCGTCTTTTAAACTGCTAATTTTAACAAGACCTTCACATTTATTGCTAATAATCTCAATATATAGACCCCATTCTGTTACACCAGAAACAACCCCATCATAGATTTTCCCAATTCTATTTTGAAGAAACTTTATTTGCATGTATTTAATTGAATCACGTTCAGCTTGAGATGCTTTTTTTTCCATTTCAGAGCAGTGCTTGCATAGTTTCTCTAACCCCTCTTTGTTTATTGTTTTTCCGCCATTTAGATATCTTTCTAGTAGTCGATGAATAATTAGGTCAGGATAACGCCGAATGGGAGATGTAAAATGAGAATAATAGTTAAATGCTAGACCATAATGACCAATATTTTTCGTTGTGTAAGTTGCTTTTGACATAGAACGTACGGTTAATGTTTCTACCATTTGTTGCTCGGGTTTGCCTTTTACATTTTTAAGTAGATTGTTTAGTGATTTGGATAGAGTCGTTCGATTTTGATTATTAATATTATGTCCAAATTTTTTCACAATGTCATTAAGAGATATAATTTTGTCATTATCAGGNACATCATGTACTCTGTATACAAAGGCATTTGCTTCTTTTTTAGAAAATCCAATATGTTTTGCAACTGTTTTATTTGCCAAAAGCATAAATTCTTCGATTAAGTGATTGGTAGATAAAGGCTCTTTAAANTAGATTTCAATAGGGTTGTTTTCATTATCTAAAATGAATTTGACTTCTGAGCTTTCAAAATTTATTGACCCTTTTTGTTGTCTTTTTTTTCTTAAGATCTTGGATAATCTATTTAACAGAAGAAGTTCATTTGCCAACTTTCCTTTTTTATTATTTATTATATCCTGTGCTGTTTGGTATGTAAATCTAAAATTGGAATGAATAACAGTTTTAGCNATTTTGTAACTAATTAAATTTGCTTTTTCGTCCATTTCAAAAAAGACAGAGTAGGCCAATCTTTCCTCATTTGGTTTTAGTGAGCACATATCATTAGAAAGATTTTCAGGTAGCATTGGAATTACTCTATCAACTAGATAAATGGATGTTGCTCTTTTTATTGCCTCTTTATCAATAGGNCCTCCTTCAGGCACAAAATGTGATACGTCAGCAATATGAATNCNNATCTCCCAATTTTCATTTTTTAATTTTTTCACTGAAAGAGCATCATCAAAATCTTTAGCATCTNTTGGATCAATCGTAAAAGTTGTTGTTTTTCTTATATCTAATCTTTTTTTAATTTCTTTTTTAGAGATGTTAGAATCTATTTTTTTGGCTGCTCTCNCCACTTTTTCAGGGAAATCAGTTGTAAACCCATAATCAAAAAGTATAGATTTTATTTCAGTATTATGATCATTAACTTTCCCCAATACTTTAATAACCTTTCCAACGGGGTTTTTATANTTATTATCCCAGCTATTAACTTTTACTAAAACTTTTTTATGTAAGTATTCTTTTTTAATGGATTTTTGGGGTAAGAAAANATCAAAAAAAACCCGCTTATCATCNGTAATTAAAAAAAAGTTAGATGATGTGTTGTCAATAATTCCAACAAATTGTTCTTTTTTTCTTTTTAAAATCCTAATAACTTCTNCCTGTTGTTGTTTTTTCTTTTTTGGAAATAGCAAAATTTCTACTTCATCTCCTGCTAAAGCAAAGTGACTATACTCTTTAGCTATAAAAACTTCATTTTTTTCATCAATGTCCACAAAGGCACCGCTTTGATTTGTGTTTTTGATTGTTGCTATAATTTTTTGTGTNGAAACAATGAATCGGTATGATCCTCTTTCTACTTCTTCTAAGACATTTGATTGTGACATTTTATGCATGACTTCAATCATTTGAATTTTAATGCCCATTTCTTTAATTCTGAGAATCTTACTGAGTTGTTTNTAGTTAAATTTCCTATTAGGATATTCTCTGAATACGGATAGAATTAGTTTAGATAATTTTGAGTTTGAAAACCCTTCTTGTCTTTCTTTTCTTGTTTTCTTTTTTTTTTCATTTTATAGCACAAAAGTACTAGTATTTTTTCCACATTATACCGTGGATAAAAAAACATATTAGTATTTTATTGTTAAGTGTTTTTATAAATCTTTCTTGTATTATTCAAAAAAGATATTTTAAGATGAAAAAGATACTCGTTATATTCCTTCTTTATCCTGTAATTTTCTTTGGACAGGACAAGTCTTTTGAATTAGGATTATTATTTGGCGGTTCAATTAACTCTTTTAATGGAGAAAGTGAATACAGTAAAAAAACACTTCAGCCTGTTGGAGGGATCTTAATGCAATATAATTTTAATGATCGTTTTTCTTTAAAGTCAAAATTATTATACCATATTAAAGGCGCAAAAAGATCTCTAATATATACTGATATTACTGGAAATATTATTGGCAAATTTGATGATCATTATGATCTTCATTATCTAACATTCCCATTATTAGCACAAATGAATTTTGGCAAGAATAAATGGAGTTTTTTTTGCAACTCAGGGGCTTATTTTGGCTTTTTGTTGCATGAGGAAAATGTTGTTGATTTTGAACCTTTATTTCCAGCTATTACTAATACTACAGATGATTTTAATAGTTTAGATTTTGGATTAATATTAGGATCTGGTGTGTCTTTTCAAATGCGTGAAAGAGTTAAAATATTTTTAGAGTTATCATTTGACCATAGTTTAGATAACGTTAGTAAAAAAAGTCCTGTCGCATTAACACAAGCTATAACTGGATCAATAGGCATGGCATACAACTTCCCAATTAAAAAGAAAACATTTAATGG
>NZRJ01000058.1 GCA_002693745.1 Flavobacteriales bacterium
CTCATAGAACATTATTTAGAGCTTAACAAAATCAAAGAAGATTGGGCAATGGATGATGATTTTTTTGGGGTGTCTTTTCATGATAATTCTAGTTATATACATGACAGTATTAGTGGTGTTATTTGGAATAATATTATTGAAAATGATTTAATTATTGAGATGCAGTCTGTTGATGCTAATATTGTATCATTATCATGTATTTCATTAGATCAAGAGTTTGCTAAGCAATTCGTTGAGAATTTGATTAATCAGATGAGTATCATGTATATTGAGCATCAAACAGCACACGCAAATCATACTTTAGATTTTTTACAAGACAGAGCAGATTCTGTATTTACAGAGCTTGAAGTTGCAGAACAAGAGTTTGCAAGAGTTAAAGACATAAATCAGAGAATTATTAAAGCAACGGGTCGATTAAAAGAATTACAGTTAATGAGAAAAGTGGAAGTGCTTAATGCAATGTACCTGGAGATTGTTAAAAATCGAGAGATTGCTAAATTAACATTATTAAATCAAATCCCAATGATTAATATTATAGATGCACCGATACTACCGTTAAAAGATCATAAGATTTCAAAAAAAACAGGAACAATAATTGGATTTTTGATAGGACTTTTTCTATCATTATGTTATTTTATTTTTGCCAAGATGTTTACGGAAGCTCTCAAAAAATAATAATTTTTTAAAGATAATCAGTTAACTTTTCTAAACCAATTGCTCTAGAACCTTTTAGTAATATTGTTTTGTTTTTTATTGGATTAAATTTTATGAAATGCTTAATAGTAGATATATCTTTAAACGCGATATTACTTATCTTGCTAAATTCTTTGCCAACAAATAAAGTTTCTAATTTGAGTTTTTTACAATATGTGATAATCTTATTATGCTCTTCATTTGAAAATTTTCCCATTTCAAGCATATCTCCTAAAATACAAAGTTTTTCTTTATAATTTTGCTTTGCAAAGGAATCTAACATGGCTTTCATACTAGATGGGTTCGCATTATATGCGTCCATAATAATCATGTTGTTTTTTGTTTTTTTTATCTCTGACCTATTATTTTTAGGTATATATGATTCAATTGCATGTTGAATATTGTCTTTTGAGATATTAAAATGATTGCCAATACATATTGCTAAAGATAGGTTGTAAAATTGATAGTTTCCAATTAATTGACTTTTAATAATTATATTATTCCATTTAATATTAAGAAAGGGTGTATGATTACATGTTGATGTATTTAAACCACTATTTATTCCATAAGAAATTTGTTTGATATTTTTTGATAGATCAATTAATAAATTATCATCATGATTTACAAACAAAGTTCCATTATTTCTGTTGATAAATTTAAATAGTTCATTCTTTGTATCAATGACTCCTTCAATACTTTTAAAACCTTCAAGATGTGCAGAACCTATATTTGTAATTACTCCATATGTTGGTTTTGATATGTCACAAAGAAAATCAATTTCTTTTTTGTGATTTGCACCCATCTCAATAATTGCCATTTCATGATTATCAGTGATTTCTAGTATGCTTAAAGGTACTCCAATATGATTATTTAGATTCCCTTTAGTAGCATAACAATTTAGTTGGGTTTTTAATACTGAATGAATTAGTTCTTTTGATGTAGTTTTACCATTTGTACCAGTAATTCCTATAATAGGTATTAACAGTTTTTTTCTGTGATATTTTGCTAAATCTTGCAGTGTTTTTAAAACATTTTCTACTATAATTATTTTTTTATTTGTGGTGTTTTGTTTTTGATCTATAATAGCAAAACTACAGCCATTATCTATTGCCTGTTCTGCAAACATATTCCCATTAAAGTTTTGTCCTTTTAATCCAAAAAAGATGCTACCTTTTTTAATATTTCTTGTGTCAGTACAAATTTGAGGGTTAGCCTTATATATTTTATAGATTTCTTTAATTTCCATAAGTGCAAATAAAATAAAACCCCATGATTAGTGGGGTTTTATTTATATTATTTTTTGATGATTATTGTCTTTTTTTGTTATAATCAGCACCTATTCTTTGATTTTCTTTAGCTCGACTTGTTGGAGCTCCTATTCTATCCATTGCACATCTGAAACCAATTGCATCTGTTGATTGATCCTGATCTAAGAATCTTCTCGTACCAGGATTTAGCCAATATGCTCGGTCTTTCCATGATCCCCCNTTATATACCCTTGTTCTATCTGTTATTAGCGACGATTGACCATAGACATACATTTCATTACTATTTCCTTCAGGAGCACCATCTTTATACATGTTGGCNNTTTTATTCCATTTATCAATTTTNATTTTTGCTTTNTCAGCTGTATCAGATTCATTAAGATAATCATTCCAGATGATTCCCATTTGAGATTCAATATCACCATTTAGATAGTTAATATTATCAGCTTTTTTATAATTTCTTCTATATGCATTCCCTTGNACATTAACATCAACTTGAATTGCATTACCTAGGTCATCAAATACAATCATACCATCCTCATCAAGAGAATCAGTTTGGAATACGTTTCCTCTGAAACTTCTATGATCTGCAGTTGTCGTTTGCTCTATAATAGGTCTATAAACATCCATCACCCATTCTGACACATTTCCAGCCATATTATATAGTCCATAATCATTCGGCCAATATGATTTTACAGGGGCAGTAATATCTGCATTGTCATTTAAACTTCCTGCAACTCCCATGTTNTCTCCTCTTCCTCTTTTAAAGTTAGCCATAATTTCCCCTTGATTTTTAGAACTCGCGTTTCTTAGTGATGATCCATTCCATGGATATATTTTTCTGTCACTAATATTTTCTTCTTTTGAGTTGCCAATATATCCTAATGCAGCATACTCCCATTCTGCTTCAGTAGGAAGTCTGTAATTTGGCAATAACAAACCATCTTCCATACGTACTAGCCTTGTTTCTTCTCCACTTCCATAATTCTCATTTGTAAGATTTTTTGGATTTCTTTTTACAACACCTTCATATTGACCTGATAAGTAACCTTTAGTTGTAAATACGTTTCCAGCTGATTGCTCCATGTCTTCTTCTAGAATTCTATTNTCTATAAGAATTCTTTCGTTTACTCTGTTACTTCTCCATTCACAATAATCAGTTGCCTGTTGCCAGCTAACACCAACAACAGGGTAATTTCTGTANGCGGGGTGTCTTAGATATCCATTTACAAAAGGTTCGTTATATCCTAATTTATCTCTCCAGACCAAAGTATCTGGAAGNGCTTTTGTATATACTTCAGGATAATCTAAACCATAAATTCTTTTAAGCCAGAAAAGGTATTCGAGATAATCTACGTTTGAAACTTCAGTCTCATCTAAATAAAATGACGAAACTGTTTGTTTTCTTGGAATATTATCCCATTCATACATTATATCCTGTTCTACTCTACCCATAGTAAAAGTACCNCCTTCTATAAATAATAANCCCGGTCCAGTTGCTTGTTCTTTNTATTTTGAATTTGTTTCAAAGCCTCCATTTTTNGAATTGTTATAATCCCAACCTGTAGTTGATGAACTTTTAGCGTTTGAAGGTTTTGAACTTGAGCTCGAAGTTGAATTAGAGCATGATCCCATAATAAAAAGGGAGCTTATTACTAAAATTAATTTTGTTTTTTTCATTTTTTTTTATTGAAAATATTAATCGATATATTTATTATTTAATTAAAATTGTGGACAACTAATCGTGTTAAATGATTTTGACTTTGATCGGCACGGCATAAACAAAGTAAACGATAATTCATGTGCTCCTAGAGTATTACTGTTTTTCAAATTACTTACAGTAATATCGTAGCTGTATCCAAATTTAAATGCTTCTTGAATTAGTCCTACCATTAGAATAAATGAGTCAAAATTCTTTGCACTGTTTCTTGCCCATAAGCCTCCAGCTATGGGGCCTCTTTTTGCATAAATACCATAATTAAACTGTTGAAAGTCTTGTTGTTGCTGAAAAAGAAAATTAGGTGAAATAGTAGTAACTGCATTTCTGTATTTATTAATAGCAAAGTTACCTCCTATATGCACAGTAATTTTTGTTGGTAATTCACTTTCGCTAATAAAGCCTTGGTTAGGCTGAGTTAAATGATGCGCTGCAAAGCCAAAAAAGAAATTTTCAGAATATCCNAGTAATCCAGCAGAAAAATCAGGAAAACTAATGGAACTTGCGTTATTATTTATGTCCTCAGCAGTTNGATAAATAAAACCTAATTGAGGATCAATCATATCTCCAAAAGTTAAATTAGACCAGTCCAATTGTATCATTCTAAAAGAAGCTTCAAAACCTGCCTTCATTGAAAAAGTGTTATTTANGCGNAGTCTGTAAGAATATAGCAGTGAAGCATGAGAAGTATTTAAATTACCAGCTCCAGCTCTATCTTGAGCAACAGCAATACCTAATCCTCCTCCAATCGATTCAATGTGTTGATCCCATGAAACAGATGTTGTTACATATGTTCTTCCTATTCCTGGCCATTGATCTCTATAATTTAAATTTACCCTTGGACAAACATTNGTTCCTGCAAATGCAGGATTTAAATATAAAGGATTTGCATAAAACTGACTAAAAGCAGGATCCTGTGCAGAAGCCATATTAGTTGTAAATATGAATGCAATACTTGCAATTAAAATTTTTGACGAACTGTTCAACATAAAATTTATTTCTTATTTTGAATTTCACAAAAATAAACAAATTATTTAACATTGTATTCTAGTATACAAAAATTGTACACTATTTTATAATATTTTTGCGTTATTGCTTTATAATGAAAAAGGAAGAGTAAATTTGCCATCATGAAACNTAGCATATTATTTTGTTTATTTCACATGTTTTTTTTGTTTGATTTATCAGCTCAAGAAAATTCAGTACTTAGTACTGGTGATTGGTACAAGATTACTACAAANAAGGATGGCATATATAAGTTAGATTATTCTGACTTAAATTCTCTTGGTGTAAATACTTCTATGTTGCAAACTTCANCTATAAAAATATATGGAAATGGAGGAGGAATGCTACCGAAACTGAATTCAGATTTTAGATATTCAGATTTAACAGAAAATGCAATANAAGTTTATGATATAAATCAAAATGGCATTTTTGAAAATGGAGATTATATTTTGTTTTANGGTACTTCTCCTAATGTTTGGAATTTAATTGAAGAAACTAATTTGTTTGAATATGANATTCATCTTTTTGATGATGAAGTGAGCTATTTCCTTACAATTGACAATCAATCTGTTGNTAAAAGAGTTANAGAAAAAGATGTTTATCAGAATCCTNCAAGACAAATAACTAGTTTTAATTCGTTTTTAAATCANGAGNTAGATTTGGAAAACTTGATTCAATCAGGTAATAAGTGGTTTGGAGAAAGATTCTCTTATGATAGAAAACAATCTTTTGTATTTTCTTTTCCCGATTTAATACAGTCTAGTAATGTTGATATTAAAGTAGCAGTCGTAGCAAGATCTTTTGATCCATCATTTTTTAAGATCGATATCAACTCATCTTTTTTAGCTAATCTTAATGTTCCCGTAACTTCTTCAGCTTATGCTCAAGAATATGCTAAGGAGGCATATATCACAACTCAATATACAGCAAATTCTTCTGTNNTAAATTTAGATTTAGAGTATTTTTCANCAGATGTTGGGGCAGAAGCTTGGCTTAACTATATTCAAATTAATACAAGAAGAAAGTTAAGTGTAAGTGATGATTATTTAATATTTAGAGATATTGAGAGTTTNGGTAATGAGATTGGAGAGTACAAGATTGAGAATGCATTAAACTATCAGGTTTGGGATGTTACAACACCTACTAATGTAACTAAATTAAAAACAGCATCAAGTGGAAATTCATTATNATTTAATGATTCTTTAAATATTTTGCGTGAGTACATTGTATTTAATACCTCTTCTTATCTTACGCCTCTATTAAAGGGCACTGTTTCAAATCAAAATATTCGAAGTACTCCATCTAATACTGAATTTATTATTGTTTGTCATCCAGATTTTTTATCAGCCGCTAGTCGTTTAGCTGATTTTCATCTAGAAAAAGATAATATTATTACATCTGTAGTAACTATAGATAAAATATATAATGAGTTTTCATCNGGAATACAAGATGTAACATCAATACGTGATTTTGTAAAGTATCAGTATGATAAAGAGAATTCNAATTTAAAGTACTTATTACTATTTGGAGATGGTTCTTATGACCCAAAAAATAGAGTTTCAGATAATACAAATTACATACCTACTTATCAATCTGATAATTCCACACATCCAACATTTTCTNATGTTACAGATGATTNTTTTGGGCTTTTAGGTGATAGCGAGGGGTTATTTAATAATGATTTGGTTGATATTGGNATTGGTCGGTTTCCTGTTTCTTCATTAGAAGAGGCGAATGTTTTAGTTGATAAGGTTGAACAATATTATAAGATNTCATCATATGGAAGTTGGAGAAATGATATTGCATTTATAGCTGACGATGGTGATGCAANTGATGGTAATACACATATGTGGCAAGCTGATAGTTTAGCAAATCATATTGCGGATAATTATCAGCAGATAAATATTAAAAAAATNTATTTAGATAATTANACTCAAGAAGCTACTCCTGNAGGACAAAGAAGCCCAGATACTCAAAATGCTATAAATAACAAAATAAAGAAAGGAGCCTTGCTAGTTAATTATACTGGTCATGGAGGNCCTTTAGGATGGANTCAGGAGAGAATCTTAGAACTTAATCAGATTAATGATTGGACCAACTTAGATAAGTTGCCACTATTTATGACAGCGACATGTAAATTTTCTCAGTTTGATAACCCTGCGCAGAAATCAGCTGGCGAGTATTTATTATTAAATNCTTTGGGAGGAGCAATAGCCTTATTAACTACANCTCGTGTAGTTTATTCAGCTCCAAATTATAATTTAAATACTAAGTTTATNGAAACAATTTTTGAAAAGAAAGATGGAGAATACTTAAGGCTAGGTGATATTTTTAAAACTACAAAGGTTTTAAGTGGAACATCTGCAAATAATAGAAATTTTACACTTTTAGGAAATCCTGCACTACGCTTGGGATATCCTAATTTTGAAATTAAGACCACTTCAATTGATGACACTTTAAAGGCGTTAGGAGAGGTTATAATTGAAGGTCAAATNGAGGACAATGGCTTAANATTGTCTAATTTTAATGGTACAATTTATTCTACAGTATTTGATAAGGAAGTAGTAAAAAATACTTTAGGACAAGAAAGTTGTACTCCTATGCCATATAGAGATCAAAATAACATATTGTATAAAGGAGCCGCATCCGTAATTGATGGAAAGTTTTCTTTTTCCTTTATAGTNCCTAAAGACATAGCTTATAATTATGGANCAGGTAAAATATCATATTATGCAGTAAATGATAATGAACAAAATCCAATTGACGCNTCTGGTGTAGATGAGGATTGTATTATTGGTGGTATAGCAGACGATATAAATTATGATTATGATGAGGCAGAGTTATCACTTTTTATTAATGATACTTTATTTATTGACGGGGGTATTACAGATGAAAATCCAATTCTTTTGGCACATNTTTTTGATTTGAGTGGAATAAATACAGTGGGAAATGGTATTGGTCATGATATTACTGCTGTTTTAGATGGTAATACTTCNAATCCCTATATTCTTAATGATTTTTATGAGACNAATAAAGATGATTATACTAGAGGAGTGATTAGGTTTCCCTTGTATAATTTAGCCAAGGGAGAACATACCATAACTTTAAAAGTATGGGATGTTTTTAATAATTCATCAGAGTCAACAATTAATTTTGTTGTAACTGACCCAAATGAGTTGACTATTGCAGACTTTACTAGCTATCCAAATCCTTTTTTATTTTCTACTAATTTTTATTTTCAACATAACAAAGTTGATCAAAAAATTGATTATGTTTTTGACATTTATTCTGTTTCAGGATTATTAATAAAAAGAATTGAGAGAAATTCTTTTTATAGTGAGGGATATAGAATTGGACCAATTGTTTGGGATGGAAAGGATGATTATGGTAGTAAGGTTAGTGCAGGTATATATATTGCTAACTTAAGAATAACCACAGAGGATGGTGATTTTTCATCAAAATCTATAAGAATTATACTATTACCTGAATAATTACGTTTGGTCACATAACAAAACAAGTATATTTGTATAATAAATAAATTGTATGAAAAAATTAATTGGAATTTTAAGTGTTTTAAGTATAGTATTGAATTCATCTGTTATTAATGCTCAGATAGATGTTGATAATCAAGGTAATGTTGATAGATTTGATGTGTTAAATACAATTACAACAGCAGTTCCCTTCCTTTTAATTGCACCTGACTCTAGATCAGGCGGTATGGGAGACGTTGGTGTAGCTACGAGTGCTGATGTGAATTCTATACATTGGAACCCTGCAAAATTAGCGTTTGTCTCACAAGACCTGGGTGCTTCAATATCTTATGTGCCATGGCTCAGAGCATTAGTGCCAGATATTAATTTATCATATATTACTGGTTTTAAAAAGATAGATGATAATCAAACTGTAGGAATAGAGTTGCGTTATTTTTCCTTAGGAGATATTACTTTTACTGATATAGTTGGTAATGTATTAGGACAGTATAAACCTCATGAGCTAGCATTAGGAGGTTCTTATGCTAGAAAGTTATCAGATCAGTTTTCATTAGCCATTTCAGGAAGATATATTTATTCTAATCTTACCGATGGTCAGTTTGTTGGAGGATTTGAAACAAGTGCTGGTCAATCGATTGCTACAGACTTAGCAGGTTTTTATACAAATCCCTTAAGAATAGTAGGACAGGATGTCGATTTAGCTGTTGGTCTAAATATATCAAATATTGGTGGTAAGATTTCATATACTGAAACATCAGTTGCAGATTTTATTCCAATAAACATGCGGTTTGGCACCTCATTAGGTACTGATATTGATGATTATAATAATATTTCTTTAGCTATAGATATTAATAAGTTGCTAGTACCTACTCCTCCTGCCGATTATAATCCGTCAAATGGAACATATTCAGCTGGAATGGATCCTGATGTTGCTGTGGCCACAGGAATATTTCAATCATTTTGGGATGCTCCTGGAGGATTTAAAGAGGAAATGAGAGAGATTAACTATTCAGTTGGTTCAGAGTACTGGTATAACGATCAGTTTGCTATTAGAACAGGTTATTTTTATGAACACGATACTAAGGGCGGTAGGAAATTTTTTACATTTGGTTCAGGAGTAAAGTATAGTGCATTTATTCTTGATTTTTCATATCTTATTAATGCTACTACTGATGCTGGAGCAACTAATCCGTTGGCAAATACAATGCGTTTTACTATGACTTGGAATTTTGGGGCAATGGGAGAAATGAATTAAATAATGAAAATTAGAGTAGGTTTTGGTTTCGATGTACATCAGCTTAAGAAAGGAGCAGATTTTTGGCTTGGAGGTATTATTATTCCCCATGATAAAGGAGCAGTTGGTTATTCTGATGCCGATGTTTTAATACACGCTATTTGTGATGCGTTGTTAGGTGCTGCTAATTTAGGAGATATAGGATATCATTTTCCGGATACTAATCCAAAATACAAAGATGTAGATAGCAAGATACTTCTTTCTAAAGTCATGAAAATGATTAGAGAAAAAGGTTATGAATTAGGAAATATTGACTCTACAATTTGTTTACAGAAACCAAAAGTAGGTATTTATATTCCTAAAATGAAGAAATCATTGGCTTGTTGCATGAGTGTTCCTCAAGATTTGATTTCAATAAAAGCAACTACTACTGAAAAAATTGGATTTGTTGGTAGAGAAGAAGGAGTTTCGGCTTATTGTACTGTACTTATAAATAATATTTAAAAAGCTTTTTTTCACATATTGCTAAATAATATTAATGTGGTTGTGTTTAAAAGCCTAGCTTTTTATTTATTTTGTCATCTCTTAAATAGATATTCATTTTAGCTTTAGCACAGATAAGACCTTCTTTATTGATTGCATCTACAGTGTGAATGATTTCAAATTTCCCTTTTTGATTTAAGTTTTTTTCTACTATCTGAATATTTTCTTTTGTAATTTTAAAATGCAATTTTAAAGAGCTTGTAGCGGGTTTTAGGTATTCAATATCTGCAGATTTTAACCAAATAATTAGTTTCCTGTTTTTTTTTGAGAATATATGATAATACATTGTTGGCAAATAAGGATCAAATGCTGAAAAAATACTACCTCCAAATATAGTTTTATGAAAATTTATATTGAATAATGTTTTTTTAAGAACGACTTTCATTTCAGTAAAGTCATCAGAAATTTCTTTTAAAACTATTCTGTTAAATAGTAGAGGAGGAAATAGATTTAAAATAATTTTTAATAGCAGCTTACGGGTTTGCATATTTACAAAAATAAAAAACCCTACTCAAAAAATGAATAGGGAATAAGACTTTGATATTGATTATCTTAATGTTTTGCTAAATAATTAGCAACAGATTCATGAGATTCTTTCATAGATTCTTTACCTTTTTCCCAATTGGCAGGACATACTTCACCATACTCTTCGTGATGATGAAGTGCGTCAATCATTCTGATAGCCTCATCAACATTTCTTCCTAATGGTAAATGGTTTACTAATTGATGTTGAACAATACCTTTTTTATCAATTATAAATAATGCTCTAAATGCAATCATTGGTCCTGTTGCTGATAGTTGATCATTATTATCCACCTCATAATCTCCAAATAAAACATCGTAATTCATACTGATTGTTTTGTCAATATCAGCAAGTATAGGATAGTTTACCCCTTTAATTCCTCCATCTTCTTTGGGCATTTGTAGCCATCCCCAATGTGACTGCTCGCTGTCAGTAGAACATGCAATAACTTTAACGTTCCTAGATTCAAACTCATCTAACTTTTCTTGAAAGGCAAATAGTTCAGTTGGACATACAAAAGTGAAATCTTTAGGATAAAAGAATAATAATACGGTCTTGTTTCCAATAAACTGTTCTAAATTGTAATCTTCTACTATTTTTCCTCCGTCTATAACTGCTTTTGTAGAGAACAAAGGCGCTTTTTTTCCTACTAATACTGACATGTTGTATTTTTTTGATTATTATTTAACAAAATTACAACAAAAAATGAATAAATTTATACTTGAGATAGAATAAAATTTACTCTTTCTTTAATTGTTTGTTTTGGAACTTTTATTAAGATGTATTTTTGTTTTCTGTATGTTTCTAAAATGGCGTTTTCAATTTTAATTGCCTGATTTATACATTCAACCCTTTCATTATCATTTATATAAATTTCCTGCCAAAAAGGCGTAAAAAAAACTTTTTTGTTAAAATGACATTTGTTAATGTTTTTAATAATCTCTTCAGTAATCTCTAGATTGTTTAATTTTAAATAAGCCACTGAATCTATAGCACTTCTATCAAAAAAAGAAATACAATCTTTTGGTGTTGCCAGGTATTGTTCAACACGTAGATTCAAAATTTTATTTTCAAATGCAATTTGATTTTTCCAAGGTAAAATCTCTCCTCCAGTAATTATTTGCTCAGAAATAACCTCTCTAGAATTCTCTTTTATGCAGTTATACCCTCTGCTTATTAGTTCATTAATAATGGATGTTTTTCCTGTTCCGGGAGCGCCAGTTATGATGTATTTTTGATTCATTTAAAAAATAGATGATATGTTTTAGATAATTCATTTTTGACAAACAAGTATTAATCTTTCAGATTTTAAAGCATTAAAATGTTCTAAATTATAATTTCCAAATATGTCAATAATTTTTAGTCCTGCATTAGTAATAAGGTTAGAAAAATCTGTTAAAGTTAATACTTTTACTTTTTCTTGGAATTGATAGCTTTTTTTATTGTCTGAGAAAGAAATGTCTTTTAAAATAAAATTGTTAATAATGTCTTTTCTAATATTAAAAGTAATATTGTCTACTTTTTTTCTTTCAAAACTAACAAGTTTTTCTATTACTTTTTTGACATTCATAAAATCAATAATTAGTATTCCTTCTTTTTTTAAATTCGACGCCATTGCATTTACAGCTTTTTGTTCGTCTTCTGTTTTTTCAAAATAGCCAATAGATGTAAATAGATTGGTAGCTATGTCAAAGAAATTTTTTTTAAAGATTTGACGCATATCATGAATATAAAAATTCAAAGTGGAATTTTCTTCTTTTTTAGCAATTTCTATGCTGTTACTCGATAAATCAATGCCAGTAACATGCATGCCTTTTTGATTAAAATATTTTGAATGCCTTCCTTTACCACATGCAATATCTAGAATATTACTTTTTTTTGGTATTTGCAGATAAGAAATAAGATTATCAATAAAGATTTGAGCTTCTTTTTCATTTCTATCTTTATAAAGTATGTGGTAGTATGGTGAATTAAACCAATGTTCAAACCAATTCATATTTATTTGATTTTTTTTAAAAGAGATATAGTTTTTTGAAATGGTCATTTGTCATTTCTTTGTCTTATTGTTTCATAAATAATGATACCAGTTGCAACAGATACATTTAAAGAGTCAATGTTACCAATAATAGGAATCTTAACTTTTGAGTTACTTATTTTTAGTAATTCTGAAGAGATACCATCTTCTTCTGAACCCATTATAATTGCGGTTGGAACTGTAAAGTCCTCTTCATATATGGAGTTATTTGTTTTTTCAGTACATGAAATTAATTTTATACCGCTATCTTTCATAAATTGCAAAGCCATTTTTAAATTCCAGGTACGGCAAATTCTTATTTTAAGAAGTCCTCCAGCTGAGGTCTTGATAGCATCTGCATTAATAGCAGCAGCATTTTGCTCAGGAATTATGATGGCATCGACACCTGCACATTCAGCTGATCTAGCAATGGCTCCAAAATTTCTGACATCAGTAATTCTATCTAACACTAATAAAAGTGGATTTTTTCCTTCTTCATAAAGGCTAGGAATTACATCTTCAATATTATGTAAATCAATAGGAGAAATGAATGCAAATACTCCTTGATGTTTCTTTTTTGTAAGACGATTAATTTTTTCTATAGGCACGTGCTTGTAGTTAATTCTTTTGATGCGGACCAACTTCCATAGTTCAGAAAATAAATCGTTGTGAAGACCTTTTTGAATAAAAAGTTTATCAATAGTTTTTCCTTGCTTAATTGCTTCAATAATAGGACGTATTCCAAAGATATGATTATCTCTTTTATGCATCAAGTTGTGGTTTTTCAATTATATCTTCTTTAAATTCTAAAGATGATCTTCCTCCTGAAATTTTGGTTATATCTTTATCAATCTTATTAAATTCTTTTGATGATTTATTAAAATGATTAACTACTGTTCCTATTGTTTTTCCTAAACTATTATGAATGTCTTTGTAAGTGTTTAGATGATTACTTAGTCTATCAATATTTTTCATAATTTCATCAATTGATCTTTCTATCTTCATGTTATGTAATGCTTTGACCGTAATTTGTAACATTGGAAATAAGCTCATTGGAGATACAATCATCACTTTTTTAGTATATGCAAAAGAAACTAAATCTTTAGAGTTTATTTTAAGAGTACCTACTCTACTGTTTAATAAATCTTGATATAGTCCATCTGCTGGAATGAACATATAAGCATAATCAGTAGTTTTTTCAGAAGTACGAATATATTTTGAGGTTTCTTCAATTCTTTTTTTGATATCGTCTTTGAATGTCTTCTCTAATATTTCAATTTCGTTCTTATCTTCACTCTCAATCATTCGATTATAATTGTCTAAAGAAAATTTAGCATCAATTGGTATAACAAAATTACCAACTTTAACAATAGCGTCAACAGTCTCTCCATTATTGAAATGATATTGCATCTGAAAAAGTTCAGGAGGTAGTACATTTGCTAAAAGGTTCTCTAACTGTATTTCTCCTAATATTCCTCTTTGTTTTTGGTTGCTTAATATCTTTTCAAGTGTTTTCATTTGGTTTGCAAAACCAAGAACTTGTTCATTTGTCCCTTTTATTTTTTCAAGCTCTATAGTAACTTCTTGTATAACTTTGTTTGATGATGCAAATTGTTTTTGCATATCTGCTTTTGAACTTATTTGAAAATTATTTATGCCTTTATTAATGTTTAATAACTTTTCTTCTATTTCTTTTCTTCCTTTTTCTGAATTATCTGAAATTTCTTTTCTAATTTCCTGAATTTCTTTTCTAAGATTCTCATTTAGGTTGAGTAATAATTCGTTTGATTTTTTATCATCTTTTTGGTGTTTTTTAAAGTAAAAAAATGCAAAAGCTATAACTATTAATACTAAAATAAGATTCTCCATAGATAGATGTTTTTTAAAATTATAAAATGAGTACCAAAGTACCAACTTCTACTGTTTTGTACAAGTCAATAACATCTTTATTTTTCATTCTTATACAGCCATGCGAGGCCGGTGAACCTAATCTACCCTCTTCAGATGTTCCGTGAATATAAATATAGCGTTTATAAGAGTCAATTTGTTCACCTTTATTTTTTCCTTTTTCTAAACCTGAAAGCCATAGGATTCTGCTGGTTATATCATCTGTTTTACTTTGTGTTTTATCATTAAATATTTTTGCAATTTCTCCATAAAATACTCTTCCAATCATCTTACCATTTGTAGGTGTGTTTTCACCATGTTTTTCTTCTATTTTATGTAGTCCTAAAGGTGTTTTATTACTGTTTTCTTTACTACCTGTACCATATTTTGAAGATGAGATTATGAATGTGTTAATAATTTTGTTGTTTTTTATATGATATAATTTTTGCTTTTCAATTGATACAAAAATTAGTTCATTAAAGTCTGACGCAATATAATCTCTGGCTATTTCAATGATATTTTCTTGTGGGTTTTTACCGTTGTTAAAATTGAAAAATAAGATTAAAATAATGTTGGTGAATTTGAGCATAAATTCCAATTGATTGGTTTTTGTTTGTTTTTTATAAGTATATTATTTGTTTTCGAAAAATGTTTGCATCCCAAAAATCCTTTATGTGCAGAAAAAGGTGATGGGTGTGTAGTTTTTAAAATGTAATGTTTTTTACTATTTATTAATTCTGATTTCTTTTGAGCAAGTCTCCCCCAAAGTAGAAAAATTAATCCTTTTTTTTCTGCTGACAGTTTTGATATTACCATATTCGTAAAATTTTCCCAGCCAATATTTTTATGTGATCCAGCTTCTTTTTCTCTAACAGTCAATATTACATTAAGTAGGAGAACCCCTTGATGTGCCCACTTTTCTAAATTACCGTTGTCTGTAATTGTAGACTTAACATCTGCTTTCAATTCTTTAAGTATGTTTTTCAATGATGGCGGGATCAATGTGTTGTTTACAGAAAAAGATAACCCATGAGCCTGTCCTATTCTATGATAGGGATCTTGTCCAATAATAATTACTTTCGTTTTAGAAAATGAGGATATTTTAAAAGCGTTAAAAATATTTTCTGGTGAAGGAAAAACGTTATATTTTTTTCTTTCATTATCAATAAATTGCATTAATTTTTTAAAAGATTTTTTTTTGAATTCATTTTTTAAAATAATATCCCAGTCATTATCTATTTTTGGAGTCTTGTATTTCATTTAACTACACAAAGATATAAAGTGATTTGTAAATTTTTTTAATCACATCTAAAATTGTGTATTTTTGCACCAAATCAATTTATTATGAAAGCAATCATATTATTTGGATGTGCAGTTTTTTTGTTAGCAATTTTATCTTCATGTGGAGTTTATAAAGAACCTTGTGAAGGAGTAGGAAAAATTGGTGTTGTTAATTTAACTTCATAAAGTTATTCTTTTTGCAATCTATTGAAAAAATACGTAAACCTAAATGGCTAAAAGTAAAATTGCCTACGGGTAGCTCTTACAAAAAAGTAAGAAATATTACTCAGTCAAATAATTTGCATACAATTTGTGAAAGTGGAAATTGTCCAAATATGGGGGAGTGCTGGGGAGCTGGTACTGCAACATTTATGATCTTAGGTAATATTTGTACTAGATCATGTGGTTTTTGTAATGTAAAGACTGGTCGTTCATTACCTGTTGATTTGTTGGAGCCAAAAAAGGTGGCTAGATCTATAAAACTAA
>NZRJ01000059.1 GCA_002693745.1 Flavobacteriales bacterium
TTATTTGACAAAGTAAAAGAAGAAAGACTTCCTCTTGGGGCTATAATAATCTTTTTACGCTGAATTAGACTAAAAAATAAAGAAAACAGAACAGTGTAATGAAATAAATATTGAATATAAACAACATCTGCTTTCTTAATATCAAACCAAATCCCAAACATAAAGGCTAATGAAAAAATATTTATGATTTGTTCATGATAATACTTTACAAAAAAATTTTTTTCTTTTTGAATAAATCGATTTGTCTCAGTCTTTAATCTGCAATTTCCATGTGCATTAGTGGTAGAAACATATACTTTAATATCCTTCTTGACAAGTTGTTTAGATAGATCCCAAGTAGCATAAATTGGACCTCCATAAAAAGTAGCAGGATAAAAAGAAGAAGAGACTAAACAAATTTTCATCTGCAAAAATGTTTTAGTCTATACCAATATGATAAAATATGATCTCCCCCCTTAAGTATAGCTTTAAACTCATTATCTTTAGCATATTGTACCAAACTCCTTCTCAAAACATTTTCTGCAAACTCATTAGCATAAAAGCCAGGTAAAGATGAATATTGTTTTTTATAACCAACTGACTTTGCAATATTAATAGTTTCCTTGTTAAATCTGCCTTTTGGATAACAAATCGAATTTACTGGAGTACCTGTGAGACTCTCTAATTTTTCTTTTGACTGCTTAAGCTCTCTTTTAATCTCATTTTTTTTCATCTCATTTAAAGGCTTATGAGAATGTGTATGTGAAGAAACCCTAATTCCATCTAATTTACTCAATTCAATTAATTGCTTAGCATCCATGTAATTTTTTCTACCAATATAAGATGATATAACAAACAAATGAAACGGTATATTTTGATATTTAAAAAACTCAATATTTTCGTAAACTCCCAAAAATGCATCATCAAAACAAATTTCAATTTGTCCTACATCTTTAGTTATCTCAGATACTACTTCATAACCACATTCATTAATAATTTGAATATGTCTTTTAAATATTTGTAAAGGAGTTGACATGTATGTATATTTCTTCTTATCATGAACATCATGATAAAAAATCACCTTACTCTTTTTGGTAAAGTAAAAAAAAGATGCAAACCTAATTATCGCAATCCTGATTAATCTTTTGAAAGCCATTTTTCTACTTTTTTCATTGCGTCATTAAAACATTTATTATAGAAATCATAATTCCAATTATTCTTCATAAAATTAGTTGCTTTATTTGAAAGTTGTATTAATAAGTTAGGATCATTATATAATTCTAACATCTTATCACCAAAATCATTCATGTTTTCAACAATTATTCCAGTCTTTCTTGATTGAATTAAATCATAATTTGCTCCTACTTCTTTTGTTGAAATAACAGGCAGCCCTGATGACAGCGCTTCATTCACAACTAATCCCCAAGGCTCAAACTTCGAAGGAATAACTAAACAGCTAGAATTTTTAAACTCCCTTATAAGATCATCATTAAACAACTTACCTAAAAATAACACTTTATCAGAACTATATTTTTTCTTAAGATAATCTTCCTCAATACCACTTCCAACAATCTTTAATACTACACTTTTGTGTGAAAAATTTAGATTAAATTGTTGTATCAGATTTTCCACATTCTTATGCTTTACCAATCTTCCAACATATAAAAAAGTAAATATGTCAGGAAATATCTTTTCTTTTTGATAAAATCTTGAGTTATCAACCATCATTGGCATTAAAAAAATTCTATGCTCCTTCATTCCATAATTCCTAAATAAATCCTTATGTGAAACACTACCACCAGCAAAAGCAATGATATACTTATTTCTAAACACTACAGTTAAGTATATCCATTTTATAAATCGTTTTATGAAATTGGCCGGAATAGATAGTTGTGTATCAGAATCGATTGCAATAAACTTCTTTTTTGAAGAAAAAAAATTAAGTAGAAATGTTATAACGAAAGGAAAATTATTATATCCATTTACAACAATAAAATCATATCTTCTATGAGTCGAAATCAAATATCTAACTTTAGAAATTAGTGATAAGCTATCTAAGAAAAACTTATTAGTTTTCAAATCTGATTTAACTAGAGTATTAGAATTGATAAAGCAATAATCTATTTCATTCTTATCATAAATATTACTTGCTAAATCAAGAGTATATAATGCTGGTTCAACAAAATAACAAAATACACGCATTACTTAATTTTTCTATAAATTAATTTAAAAATCATTAGAATATAGCTAGTAGTTGCATTAACTAAGTAACTAAATTTATTAGAAAAGATATTTACACTATATAAATCTAGAATCTCAGGACGGAACTTAGCAAGCTTCCACTTATAAGCTCCTCTACCAAAATTAACACATATATCAACACCTAATGATTTAACACCTATATAAGAAATATAATTATACAAGGTTGATGTATATGAATTACGATCATATAAATCAATCCATAACAATAAATTTTGTGAATTAATCAAAACAAACAAGATAGCTCTTATCTTACTATCTCTAGTTAAACTAATCTCCAACTGATTATTATTGTAAAGCATCTCAATTAAATTTAATTGACTAATGGGTAAGAAATCATCTCTTCTATCCCCGTTTTTAATCATTCTTTCTTTTAATTCTAAAATTTCGCTCCTTGGAAAAAGAGCCAAACTCTTATNTATTATTACATGATTGCAATCCTGNTTNTTCTTAANTATTCTTCTTATCTCACTTCTTTCTTTACATAATAANTTNCTACAGTTTTCAGGAAAAATNCCTCTTTCAACNTTTAATTCTGTATATTTTTCAAAAGAAGAAACTCTAAGATTACTAGANTTNTTTGCAAAACTAAAATTTACAATCAATGAATCTTCTTTAAGATTNATTAATTGAATTANTTTATTTTTACAATCATACAATATAAATTTAAATAAATCTGNAAAATCAATATCTTTACTTAAGATAATATCACAAAAATCTGNATGAATATCGTTTATAAAGCGTAATTTATTCTTATTATCAATATATAANGGNAAAAANCCTATAGGAAAACCATCCTCTAGAATCTGTACAATATATAGTTTATTCTTTGATGAATTATCCAAAATATATTTCCAAGAATAATANTTGAATGTAAATGACTGAAAAACAGAATAAGGTCTACTATTAAAAACCATATTCCAATTTTTCTTTAAAAGAGCAAATTGCTTGATATTAGAAACAACTTTATACTCCATTTTCTTTTTTGAATTTAGAATATGACAAAAACGCTATTGAAAACCAGAATAAAATAGTATGAAACTCATTTATTCCAGTTAATAATGATTCATATAAAGATGTAAAAAGAGCATAAACTATTATAAACAANTAAGTTCGTTCAATTCCAGAATATTTTCTAAACCAATTTATTAGTAAAAAACAGTGCTTAAATATTAAGAATAATATATATGAACCAATTATTAATCCATATTGAGTAAGAATTGCTAAATAACCATTATGAGCAGATATAATTTTATGTTTTAAATAATGTGGAACAAGATCAGAGTTAATATATGCATATTTATCTAATCCTGCTCCAACAATAGGATTTTGTAAAATAGTTTCGTAAGCATAATGATACTGTAACAGCCTATCATTAAATAAACCTTGTCTTGAAAAACGATTTATACTAGTGTTAAGATCTAGATTAATTATGAAAAAATAGCCAGCAAGAGCTATAAAAGCATATAATATATTTCTATTTGAGAAACCATATTTAAACAAAAAGAGTAAAACAAAAGCAATTAAAACACTTCTTGAACCTGTTGCAAAAGAAATTAACAAAAAAACTAATACCAAGAATTTATCAAATCCTGTCTTATTTTTTTCTTTTAAAAATAATATTGCAGCTGCTGCAACAGTAAATGAAGAAAGCATGTTAGGATTCCAGATTATTCCACTATATCTTCCAGAAAAAAGATCTATATCAATAAATAAACTCAGAANAATTACTAATGTAACAAGATAAACTAAATGATATANAAATCTTTCTTTGTAATAATCATAATTAGCATAAATAGATATCGGTATAATCGAAAACTGTATTATCCTAGCTAGCAAATACTCAATTGCTTTTATATCATTAATTGAATGAAATAACAAAAAATAAGCTAAGTTTATAATATTTAAAATTAACAAGAAGCGAAAAGCTTTATGAAAGAGAATATTTTTTACCTGATTTGGATTGATTAATAAACTAAAAGCAAATAACACCATTAATACTAAAAAGATCTGATAAGCAAAAAATTTAGTACTCTCTATTGCCAATAATACTGTATTAAAGACAAAAATAACTGTAGCATATTTAAAAAGAAATTTTATCATTTCAACTCTCTGATTATAGACTTAATTGGACTAAACATGAATAAAAAATATCCAAGATATACCCCTATTGGNAATAAAATAAAGTGAATTAAATCGAATATATAGCTCTGATTTATTGCTAAATACATTGTAAAAAAAGTAAGTAAGAATAATAAAATTAAATCTTTTGAAAAAGGTGATATGTTAATATATCGCTTAATATAAACTAACTGAGTAATATTTACTAAAAGCATAAACAAAACATATAAAATAGTTATAACCCACATACCTGAAAGAACTGAGAAATAATTAATTAAAATAATTGATAATACAAATAANAAGACCCCCCTAATTAATTGTATATACAAGTCCTTTTTTTCTAATCCTGCCATTATCATAATAGTACCCGANCTNCCAGCAGCTAATGAAAGCATTCCCCCTACAATCATTAGAAAAAAATAATCTTTGTAGGATTGCATTTCATCAGTGTATAATCCCAAAATCTCATCAGCAAATATTACTATTATAACTATTAATGGTATAGTTAATATATTTATGAAAAATGTAGTCTTTTTATANAANTTATCTAACTCTATAATTTTNTTTTCAGAATATAACTTTGAAATAGCAGGAGCAAAGACTTTATTAAGATTAATAAGTAAAAATGTAGTTAAACCTGTTAATGTCAATAAAATGTTATATGCCCCTATATCTGAAGNAGGCAGCATGAAAGTTATAACAAGACTCAAAGCATATCCTGAAAAAAAAGCAATTATAGAATTGTAAAACATCTTTTGACCATACTTTAGCAAACTTATATCATTGGATACTTCTTTAAAATTTGATTTNACAAACAATGGAAATTCATTTTTATTAAATAAAAACAATAATATAGATAAAACTATTATTTGAGTCAAGATCTCAATAAATATAAAAAAAATGATCTCTTCAAAAAATTGAAAAATAATAAGTGTTAAAACTGCTCTTAAAGAAACTGAAATTACAGTTCCATACAATACAATCTCCTTTATTTTAAATACAGATCGATATAATGACACAACTACCCCAAACAACATACTGATTGGAACATGTATACACATAATAAGTAATATAAATCCTAAATTATCAATTTCTTTATATAAATAGTAATCAATATAATCTATTCCAAAATAAATAATTAGTAAAAAGCCTAATCCTACAATAATGGAATATTTTAAAAAAATATTTGCAANTCGACTTGCCTTTTCTTTATTATCTTCAATAAAAGAGGGGAAAAATCTTATAATTACAAAAGGAATTCCAAGAGATAAAATTGTTTCAGCAAAAGAACTAAATGTTTGAGCTGCTGCATATTTACCCCATTCATTTAATTTAACGATATCTATTAGATAAATTTTAATAAAAAAACCAACAATAAATGCAAAAACTGATCCTAATGCACCCCAATTTGCTTGTTTTAAGATTAACTTAAGCATCCCTCTGACTTTAAGAAATCATATAAATCGTTAGGATCTGAGATATAAGGNACAAAAACAAGTTTTATTTCAACTTCTTTAAATGCTTCAAAATAGAGATCTTTTACTCTTTTGTATAAAAGTGTAGTATCATTAAATGGTGAATTTGGTAAAGATGATAAAGTATTTAGTTTGTTGTTTGCTAAAAAGAACTCTTTATTTAATATTGAAGTAGCATATTTAACAAAATCATTTACTGATAAATCTAAGATCTTAAAATCTAAAGAGGAATGNTTACATAAATGAACAACTCTCTTTATNTCTGATGATTCTACTANATTNTGAAAAANATCAGAAGGACGAATCCTATATGTTAATCTATTATCTTTAANTAAAAGCCATTGTAACTTTTGNCCTATACTCATTAAAAATTTTAGTTTCTTTGCTAAAAAAGGGAAATAAGTTAAATGATATTGTTTAACACTGATACTCCTTCCCTGATAAAACACTTTTGAATCTGATGAGATTATTGACAAATCATCAGCTAAAAAACCAAAGTTTTTCTCTTTAGATAATTTGAATAATAATGAGCTCTTTCCTATTCCAGAATCAGCTGTAAAAATTATTGCTCTNCCCTNATNATCAACTGCAGAAGAATGAAGATAGGAACAACCATTTTCCAAATTCCACATCTGTGAAAACAATAAAAAAATTCTATAGTAAAATGTGCTAATTTGTTGATGTATATTATTTTGAAATGCTTTATTTAAAATTGGAAAAAATGAACTAATAGTTTGNTCTTTNTTAATACTAACTATAACCTTGAAACGNTCTACATGATTAACTAAAAAATTCAGTTCATTATCTATGAAATGAGTCTGATTCTCTCCCAACTTTACGTTTCCTACTCTTACATATTCACTTTCTTTTACAAACTGTTTAATATTATCCGTAAAAACAAAATCAAAAAGAATATTATTACTATTAACGGGTATAAATCCNTTAAAAACATCATTTATTGCGTGCTCAACTTTTATTCTTAAACCCTTATGCATAATAGCAGAAGTGTCAAGAGAAAAAGCGCCATTATAATATTGATATTTATACATTANTAAATATTCTTACTTTTAACATTTTAACAAAATTACCATTTATAAATAATAATTGTAATTTNCATCTTTTTATGAACAGCTTTGAGAGAGTAAAGTTATTATCTTTTATTTTACATAACAACGCGTTTGATAATTGCCGTCCAATAGCGTAATCCAATTTAGTTTTTACTTCTTTTGGAATAGGCTGAGAAAAGTACTTTCGTAATCTAAATTGATGTCTAGGATGATATTCTAAAAACTTTAGTAAAGGATCTAGAATCTGGTACACAATATACTCTGCTTTAGAAATCTCTTTACTGGCAAACGATAGTTTATCAACTTTGAGAAAAGAATAATATCCAACATTTAAGTAATTAAAATACAAATCAATTCTAGTATTTGTTACATTATATATAAAAGAATTATTTCCTAAATAATTAAAATTTTTTTTACTTTTTAAAATACTAATTATTTTTCTGGATTTAGTTTGTAGAACTATGTCAATGTCAGGAACAAATAAATTATTCTCTAATTTATATGATGCATCGTCATATTCACCATATATTACAGCATAAGGTATTCCTTCATTTTCTAATATTTTAATTAACTCATTATTTTTCATTAAAAAATGGTTGTTGTAAAAATTCTGAGATAGTATTATGAATTGCATATCTCATATCAAAGGTATAATTTTCACCACTATTGTATGCCAATCTTATCTTTTCCTTTAATGAAGAAACAGATTGCTTAACAGCAAGAAGGTTTTTTTTATCATAATTTGAAATCAACTCAGATATTCCTTGACCCTCAATACCAATAAACTTAGTGTTCGTAGCCCAAGACTCTAAATAAACACAGCCTAAAGCCTCAAAATAAGAAGGCAATACAAAAAGATCTATAGAATTATAAAAATCATTTAACTTATGATGCGGCATCTCATTCTCAAAAATAATATTATTTGTGATATTATGATCAGAGACATATCTTTTACAATATTTAAGACATGAACCTGAACCAATAAATCTTAACTTCACTTCTATTCCTTCATTCAATATTGATTTCACTGACTTTATTAGTGTTATTTGATCTTTTGTTTTCCAAAAATTAGCAACACAGCCTATTGTAAAAATATGATTTTTACTGTTTTTTTTAAAAAAAAACTTTTTTGTGTCTACACCATTATAGAGAACAAACTCTTGTTTAGGCTCATAAGCTTTATACTTTTTGAGTTGTTTTAAAACTAAATTAGACACACCAATATTTATATCAACATTATTAAGATGTTTAATAGTATTTTTAATTAAGTATGTTTTTTGAATTTTTCTTAAAAGTGAATTTCTACCATTCATTAATTGTAAAACATCTAAACCATGATGCTGAGCCATCTTTATACATTCTAAATCTTGAATTAAATAAACAGATGGATAAGAAACATGAGCATGAGAAAAGTGAATTTTTTCAATATTTACTCTTCTCAAAAATGCTTTAAATCTAAATTTATTAATCTTATTAAAAAATCCTGGCAAAATAAAAAATGGAAAATCTATAATTTTAAATATTCTGACAAAAAAATTATTAAAAAAATAATCCTTCTCATTAGAAAAAAAAGAAACAACTTTTACTATATGAATATTTATATTTGTTTGATTTCTAATCTCATTTACTTGATCAAAAATATAGCTTCCAACAAAACTTTTTTCTGATGGAAAAAAAGGAGTAACCACTAAATATGTTTTGTTCTTATTATTCATCTTATTCTAACGATAATATTTTATCCTCCCAATCTTTAATTATTCTTTTCCAATTAAACCTTTTAGCCATTAAAATAGCTCCTTTTGAAGTCTTTGCAAGCAAATCATCCTCATTAATTATACGGTCAATAGTTTTAGTTAATTCTGCATACTCACCTACAATAAAACCATTATTGTTATTAACTATCCATTCAGATGCTCCATAATCAGAATAGACTAATGAAGGAATACCTGCAGCAGCGGCTTCTAAAATCACTTTAGGAAAACCCTCACATTTAGAAGGCAGGATATGTAAGTCCATTTTATTCAATATTGATGATACTTCTTTTTGAGTTAATGTTCCCAAAAAGGTAACATTAGTAGTAGCATTGTTCTTTAAGAATGATAACTCAATGCCAGAACCAATAATATAAAAGTTTAGATTTGGAAATTGTTTAGCCAATTGAAGAAATTCATTTACTCTTTTTCTTTTAGTTAAACTTCCAATAAAAACAACATTTTTCAATCTTTTTCTTATTTTCTCAGAAAAAAGATCTGCATCTACACCTAAATACAATACTCTTTTATCTAATTTTATTCCACAATTAGAATGATCAATAATATGTTGAGTAATTCCAAAAATATTTGAAACATATTTAAAATAGTCTATAAGATTCTTACTACTACCAAAAGAGTTTATAAGACTCTCTTTTTTAATGTCACACATATTTATTTCTATAGTAGTAAAAACCTTTTTACCTAACAAATGAGCAATGTAAAAAATCCATTTAGGAGTAGTAATATGTTTTGGAAGATAAGCTACATCACACTTTAATATTCCCCATAAAAAACCTAAAGGTGAAGATAACCTAAATGGAAAAAAACAATTAAATAAATTTGCTTTAGTCTTTACTTTTGGAGAAAAATGAGCACTTAACGCGTAAGTTGAAAATTTTTTAGGATCAAGATACTTGGCCAATGCTAAGCAATTTAAATTCTGAGCATTTATATAATTTAAATGTGCCCCTAAAAATATTTTCACTTTCTTTTTATACATTATTTAAAGATTTTAAAAAAGATGATTCACAGAAGGGCTGATAAAATTGCTCAGCCCATTTTTTCACTTCATTAGAACAAACTGAATAATCATTGTATAGTTCAGATAATGAGTAATTATAAAAGGGATAACGAAATTGCGTTCTAAAAACATTCATTTTATAAGAATTAAAATGTAAAAAACAAGTAGGAATTTTCTGTAATGCTGCCTCAAATGTTACTGTAGAGTAAACGGTTAGATGAAGTGAGCAAATAGTAAATCCCTTTTTTAAATCACCTAAAAATAAAGACACATTTGGAAAAGACAATAATTGATTTAAATCTATTTCATTATTAAATCTTGGATGATTTTTTAAATAAAAATGAAATGAAGACTCTTTTTTAATTAATCTTTCTAGACTATTATAGATCTTTTGATTCTCATCATTTGAATGATCATGAGTAAATTGCAAAGAAACTAAAACCTTTTTTTCTAGCTTAGGAGGAATAATATAATTATACTTTAATAATGAACTACCAATTACTGATATATGATCATGAAAATAATTCAATTTATGATTATTTGTTAAAATTTCTTTAAATGCATAACCATTAATTAAAAGAAAAGCATTGTTCTCTTTTAAATTATCTTGAACTTTACCATTATTTATATACCCATCCATTCTTGCATGAATAATACCATGTTGTAAATCAAATCTTTTTGCAGTAGAATAAACTCCATTAAAAAAACTTAACATACTTTGAGATATTGTAATATAATTATCAAAAGTTATTTTTCTAAAAAAAATCTTTTTTATGAACGAACCAATCTTTCTATCTATATCAATATATGACATCTCTGAACCCATAAATTTACGCAAAAAGACAATTAGATAATAAATAAAATCAAATGGAACAGCTTTCTTTGAACGTTTATGATTTGAATAAATATATGGTTCTTCTAGATATAAGAAACTAATATTATGTGTCTTACATACATTAAATAAATCAGAAAAAAAAAGATTCTCAGCATCCTCTCCTCTGTTAAAATGTTGCGGAGAATAAAAAATAATACTATAGTGTCTTTTAGCAAAAGCTTGTTTTACAAAATAATAAAATGAGTATAAAAAATAATATATTTTCATTATCTAAATAAAGAAACAAATCTTTTGATAAATTTATATAAACAAGCACATTTTTAGTAGTTAATAACAAATTAATGTTTGAGCATCAATTCAACAAATTCTCTAACTACACCATCACCACCATTTTTATTTAATTGTATAATATTTGGAATCAATTTAATTCTTTGAATAGCATTATGAGGACAAGCAGCAATACCAACATTTGATAATAATTCAAAGCAATTTATGTCATCGCCAATATATGCAACCTCTTCTATTGAGATATTTTGATTCTTACACAAGTCTAATACAATTTTAAGTTTATCCTTTGCACCATGAAAATCATAATCAAGACAAAGTTTTTTTGCTCTTCTTCTATTTAAATCCCTATCTTCAGAAGTTAGTATACCAACTTTAACGCCCTTTTTTTGTAAAAGCTTAAAACCCATACCATCATAAGTACAGAATTTTTTGATCTCATCACCATTTTCAGTGTAATACATTCCAGCATCTGTCAACACTCCGTCAACATCTGATAAAAACAACTTAATCTTTGAAAAATCAAAACTTTTCTTTCTAAAAGAAAAGTTATTAAATATTGTATAAAAAGTCTTTAAAAATTTCATGTTTTATTTGCATGACATCCAATGTCAAAATCTTTATATTTATATAGTTAAGTAATTGTAACCGAATCATCATTATCAAAATATGTACTATCTCTATGCTTTCCATAGCCATAGCCATAGCCGTAGCCATAAGCATAACCATATTTACTTCCATAACCGTAGCCATATCCATAAGCTCCACTCCCTTCTTTTACATCATTAAACACAATATGTAGATTTTGTATTCTATTATTAATATACATATCATTAATATATGATAACAGACCTTTCTTTGTATAGGACTGACGAGCTACGTATAAATTAATATCTGAGTATTTCATCAATGATAAAGCATCAGCAACTAAACCAATTGGTGGTGTATCTAAAACTATAACATCGTATGATTTTTTTAAATTTTCCATCATTGCAGCAAACTTATTAGTTAACAAGGCATCTGAAGGATTGGTAGGCAATGGACCAGAAACTAGTACATCTAAATTTTCAATTTCAGACGTCAAAATTATGTCTTTTAAAGACATATTTGATAAAATATGATTTGAGATACCTTTTGTGTTATCAAATCCAAAATCTGAATAAAGTTTAGGTCTTCTTAGATCAGCTCCAATTACTAATGTTTTTTTACCTGATTTTGCAAAAACAATACTTAAGTTTTCTGCTATATAAGTTTTTCCTTCACCGCTTACTGAAGAAGTAACTAAGTAAACCTGGGCATCTTTATTAGTATTCAAAAAATTGAGATTAGATCTTAGCGCTCTAAAGCCTTCATAAACTATTGATTTAGGATTCTTCTTAGATAATAACTCATATCCACTATAATTTTTTCCAATCATAGCTATGACAGGAATATCAGTTAATCTTTCTAAATCCAATCTTGTTACAATTGTATCATTTATCAAATCTAAAAGAAATAAATAAATCATAGGAGCTAACAAACCCAATAATAAAGCAATAAGATAAGTTTTTCTGCCATTAGGTACTACGGGAGGTTTATTAAAATATATTGAAGGTTCCAATACCTTAGTGTCTGACACATTTGACGATGATGTAATCATAGCCTCTGCTCTTTTCTGTAACAGATATATATATATATTCTCACTAATAGATTGTAATCTTTCGATATTTAAGAGTTCCATTTCTACTTGGGGAATACCACTTAATGATAACTCCATTTTAGCAATCCTATTTCGATAATTATTCAAAAGTAAATTATTAGCTGATTTACTGGTTTTAATTGCCTCTTGTAAGTTAAGTACAAGTTGTTTACTTTGTCGATTATATTGAACAATAGCAGGATTATTTACTTGTCCTCCGTCAATTAAAATATTCTTTTTTATCTGTATTTCAACTAACTGAGTAATTAAAGAATTTAAACCTTCATCATTAACACCAAATGATGTTGGAACTGAAACACCCTCTAAATTCTCACCTTTTGATAAATAATTAGTAAGATAATCAAAATAATTGTTAAGTGTTCTAGTTCTTGCAAGCTCTGTTTCAAGACTAACAATATTAGCATAGATACTTTGCGCTTTTACACTTAAATCTGTGACCTGATTGCTATTCTTATAATCTTGTATTTGCTGCTCAATTAAAGCTAAAGAATCACTCATACTAATCAACTGTTCATTAATAAACTTAACAGTATTATTAAAAGCTAAATTCTTTTCAAGAATATCATTTTTAATAAAATTCTGTGTAAGTTTATTCAGAAAAACAACTCCCTTCTTTTCATCCTCAGTCAACAAAGAAATATTAATAATTGTGGACTCTCTATCTTCTTGATACACCTTAATATTTTTCTGATAAGAAAGAGCTAATGACTGTAAGTCAAAAAACTTGACAATAGTTATAGGCATGTCTTTTTCATTAACAGGGTATTGAATATTATATTCTACACTAAGCTCCACGCCATTAAACAAAAAGTCCTCATTAAACTTTCTTATTTCTTCTTTTTTAGTAGCAAGATCAGTTAAATAAAAAGAATTATCATCAATTAATGTAATCTTAATTTTCTTACCTCTAAGAGATTTAGAATCTATGCACTTAACAACAATTGGCGCGTCATAAGTCTCTGTAACTTTAATATTACCTTCAATAAAATAAGCAATATTAAAATTTAACTCTGATAAAGTTTTATAAATCAAAGGGTATGACTTAATCATGAATTCCTTATTTTCAAGGATTTTATTTTTAGAATTTACTTTATCATAAAGTAAATCAGTTGCCGTTGCAAGACTGTTTTCATCTTCAATTAATATTGAAGTCTCAACCTTAAAATATTCAACAGAGTACCTATTATACCCAAATGCTATAATAAACGCGAAAAGCAAACTGAACAGAAACAAATGCCAGCTTTGAATAAGCTTAAAGAAAAATTGTTTAAAATCTACAATCTCATCTAAGGAATTTGCCATACTATTTAATTTTGATTAATTAACAAAAACAATGTAACGGCTGAAAGTGAAATTGAAACAATATTAGTAAGATTATTTATACTTCTAAAGAAATTATCTTTTATAGGAGGTACATAGATAATATCGTTAGGCTGCAACATAAAATCAGCATTATTTAAAAGACCTTTTTTGGTTAAATCAACATAAAATACTCTATTTAAATCATCTTCGTTTCTAATAATTTTCACCTTTCTTCTGTTTCCAAACTGAGTTATATCATTAGATAAACTTAATGCATAGAGTATATTGACTTGATTATTAATAATTTTGAAAGTCCCTGGCTTATGAACCTCACCCAAAATAGTAATTTCAAAATTTATAATATTTAGTTTCACAACAGGGTTCTCAAAATAAGAAATTGCAATATTCTTGATTTTACTTTCAAGCTCTTCAAGTGTTAAGCCATCAGCTTTTATAATACCCAAAGATGGTAAATCAAGATTGCCATCTTCTTTAATAAGATATCCGTACAAATATGGATTCTGTAACATCAATTGAGAATTTGCAGTACTCTCTTTATTAAAGAAATCATGCTGCTGTTCAGTTGTTGTACTAATCTGGACAGACAAGAGATCACCCTTTTGCAATCTATATGCTTGTAGATCCTCTTTTATCTCTTTAACTTCATCATTAGAATATATATATTCTAAGTCTTTATTTGTAATACAAGAAGAAAAAACAAAAAGTAAGCTAAATATAAAAATAAATCTCCTATTAAATATTAAATTAAAATTCATTAAAATTGATAAAATCACCTGTTTTGTAAATACAAATATCGGATTTTTTTTTGACAAAAGATTATTGACAGAAAAAAATCTCCTCTTAATAAGATAATAAATCTTTAAGTTGAGATTCAAATCTTGATTTTGCTAAAAATTCATCTTCTAATGCTGAAGCAAAAGGGACAGGAGTATCTATTGATGATGAGCGCTTTACAGGAGCATCTAAATATTCAAAACATACGTTTGAGATAAAAGAAGCAATATCAGCTCCAAAACCACCCCTCATAGTGTCTTCATGTAAAACAATAACTTTACCAGTTTTTCTTACAGAATTAAGAATTGTTTCCTTATCCAATGGAACTAACGTCCTTAAATCAATTAAATCAGCAGAAATACTTAAATTATTATCTAAAACTTCTAAAGCCCAATGTACACCCATGCCATAAGATATAATACTAACGTCATTACCTTCTTTAATTAATCTTGCTTTTCCAATCTCGATTGTGAAATAATCATCACAAACATACTCACTAATACTTCTGTACAAAGCTTTATGCTCAAAAAACATCACAGGATTTGGATCATTTATTGATGAATTTAAAAGACCCTTTGCATCTTCAGGAAATGCAGGATAAACTACTTTTAATCCAGGCGTATGAGTAAACCAAGCCTCATTAGATTGTGAATGAAAAGGCCCAGCACGAACTCCTGCTCCAGTGGGCATTCTTACAACAACATCCACGTTCTCGCCCCATCTGTAATGTGTTTTGGCAAGATTATTGACAATAGGATTAAAACCAGATGTTACAAAATCAGCAAATTGCATCTCAATCACAGACTTCTTTCCATTAATTGATAATCCTAAGCCGGCACTTACTATAACAGATTCACAAATTGGAGTGTTACGAACTCTCCCTTTACCAAACTGATTAGAAAATCCTTCTG
>NZRJ01000060.1 GCA_002693745.1 Flavobacteriales bacterium
CACATATTATGTCTTAGCGGAAATAATATGTGGATTATAAGAACACAAGCTAATAGTGACATAGTGTATTTATTACCTTTTTTAATAGCTTTTGTCTCTTTATTGCTTTTAAATGAGAAGAAGGAATTAAATTTTATAATAAATCTTTTATGTATGTTTTTATCGAGAAAGATAATAGTTAATGACATCATAATAAATGGAAACATGCCAATTTTTGGAAATAGAATTGCTGTTAATGTATGAAAAATTAACACTAGACCATACGCATAATTTTTATAAGCTTTAGAAAATAAAAATATTCCAATTAAAACATCGAAAATCATTCCACACCAACTCATTACAAAGGCAATCCATTCTTTAGATAGAATGTTTCCTATGTAAAGAAGATCATATTTTTGAGGCAACCAAAGAGATAATGGCATAGCTCTGAAAAGCCAATCGCAATTTATTTTAGCTATTCCCGCATAAAAATATACTGTAACAATTAATATTTTAATTAGATCAATATTCCATTTTGGAATATTAGTATAAGAAATTTCTTTTTTAACACTGTCAAGAGAAAATCTGCAATTTGCCGGTAGAAATATTAGAAAGAAAGATACAATACTTATAAAGTAATAATGATTTAAGTATGTAGTTTTATCAATTAATTGAATATATGTAAATGATAAAAAGAATAACGTTATAGATAATTTATATTTATACCCTAAGGTAATAAATAAGGCAGATAAAAAACAAATAAAGAATAATAGATAAGTATATTCTCCAAGAGATTGTACACATGTGAAACCATAATATTTAAAATGAAATATAGGAGAGATATAAATGCTTTCTATCCATCCTTTGGCCCAAAATCTTATTAAAGAGAACATCATTTGTAAGCCAAAAAGCACTCTAAAAACCACTAAAGTAGAAGAGTCTACATTAGTATTTATATATTTATTAATTTTATTTTTCACAAAAAAAAAATTCTCTCACAAAAGCAAGAGAATCTTTCTAAAGATTAATATTAATTTTACCCACCATCTCCATCATTATCTGCATAGTCTTCAGTTATGCCAAAATAAGAGACCATCATATCTGACTTTAAAGTAGTAACTAAAGATTGCATGGCTAAAAATACCTGCTCTATTCTGTCTTTATTGTAAGTATTTAGCTCTAAAATGAAGTCATCTTCTAAAAGATTTAGTTTGTTGTCAATTTCATTAAATTGATTTTCAATTGAAGAAACTAAATTATCAGCATTTAAATCGATAAGATATTCTTTTAATCCAACTCCATTATTACTACCATCATAATATTCTCCTTCATAAAACCTTTTTACAGATTTCATAGCTTCTATTGCTAGATGTTTGCATAATTCAGGTTTGTAATAGGACTCAATTTGATCCGGTCTTATTTGCATTGTTCCAAAGTAATCAATAGGGTTTCCAAACTTTGCAGTTCTTACCTTTTTTTCAAAATAGTATATGAAGTCATTGGTTATGACGTTTAAGCTTGAAGTGGCTGTATTTGAAGTTGAGTTTACAAAATTAGATCTTGTAGTATTCCAATCATCAATTACTAGGTTAGTATTATTCACTATATTTTTTACTAGAGCATTAAGATATGCAATATGTTTTTCGCTGTCAAAACCAGTAAAATTTGCTAAAGTGTTAGAACTATCATTACCATAAATTAGATAGCCTATTGCGGGAAATCCAGTTGCACCTAATATAGTTGCATTAAATGGTCCGATTTCTGAAATAGAATCTATTATTTTACTATCTATTAATTCTTCTATACAAGGATAAGAATTAGTTACTCTTGCGTATGTAATTTCTTCAGCTTTTTTTAAATTAAACATTTCTACTCCTTGCCAGGACATATAGGCTTTGGCCCATGATTTTCTTACATTATTTAAGTTTTGTTCATTAATGTTACTTATAAAAATATCAGTTTTATTATTAAATTCATTTAAGTCACTATTGAAATTTGCGTATGCTGGGAGAATAATATTGTCGTAAGCATTGGAAAGTATTTGTGATCTACTAAAGTCATCTTCATTAATTGGAGATTGGTTATTACTACCACATGATGTGATTAAGATTGTAAGTAATATATAAAGTATTTTTTTCATCGTTTATATTTAAAAACAGTGAGTNTCAATTGACACTCACTGTTTATTTTTTAATTTTAATCAAAAGTTACAGCATTGTTTATAGTTGTAGCCATGTTGTTTAGAGTTGGTGCATCTAAACTATATGCTCCAGATTCTCCTGCATCTAAAGTTGCAATCATTCCCATTACTTCATTAGCTGTGAAAATAGCAACTCCATCTACTTTTGTAAATTGTAAGCTATATACAAATCCCCATGCCTCAGAAACATCATGAAAGAAGCTATTTGTTCCAATAGCTAAAGCAGCAGATTTTAAGTAGTCTTGTGCGTGCCATGCTACAACTTTTGATAGACAATTATTTATTTCTGTAATTTGTCTATTTAGTTCTGCAGGACATTCATCTACAACTGCTTGTCTTCCCATCTTAAATGCATCGTATACTCTTTGTCTATAATCAACACCTGAGTTGTCGTTTCCACTGTCGTGTTTGTTTAAGTATTTACCAAGTAATAAGCCATTATTAATTGCAGCATCTAAATCATTATCATCTAGACCATAAACATAACCATAAGCCTCATCATAATAATGCTCTCTTTTGGTATAATTATTACCTGTTGAATATGTTCTGTCTGAATTATCAACGTCCATTTTAGTTAAGTAGTCATAGCTAACTTGCTCTAAGCATAAAGCTCCTATTAGCATTTTAGCAAACTGTTGATCAGCTTCCCATCCTCTTGCATCTAGTTGATAGTTTCCTGCCATACCAGCAGTCCCCGCTGTTGCTGCCGTTCCAGCTTCAAAAGCTGCAGAGTTAGCACAGTAAGTATCAAGTATTGTATTTATATGTGTCATAACAGTTGATCGATCATAATCATTTGATTGATCATTTTCTGCAGTTTTAGTAAATAATTTTGAATTAGTATTATCAATAATTAAATCTAAAGCCGNTCTATCAANAGTCACATTGTCATTTAAAGCATCATATANTGCTTTAGCGGTTGCTAATCTTCCTGCTTGTCCGCTATATGAAACTGTACTATTTCCNTCAAAATTAAATGCATAAGTAGGAGGAGTCACACTTGTTCTCCATAAAGGATTATTTGCAATGTCAGAAGGACTGCCAGCAAGTATAAACNTACCGTCTAATCCAGTTGTGTCAGCATACGTATCTACAGTAGTTAAATTTCCCATCCCACTGTACATATAAGACTTATGACATGTTCCACAATCGTCTTCAGCTGCAATTCCATTTTCAATTCCTGCACAATCAACTACTGGAATTGGATCTACCGAAGATTTGTTTTTTGAGCATGAGCTTAAAAAAACAATGACAACAGATAGAACTGTTATTTGTATTAAGTTTTTGTTTTTCATTTTTTTTTTTTTAGTTTATTAAAATTTAAATATCGGTTGCAAATATAAACCTTATTTTTATTTAGACTTAGTCTTAATAAATAAAANTACTTAAAATCAAAAAAATGTTTCTCAATTACTTACTGTTTTCTTAGTATTGATTTATTGAATTATTAAGTAGTTTTGCTTTATGAAGCTTTTTCANNTAATTTTTTTCTCAATAATATTTTTTTCTTGTGAGAAGCCTGTAGATATTAAGCTTAATTCTCTTTCTACTCAATTAGTTGTTGAGGGATATATTCAACAAGATTATCCTGCATATGTGTTTCTTACAAAATCAGAAAGTTATTTTAACTCAGTTGATTCTAATACGTTGAATAATATTTCTGTGGATGATGCTCTAGTTTTTGTAGAAAGAGAAGACGGTATAATACACAAGCTTACTAATATCAATCAGAATTTATTAGACTCATTAGGTTTGATGGATACTCTTGGATTGCCCCTTAATGGTTTATATATTGATTTGTCTTATAATAATGANAATTTTAGTCAGATTGGNTATAAATATAAACTAATAGTAGAATGGAATGGAGAGACTATATGGGCTAATACTTCTATCCCTCCACAATATCCAGTTGATAGTGTTTGGGTTAAAAGAAAAGATAGCCTAGAGAGCGATTATAAATGTTATATTTGGGCTAGAATAAATGATCCTGACACCTTAGGTAATTCTGCTATAATACATTATAAGAGGGATGTTGGTTGGAAGCCAATAGATCCTTTATTTATTCCTTGTGCAATACCTGCTCGAACAGATAATTTGGTAAATGGAGAAAACTTCGAAGCTATGTTTGCAAGATCAGGAAAATTTCGTGATGAAGATGGAGTGCTTTTGCCTTTTTACGCTGATAGGGTTGTTGATGGTGAATTTTCAAGAAGGGATATTGTTATTCTAAGATTGTCTCATGTTGACCAAAGTACTTATAAATTTTGGAGAAGTGCTGGTAGAATGCAAGATGCAAATGGGAACCCATTTTCAGAACCTATGAATCTTTCAAGTAATATACAAGGTGGTCTTGGTATATGGGGTGGTTATGGTGTTAGCTATTATTATATTCCTATTGTCGTTGACACAACAATTTATGATACTTATAATAATGTGTCTTTATTTGAGATTTTTTAACATTATATGGGTCTCATCTTTTTGTAAACTTAATTATAATACTAAATAGTTTTATATTTAAAATGTTATTCTTTATTTGCAGCCATGAAGAAATATTTGTTATTCTTTTTACATTTCTTAATTATAGCAAGTGTTTTTGCTAAAGATAAATATACTATTAGTGGCTATATTACAGATATAAATAACGGGGAAAGTATAGTTGGAGCACATATCTATTGTAAAGATTTGAATATTGGTGTTAGTTCAAACACCTATGGTTTTTATAGTTTAACGTTACCATCAGGTACATACGAAATATTATATAGCTTTATAGGTTATAAAAGTGAGAGTAAAAAAGTCGAGCTAAACACTAATATAAAACATGATATTGAATTTGAATTGTCGACAGTTAATATTGCAGAAATAGTTGTTCGNGCNGATAAGAGTATNGTTGAAAAAANNCAAACNTCNATGATTGAAGTTCCTATTGANCAAATTAAAACAATACCAGCNTTNATGGGNGAGGTAGATGTTATAAAAGCAATACAATTACTTCCTGGAGTTCAGTCTAGTGAAGGATCCTCTAGCTTTTATGTTAGAGGAGGTGGTCCTGATCAGAATCTCATATTATTAGATGGTGTTCCTGTTTATAATGCTTCTCATATTGGTGGGTTATTTTCTGTTTTTAATGCAGATGCTATTAGAACAGTTCGTCTTACAAAAGGAGGTTTNCCAGCAAGATTTGGAGGTAGATTATCTTCTGTTTTACAAATTGACATGAAAGAAGGAAATATGAAAGAGTTTAAAGCAGATGCAACAATTGGTTTAATTTCTTCTAAATTAACATTAGAGGGNCCTATCATTAAAGACAAAACATCATTTATAATAGCAGGTAGAAGAACATATGCAGATTTATTANTAAGACCTTTTATGCCTAAAAGTACTGATCTAACATTATATTTTTACGATTTAAATGCAAAGATTAATCATAGATTTTCTGCTAATGATCGAATTTATCTAAGTGCTTATATGGGTAATGATGCTTTTGGAATAAATTATGATGCAAGTCAAGAAGATAAAGGNAAGGGAGGAAGCCCATCTGAAGATGGAAATTTAAATTTTGGACTAGAGTATGGTAATATTACNTCTACATTTAGATGGAATCATTTATTTTCAGAAAAATTGTTTAGTAATACGATTCTAACATATAGTAGATATTCTTTTAATACTGATTTTGCTTTGTCAGCAGCTCAAGCTACTTCATTTGGTNATGAAAATCTCAATATTGATTTTGGTTATTTAGCAGGNATTGAGGATCTTGGAGCAAAAATAGATTTTGAATNTAATCCTAATCCAAAGCATGATGTTAAGTTTGGAACATCTTATACTTATCATTATTTTTTTCCAGGNNAGACTGATTTGAGTTTCTCGATTGACTATCCGGTTCTCGATTCTATAAATGAAGATNTAAATACTGATACAATTCTCAATTTTTCTGATAATACTAATGTTCATGAGNTATTTTTTTATGTAGAAGATAATGTTAAAATTACCAATAAGCTTCAGGCAAACATTGGATTGCATATCGGTTATTATTCTATAGCAAACACTACATCGGTTTCAAATATTAGTTTAATTGATAAGCTTAGTGATCAAAAAAATTATAGTTTTCAACCTAGAATATCAGCTAGGTACCTGTTAAATGAAGATTGGTCTATAAAAGCTTCATATGCTAAGATGCAGCAGAATATACATTTATTATCTAACTCATCAGTTGGCTTTCCTAGTGATATTTGGGTNCCAGCTATTGATAGTGTTCCATCTCAAACTTCTGAACAGTGGGCAGCAAATGTTACTACACAGTTATATAATGGAAAATTTGAATTGAGTTTGGAAGGATATTATAAAACTATGAGTGACTTAATTGCTTATAAGGCTGGCTATTCTAATTTAGAAAGCTCTGANGCTTGGCAAAATGCTATAGAAACTGGTGGAGAAGGAGAGTCTTATGGAGTAGAATTNTTTATTCAAAAGAAAAAAGGTAAAACTAACGGGTGGGTTGGCTACACACTATCCTGGACTAATAGACGGTTTGATAATATAAATTTTGGNGAATGGTATTCTTATAAATATGACAGGAGGCATGATTTTTCTTTAGTTATGTCACATAAGTTTAATGANAAATGGGANGTTGGAGCCACTTGGGTTTATGGAACTGGTAATGCAATAACTTTTCCCCAGGCAGTATATTTAGGAATGCCCTATGCTAGAGGATGGGATGATCAAATATTCGTTTCATCTGTAGAGTCTTACGGAAACAGAAACTCCACAAGATTACCATCATATCATAGATTAGATTTAGCTGTTAATAAACATAGTAAAAAAACAAATTTTGAAAGTACATGGACTTTAGGTATTTATAATATTTATAATAGGAAGAATCCATGGTTTGCTTATTTAGCATATGAGAACAATAGTAGAGTTGCAAAACAGGTTTCACTTTTCCCCATAATACCATCGCTTTCTTATAGAATAAACTTTTAATTATGAAATATACGTTATCTTATATATTATTTTTTAATCTATTACTTGTTTCTTGTGATATGGAAACCGTTATTGATTTAGATATNCCNCCTCACGAATCTGTTTTAGTTTTAAATGGAATTTTAGATACAGATACTAATGTTCAGGTTGTTNTATCGAATTCAGTAGGAGCTTTTTCAAACAATAGTCCAGAATTTATAAATGATGCTAATGTGGTCCTTTTTAAGAATAATGTTTTTCAAGACACATTATTTATTGATACATTAAATTTAGTTTATGTCTACAGATTAGATGATGATGGTGTAGATTCTTTACCTATGTATTNTTATAANAGCAATTATCTTCCTGAAAAGAATAATAGTTATAGGATAGAGGTTAAGCATGACAGTTATAATACAGTTTTAGCAAAAACATATATTCCAAATGATGTTGTTTTATACAATATTGATATTGATACAATAGCTTATGATGATAGAATTGGATTAACTTTCAGTTTTGATGATGCTCCTTTAGTGCAAAATTATTATCGTTTGGAATTATTCTCATCATGTACTAAAGAATGGGAAGAGTTTGGATCTATACAGACAATTGATTTTAGTGGTGATACAGAATTCATGTCAAATGATCCTTCTTTTCCAACAGATATTCCATTTGAAGGGTATACTTTTATGGGAGATAATGTGGTATTTTCGGATGCTTTGTTTAATGGACAACAAAAGACAATTAAATTAGATGTTCAGTCGGCATTTAAGTATGCAGAATGTGATACAGTTATAATTAAGTTTACAACTTTTAGTGATGATACTTACAGTTATTATAGTTCTTTAGGTGATCATTCTGATAAAGGGGAGCTAGGCCTTTTTGGAGGAGAAGTTATTCCTGTGTATTCAAATGTTGAGAATGGTCTAGGTGTTTTAATATCAAATAATGCACAAAAAATTTATTTAAAACCGTAAAATTTATCAGTAAATTATTTAGCTATAGCTTAATAATACTTCTCTAGTATTTTTCTAGCCTTTAATATTTTTGGTCTTATAATAGCATCACAGTATGGCTGCTTAGGATTTAACTTGTAATAATCTTGATGGTATTGTTCAGCATTATAGAAGTTTTTAAATTTTTTAACCTCTGTGACAATTTGATTATCATATAGATTCTGATTTATTTCTAATATATAATTTTTAATTATTTTTTCCTCTTGTGAATTATTAAATAGTATAATAGATCTATAATGGCTTCCTATATCATTTCCTTGCCTATTAAGTGTAGTCGGATCATGAGTAAGAAAGAATATTTCTAATAATTCTTGTAGTTTAATTTGTGAAGTATTATATGTGATTTTGCAGATTTCCGCATGTTTGGTTTTTCCACTGCTAACCATATTGTAAGTTGGGTTTTTTGATTCTCCTCCAGCATATCCACTAGTAACACTTAAAACACCTTTTACATCTTCAAAAACAGCTTCAACGCACCAAAAACACCCTCCTCCTAAGTGGATTTCTTTAGTAGTATCTTTTTGATTTGTTATTAATGTCATAAGATTAAGGATAAGTAATGTTAACAGTAATTTCATTTCTTCGATTTAAAATTTTATATGGAGAATTATATACAAGTACTTCAAACTTTTCATCATGATTAATGTTGTTTTCTTGAAGAGTTTTTTTTAATTCGAGTATTTTCTTTTTCTCAATTCTGTCATTTGAATACCCCCCATATCTGATAGCTGCTTTTTTACAAGGCGGAATAACTACAAAATTAATTTTAGGGTTATTCGCTTTAGGTAAATTCTCTAAAGTGTATTCTTCGGGCATTCTAAAAATCATTTCTTTATTGCCATGTAAACGCATAGTTACAGGAGACGTCATGCTAATACTTTTATTTTCACTATTATCTCCAAATATATANGCTGCTAAATTTCTAAAGTAATTATTCTGTTCTTGTTCAGTATTTGAGTAATAAGAAGCATTAACTGATTCTTTGTAATCTCTTATCTCAATATTTTTTATTTTCTTTAGTATTATATATTGCGTATTGGTTTGGACTTCTGTTTGGCCAAACATGTATAATATGCCAATTGTGATTATTGTAAATATTAGTAAGATTTTCATATATTTTTTAAGTCGTAAAAATTTCATCTAAAGTATTAATTTTGCAGTTAAATCCATTTTTTTTTAATTTTTTTGTTTCTAAATTGANATCTGTGTCAATTATTTGTGATCTTTCACCTAAAAACAATTTAACTAAGGCTACAGGTATTTTTAAAATAATCCCATATGGAAATATATGTTTTCTAATTGTCTTAATGATATTTTCTTGTGAGCTGTTGTCATCACATGCGATATTAAATGGACCATTATAGCTTTTGTTTTTTAAACTTTCTTTAATAAATCTAGCCAAATCTTTTACATGTATCCAGTTAACGATTTTATTTTTATCGCCTATAATTGCACCAAGTCCAAATTTCATTGAGAGAATATTATATCTTAAAAATCCAGCTTTTTCACTAAATATTAATGATATTCTCATTTGGATTACACGGCTATCAATTTTTTTAAATCTGTTTGATGCCGTTTCCCAATCATTAGCCATATTAGCTANCCAATTTTTTCCTTTGCTTGATTCTTCNTTTATCTTTTCTTTTGAGTTAGATTGGTCATAAATTCCTATTGCTGATGCGCTAATAAATGTTTTTGGTTTGATGTTCATTGTATTGCATGTTTCAAAAATTAAGTCTGCTGACTTAACTCTACTGTCATACATAATTTTTTTATTCTTCTTTGTCCATTTTTTAAGTATTGAAAGTCCCGCAAGATGAACAATNTGGTCGCAGTTTTCTAAGGCCTTATTATCTATAATTTTTTTGTTTACATCCCAGTAGAAGAATGATTCATTTAAACTTGATTTATGGTTTGTTGTTAGATGCCTTACAATATAATCTTTACAAAGATATTCGCTTACAACTTTTGCCAAATGACCATTAGCGCCTGTGATTAAGACAATTTCTTTTTTGTTATATTGTTTTTTAGGCATAATTTTTATACTGAATATATAAGTTNTTTACTAGATANTTTTTGTTTTATATCATGTTTGAATCCGTAAGGTAATTTTTAGAAATAAATTGCATTATTCAAGAAACTACATATCTTTGAACTTTAATATAAAAATAGTTTTTAAAAAATAAATTAAATTCAAAATTATGAAAAAATTATTTACAACAATAATGGCATTTCTAACAATTTTGCTTGTGCAAGCACAGTGTCAAGCAGGTTTCAGTTATATGCAAAATGGGACTACAACTATATTTACTGATTTGTCTTTTGTAAATCAAGGTTGGTCAACAAACTATTCTGTAACTTGGGATTGGGATTTTGGTGATGGAAATTCTTCAACACAGCAAAATCCTGTACACACATACGCAAACAATGGTGTATATACACCTTGTTTGACAGTTACTTTTTTTGACTCAACAATTATTAATTGGTGCACCTCTGTTTATTGTGACTCTATACTTATTGGTAATTCAATACCTGCTACATGGGACTGCAATCCAGCTACAGGGTGTTATGATCCTGGTACAGGATTAGGGCAATATAGTTCTTTATCTTCTTGTCAATCTGCATGCGGTATTACACCTTCTTGGGATTGTCCTGTTAATACGCTAGGAGGGTGTTATGATCCTGGTACAGGATTAGGTCAATATAGTTCTTTAGCTGCTTGTCAGACTGCTTGTGTAACACCAACACCTTCTTGGGACTGTGGTCCGATTGGATGTTATGACCCTGGAACAGGAGTTGGTCAATATGCCTCATTAGCTGCATGTCAATCTATTTGTGCTAGTACAGTTTCTAATCTTTGTGATTCAATGATTGTTAATGGATCTATTAATCAACCTATTTTTAGTTAATTGGCTCCACAAACATGCATCAAGTAGCTTTAGGCTATTAAAGTATTTACCATTTGCCAAAACCATATTTAATTTTATTAA
>NZRJ01000061.1 GCA_002693745.1 Flavobacteriales bacterium
CTACAAATCTTGAGATAAACATGATTATATTAGCAAAGTTGCCAAGTAGCATAATTGAAAGATTAATATCCTTCATCCCAAAAGAAACTTCCTGACCTTTCGTCTCTTTAAATATAGGTACAAAATAATTATATATTAAGTATGTGAGTCCAATAATACGACTAATTACAACTCCAATAACACCAAAAAATAAAGATAATGGATAAAGTAAAACTGTAGATATAAATAAATCTACAGTTGTCGATATAGAAAATTGCTTGAAATTGCCCTTAGCTTGAATAATTATTAAAAAAATAGAACTAAAAAAATTTGATGATATAACAACCCCCAATAATATTGATATAAAAATAAATAATAATATATTATTAGGAGAAATAAAAAAAACTAGCGGGATCTGAATTAATTGACTTACAAAAAATATTTTCCAAGTAATTTCTTTTGAGAAACTAACTACATTACTTAACGAAACCTCTTTCCCTTTGGAATATAAAGCAGAAAATTTAGCAAGGAGGCTAGCTTGTAAAGCAGAACCTTGTGTAAATTGGGAAAACAAATCAGCAGCTGTTTTTAATAATAAGAAATTTGCATAAATCATAGAAGATCCAAAAAAGAATGCAAGAATTATCTCTCTAAAAAAACCAAATCCTTTTTTTATGATGTTCGCAAAAAACATATAAAGAAAATCAAAAAATGATTTTGACTTTATGATGCTAGACTTAAGCATATTTTAATCTTTTACTCCAATCTGCAAATATTTAAACCCTTTATTCTGAATAAATTCTGATTTAAACTGATTTCTTCCATCTATAAATAAGTTTCCTTTCATTTTTAATTTCATCAAGTCAAAATCAGGGCTTCTAAATTCCTTCCATTCAGTAACCATAATTAAAGCATCAGCATTATCAAGTGCAGAATATTTATCTTTATGATAATTAATTTCTATATCTTTTAAATAGAATTTAGCCTCATGTATTGCTTTTGGATCATATGCATTTACTTCTCCTCCTGCCGCAACAATTGATTTTATTAAATTTATTGATGGAGACTCTCTCATGTCATCCGTTTCAGGCTTAAATGACAACCCCCATATAGCAATCTTTTTATCTGATAAATTTCTTCCTAATTGATTAGTCAACTTATAAAACAAGATTTTTTTTTGGGCATTATTTACCTTCTCAACAGATGTAATTAAATTTGGAACATAGCCATTATTATTTGCAATCTTAATAAGAGCTTTTATATCTTTGGGGAAGCAACTTCCTCCATAACCACAGCCAGGATAGATAAACTTATTCCCAATTCTTTGATCACTTCCTATTCCTTTTCGAACTTCATTTACATCAGCCCCTACGCGCTCACAAATATTAGATATTTCATTAATAAAAGATATTTTGGTAGCCAACATAGCATTAGCAGCATACTTAGTCATTTCAGCTGATCTAATATCCATTCCAATAAATCTATCATTTCTAACCGTAAATGGAGAATATAAATGCTTCATTATTTTCATAGATCTTTCACTATTTGCTCCAACAACAACTCTGTCTGGATGCATGAAATCTTTAATTGCTGCGCCTTCTTTTAAAAACTCTGGATTAGAAACAACATCAAAAGTTAGTTTTGAATTTCTTAAATCAAGTTCTTTTTGAATAGTTGCTCTTACCTTATCAGCTGTTCCTATTGGCACAGTAGATTTATCTACTACAATAAGATGGTGGATCATATACATTCCAATAGTCTTAGCAACTTGCAAGACATATTTAAGATCAGCTGATCCATCATCACCCATAGGAGTTCCAACTGCAATAAACACAACCTCAGAGTTTTTTAAACTTTCCTTTGTATTCGTTGTGAATCTTAAAAATCCTTTTTCTAAATTATTTAAAACTAGCTCACGTAAGCCTGGCTCATATATTGGGACAACACCTTCCTTTAATTTTGTTATCTTTTTTTCATCTATATCAACACAAACAACACTATTTCCCATTTCTGCGAAACAAACTGATGCTACTAATCCGACATACCCTGATCCTATAACGGTGATATGCATTATTCTTTTGATTTTAAATATACAGCTCTAAAAACTGAAATAATAATTCCTAATAAAAATGATATACCAGCTGCAACTGATCCAATAAGTAAAACTCCTCTTTCTGGTCGCTGTGTTTCTGTAAAAGGAGCAACAAATGCTAGTGGTTTTAATGAAACTAAGTCTGTAGAATTCTTAGACCTTAAACGAATCAACTCCATTATCTGATTATTAATATCATATTCAGACTTTATAGAACTCACATGAACAGAACTTACATCTACATCTGATTCTGATTCTCTCATGCCTCTTAAACTTGTTACTTCATTATCAATCTCATTAATTTCATTTATTGTGGTTGAAATAAACTGATCATAATACCCTTTAATATAATTATTATTAGAAAAATAATCTATTATTCCTTGCTGAATATTAGAAATAGATTGATTATTTCTTACCGACAAATCAATAATGAACTTAGATGTATTCAATTCCTTTCTTTCTGCATCTTTCATAGTAATTGCTTCAGCTTTAATTGACTTAATTGTTGAAGCATCCTCAAGTGAAATTTTCATTTTTTTTGATAAAATAAGAAAGTCCTCCTTTTGCACATCTAAATCCAATAGATTTACTAAATCAATAGCAACCTTCTGATCTAAAACAAATGCTGACTCATCATTTAATCGTTCAAAACAGAATAAACCAGATGTAACAATTGCAGTTGTATTATAATATACAGGTCTAACTTTTTGAAACAAAATAATACTTAGAGTTCCTATAATCGTCGTTAAAAGTATAATCCTTCTAGAGTAAATAAAAAATAATATAATTTCATAAATAATCTCTCTTAAACTTAACTCTTTTTCCATTTTCAATTATAATTTTAATCTGTTTCTTAGCAAACAATAATGCTTCAAAAATATCAATTTTATATTTACATAATCTCAAGTTTGCAATAACATCATTCAATAACTTTCGAGATTTTATTGAAGATTTTATATTGAATAGCGTTCTAACGAAAAAGAAACAAGATTATTATTAATTTTTAACAAAAGTATATTATGAAAAAAGCCCCATAAGGGGCTATATTTATTTGTAAAATTTTAAATTAATATTCCCACAAATCATGCTCAAAATTAAATAATTCTTCTTTGATCTTCTCTGCCTCCAATAACGCATCTAAACCAACCATATACTGATCAATCTGTCTATCCATTACATTTGCTTCTTTAAAAATAGTCGAACTAAACATTCTTTTCCAAAAAATATCATCATATGTTCTCCTTTCTGCATCATTTTTAACTAAATTAAAAACTTCAGCCTTAATTAAAACTTTTCTTGTTTCTGGAAACCAAACCCAAAACAGTGGAGAAAATGTACCAGTTAAATTATTATCTTCATCTCTATCTTCCTTTAATGGAGCCATACCAATAATACGAACATCCATTACAGATCTCTGTTTATCAAAAAACCATTCCTCTTTTAATCTCCATTTCTTAATTATATTTCTATCAAAAGGGTTATAGATAGTGTCTTGATACTGCGCAAGCTCTGGATCAACTCCTTGTGCAATTAAATCTTGATCAAATTTTGTTGTTACTTCCATACCTGCCCCACTTCGAGATATAATTTCAGCTTCAGAAATCGTTTCTCTAAATTCATCATCTAAACCATCTTTTGGATCATATGCTGTAATAGTGCCCTCCGCCACTGCACTATAAATTACATCAATCAAACTTCTTCTATCATCAGTTCTAACTGCATCTTCATTACCGTCATTCATTGGGTAATAAAAAGGATGATTTATTTTCTGACGTAAATCAATATCTCTCCAAATTTTTCGAGACCACATAACATCAGCCTCTCTTAAATGAGTGTATTCTTGAATTTTCTTATTTGTATTCCTGTCTTTTTTATATACAGAATTCATATCCTTTATAGAAGGTGGTTGTAAAACATCCTGAGCATATAAAGATGTAAAATTAAATGTTATAAAAACAAATAGTAATATAATTTTTTTCATAATCTTTTATTTAAGTTTAAAAACTAAAGCTGTTGGAAGTGGAACAGGGTCACTTTGCCCCGGTGTTAATTTAGCATAAATTTGTGTAATAGTTATATCGCTACCTTTTGCAGCATTTGCTATAATTCTTTTCTGATCTTTTGTAAATCCCATACCATTATTTTGCATCGCAGTAGCAGGCGCTCCATTTATATATCCTGTCATCTTGAAAGAAGTAACTGCATATCTAAGACCATCAAATAAGAAGTCTTTTAACTCAGCACGAACAATTTCTTCTTTTAAAACATTTTTTGATATCAAACCTTTTTTTACAGAACCAATAAGTGGTGTAGNAGGTGGTGTCTTTTTAACTCTAAACTCAACTTTACCCATGCTTTTTTGTTTTCCATCAACATTTGCATATAATGTAATAACGGCTTCTCTTGCATTCTTGTTAGGCATGCATACATACATTCCTTCAGACTTCTTAACAGGCTTAATCTTTCCATTAGTCATTCTAGGGGTAATCTCTCCTGCTGGATAACCAGGAACAGATACCTGTACAGGATTCCCCCCTATTTGTTCTAATCCATAATATAAAATATTCATTTTTGTTGGGGAAACTACGGCTGTTCTAGAGGCAACTAAATATTCTCCATTAAAAGGATAATATTTATTTCCTGTTTCTGTTTTCATGACAATTAACCCTCCCCATTTCTTCTGCCCTTCTGATCGTGTTTTAGTAGTATATAAACCCTTTCCATTTATAACATTAACGGTCTCATAATCTCCTTTCATCTCATAATTACCATCACCTAAACTATCATATTCTCCTACAAAAATNTNTGGTTCTTGACCTTCTTGCTTTGCTGCAATAAATATAGTTGACCTAAAAGAATCTCCTTTTAAAATAAAGTTAGATTTAGGAATTTCAACGGCTTCTGCGTCTCCAAATTTTAATGACTTAGCATCAATATCCTTNTTTAAATAATCAATAACATTCGCTTCAGTATTTCTAATATCTGACTGCATCTTAGATAAAAGAGTTAAAGCCCCTACAGCTGGCATATCGTAAAAATTATGATATTCCCATGCAATAACTTTACCATCTCTTTGCTTTCGATCATCCAAGTTAAATGTTTCATTAACTGAATTAACCAGCCTTATATTATCTCCNGAAAGAGAAATCAATAGTGACTTGAGTGATTCCATCTCTTTCTTACGTGAAGTCGCGGGAGTATCACTTCCATTTAAAGCTGCTTTCTTTACATTGTAAAATAATGATCCTGCTTGATCTCTATTATCTTTAGCATTTAAATGTCCAATAGGAGAATTTAAAACTATTTTCTTTTGTTTACTATTTAATTGACTCCAGGGTTTTACAAATGCTTTGTCTTGAATTAGATCTCCATCTTCTGAAGTTATTTCTTGTTCTGATCCTAAATAAACTTCTCCATCTGTAGAAAACACTAAATCATATTTCATTTTTTGCAATGAATCTACAAGTTGGTCAGCTTTTAATTTTAAATCATGTGCTTTATCTCTTACCTCTTTATATTTTTCAGGGTTATTCATTGCTGCATTATCAAATTCAGCATAAGTATCGCCATTTTTTAAGTCAAAATTTGTTGTAGTTCTTTCTATACCTTTGTTTACCTCAAAAAACGAATTTAAAACTTCTTTANAAACATTTAATGCAAGTAGTGCGGTTAGCACTAAGTACATCATATTTATCATCTTTTGTCTTGGCGTTTGTTTACCTGCTGCCATAATTTATTTTATGTTTTTAAAGATTAAAATTATCTATTAGTGTTCATTGCATTAAGCATATTTGCATATACTTTATTCAATTGTTCTAAATTCTCTGCTAANCTACTAACTTGTTGTTGAAATTTTTTTGAATCTTCCACTGAAGATTGTAAATTTTGTAAAAACAAATTAGTTGCTTCCATTTGCTGATTTGAAGCCTGTAACTGTAGTTCATATAGAGAATTTAACGCATTCATATTTTTGACCCCTTCTTGAATTTGAGAATTATATTCTGATATTCCTGAAGCTGCAGTAACTGTCTCATTTAATTGCTTNGCAGATTCTCCAAAAGATCTAAGACCTTCATTTAAACTTTCAACTAATTCATTATCTATTTTTGCTTTTTCTAAAGCTTCATCAAGTTGTTGAGATGGCCTTTTCGATGAAGGATCTTCCATATGAGCAAGTTCAGGATAAACTAATGACCAGTCATGCTCTACATAAGGTTTTTCAAAGGCTGAAAAGAAAAATATTATAGCCTCCATACCTAACCCTGCCATCAACATATAAGATGCTCCAGGAAGGTGTTCAATTTTAAATAATGCTCCTAAAATTACAACTGCAGCACCCCAACCATATAACTTTGGCATCATCAATTTATACCATTTTGCCTCTGTTATTCTTTCTATACTTTTTACCAAGCTCATATTTTTTTTTTTNAATTATTAAATAGTTTATTCAAAATCTTTCTTATCTCTACCAAGGAAATCTATTGCACATCTAAATCCTATATAAGATTTTGCCGTATCTTGATACTCAAAAGTCCTTGTGCTTGTTTGTATAAAATACGCTACATCCTTCCATGATCCTCCTCTAATGGATTTTCTTTTTAAAACCTCGTGATCACCATCCTGTGCATTATAATGATAATCAGAATTCATATCATGAGTATATGAAAAAGAAGAACCGTCATATGCATTTGATGTCCATTCTGCAACATTACCAGCCATATCATAAAGCCCATATCCATTAGGGTTATAAGAAGCTGTTTTAATAGTTTTAAGTCCTCCATCAGCAACATAGTTACCTCTAAGTGGCTTAAAGTTAGCTAAGAAGCAACCTTTCAGATTTCTTGTATAAGGNCCTCCCCAAGGATATGGAGACTCTTCTAACCCNCCTCTTGANGCGTATTCNCATTCNGATTCTGTTGGNAATCTAAAATCAGGCAATGTTGGTTGTTTAATTTTTTTCAAAAAAGAATTCATCATTTTGGTTCTCCAATGAGAAAAAGCATTTGCTTGATTCCAATTAACACNTACTACAGGATAATCATCAAAAGCAGGATGCCAAAAATAATTTTTAGTGTAAGGATCATTAAATGAATATGAATAATCATGAGTCCAAGTCAAAGTATCAGGATAAACTGGTACTTGATATTCAATAAAAAATTCACTTCTATCTTTTTCGCCAGAAGCTCCTTTTTCTCTATTAGCTTTAGCAGAAGCAGATTGAACGTCTAACACTTTATATTTATATATGTATTTTCGAGTATCAAATTCTATTTGACCATCTAACCTTTCTACTTGAGGTAAATACATCTCTTCTGCTAAAATCTCTCTAACTTCCTCATCATCCCATCTTATTTTAGTATTCCAGTCTATTATTGCTGGTTCCAAAAAATTACCGTATTCATCCTCCTCTATCAAGTGTCCCTCAATTCCAGCTTCACCTAAAATAACATGTGCTAAAGAGTCTCTAACCCAGTCGGTAAACTGACGATACTCATTGTTTGTAATTTCTGTTTCGTCCATATAAAATGCTCCAACTGAAACTGTTTTTGATTGAGATACATTTGCAAAAGGAACATCTTGGTCAGAAGGTCCCATAGTGTAACTTCCTTGAGGAATAAATACCATNCCATAAGGATCTGTTGGGTTCCATATTTGCCTTTTCTGTACTCCAATAAGCTCTCCATTTCCTGAGCCCCCACAAGCGCTTAACAATGCTACTACAGAAGCTAATAAAATAATTTTTTTCATTTTCTTTTTTTTTTTTCACTTTAAATTAAAAAAGTGATGTTAAAATCTTCTTTTATAAAAATCTAGGGTTTTTATGTTTANAAACTGGCTTTGAAGTATCTATTTTAAAATTATACCCCAGCATTATTTCTAATGAATTACCCATTGAATTAATCATAGTAATATCATATGCAATACCAAATCTAAGATCTTCAGTAATGTCCATTCCTGCTAACATGATCAAACCTTCATCTAATCTATAACTAACTCCACCCCAAAACNTATCATTGTAAATGACATTAGAGTTAATATCTAATTGGGACGTTGCGCCATCAGACTTTAAGTATATAGATGGATTTAATGACAAAATAGGATTTATCTGATAATAGTAACCCGATATCAAAAAATAATGTCTTTTTAAATTAAATTCAGTATTATCGTTCCATGCAATTGTAGGCTCCGTCATGTGGGAAGATGAGATGCCAATATAAACATCCTGAGTATTATAATATATTCCCGCACCTATATCAAGTGCAGAACCATTTACATCTACATCAGGAATAAACGGATCTCCAGCTGTAGAGGGTCTTAAAGCGGCACCATCAAGTCCACTTTGGAAAATTCCAACTGACATACCCATACCTATTTGTCCTAAACCAAGTTCAGTTCTATATGCATAAGAAGCTTGAACACCCAAATTACTAAACTGGGCTATATTATCCTTTACTATATTAAGTCCTACTCCTCCATAGAGTGAAGGCAATTCAGCATCAATACTAAAATTTTGAGTTGAAATAGCAGCACCATCATCACCAAAACCCATCCACTGAGATCTGTGCAAAATAGAAGTAGCTATTAACCCTCTACTTCCTGCAAAACCNGGATTATTAGCCAATTTATTAAACATATTCTGACTAAACTGCGGATCTTGCTGTGCTGAAACAATATCTGAAGAAAACAATGCTAGTATTAATATAATTATTTTTTTCATATCTATGTAATCCGTAAAAAATTTTCGCTAAAATAAACAATTTTTAACACTTTGAATAAAATCTTAGTAAACTTATTGATTTATTTACAACAACAACCTTCCTAAACTACTGTCAATCAAAGCGTTTAACTAAAGAAATTTATTTAAGGTTTTCAACCATCTTTCAGGGATATCTCCTTTGTTTGCTATCTCATAATCTCTGTATGAGCAAGCAACATAATAATTCTGAAGCTCTTCAAAGCCCTCCTTGCTAAAAGGAACTCCCATCCACCATCTGTCACTAATTTTACTCTTATAAAAATTTATTTCATTTTTTCCATCCTCAAAAGCTACAGTATATTTTTCACAATTATTTATATTTGGATTTAGCTCATTCTTTCTCATCTTATAACCATCAACAAAATACCATAGCATCTGAGCAAGTAAAAAAGCTGTTTGATTATTTGAATCCAACTTCTGATTATATTCGAATAAACCAACTGCGGTAATTTTATCACTCAAGCCTGCGTAACGCATAATCTTACAAGCCTCCTCACCGTTTAAACCATTAGGGGAAGCATAGACATTGGCTGAAGCATATGCATACTTAATAGCAGAAATATCAAAACTTAAAAAATCAGTATTTCTCATTATTGGCTCAACATCATTAAAATTATTTTTTAAATCCCCTAGACGAACTATATCAAAATTCATTTCTTGCAACATTTCTGAAGCCAAAGAAGAAACAAAGTAAGATTGATATCCTATATTGTTAAAATGAAAAAGAAAATTTGGTTTATGAGAAATCATCTTTCCAAAAAAAGAAAATGAAGCCAAATTATCATCTTCTAATCCTATATCAAACTTATTATCTACTGATGTTAAAGTCATAAACTTTTCTAATGCAACATAAGACTTATAAACAGCATAACTCAAATCGTGACCTCCGCCGATTATNAGTGGAATAACTCCATTTGATATAAGCTCAGAACAAACCCTCTCAATGATCTTAAACGACTCCTTTCGAGTAGGCATTANNTTCAAAACACCCAAATCGCAAATACTAGGTAGATTATCATGATAAAAAGAATAAAATGCCGCTCTNACATTACAATGAGATTCTGCAGCAAAATTATTAGACCCTTCATATTCAGGGACATTAAATATTGCTATCTCAGATTTTTTAAAATCTGGGAAAGAGCCTTCAATATAAGTATCAATATATCTTCCAACTTGAGTCGTTTCCCATCGATCTTTATTACAATAAAGATTATAACTCACTGGATTAAAACAGNAAAAAATTCCGCTCATTATTTCTTTTTAAAACCAGATTTCTTTTCTGATTGATTATTCCATAAATCAACACATTCNTCTCTAGTCAATTTTTTTGGTTCAGTACCTTTTGGAATTTTAATATTTATCTTTTTCTGTTTTAAAGGAGAAACCTGAATAAAAGGGCCAAATCTTCCATTTAGCACTTGAATTAAAGGATCTCCTTCAAAGTTAGAAATTAATCTTTCTTTATCAGCCTGAATTTTAGTTTTTAGTAGCTCTATTGATCGATCTAAACTTATAGTAACAGGATCTGCTTCATCGGTTTTCTTTATTGATGTAAATTTACCATCGTATCTTAAATATGGTCCAAACCTGCCAACTGAAGCTATAATTTCTTTTCCTTTCCATTCACCTACCTTTCTAGNTAGCTTAAACAAGTCTAGAGCATCTTCTAGTGAAATAGTTTGTATCTTTTGTCCCTGAATTAAAGATGCAAATCTTGGTTTAGGGGCATTCTCATCCTCTTGTTTTTCTCCAATCTGAACCATTGGGCCAAAAGGGCCTATTCGAGCAAAAACTTTATCTCCACTTTTAGGATCAATACCCAACTCTCTTTCTCCAGAAACCTTACCAACACTACCAATAACATCTTTTACTTTAGTATGAAAACCTACGTAAAAAGAAGCTATCATTTGATTCCAAACTTTTTTTCCAGCAGCAATTTCATCAAACTCTGTCTCAACAGAAGCTGTAAAACTATACTCCATAATATCTGAGAAATGAGCAACTAAAAAATCAGTTACTACTATACCAACATCTGTCGGAAAAAGCTTTTTACTTTCGGCGCCAGTAATAGACTTTTTTTCTGTTTTTTTAATTATTCCCTGTTTTAAAGTTATTATTTTGGAAATTCGTTCTACTCCCTCACGATTTTCATTTTCAATGTAACCTCGCTTTTGTATAGTTGTAATAGTAGCTGCATATGTTGAAGGCCTTCCAATTCCTAATTCTTCCATCTTTTTAACTAAACTAGCCTCAGCATATCGTGCTGGTGGACGAGAAAATTGCTCAGAGGCAACAGCTTCAGACATCTCTAAAACCTCACCCTCTTCAAGATTAGGCAACATNCTTTCTTGCTCTTCAATTTCATCATCTTTTCCCTCCAAATACACCTTCATAAATCCTTCAAAAGTTATAACCTCACCTTTAGCTAAAAATTGTTTTGATGAATTAGACATATCTATTTTCACAGTTGTTCTATCAAATTGAGCATCCTCCATTTGAGACGAAATAGTTCTTTTCCAAATTAAATCATATAGCCTTTTTTCTGAAGCATCTCCTTCAATTTTTTTGTAATTCATATATGATGGACGAATNGCCTCATGAGCCTCTTGTGCGCCTTTTGATTTTTTATTGTAAGTTCTTTTTTTTGCAAACTTTTCTCCATATAAATTTTTAATTTCTAATTCAGCAGCAGCCAATGCGTCTTCAGATAAATTTACACTATCTGTTCTCATATAAGTTATTTTACCGGCCTCATATAATTTCTGAGCAATCATCATTGTCTGGTTAACTGAAAAACCTAATTTACGTGATGCCTCTTGCTGTAATGTAGAAGTTGTAAAAGGTGCTGCTGGTGATTTTCTTGCTGGCTTCTTTTGCAAAGAAGCTACTGAAAAACTAGCTTCATTACAATGTTCAAGAAACTCATATGCGTCATTTACGTTTTTAAATCTTTGTGGCAATTCTGACTTGACTATCCTTCCTTGACTATTAATAAAAAAAGCTGTCACTTTATAATTGGATGAAACTTTAAAATTAGCTATTTCATTTTCTCGCTCTACTATTAAACGCACAGCTACTGATTGAACGCGGCCAGCTGAAAGTCCTTGTTTCACTTTTCTCCAAAGTACAGGAGAAAGCTCAAAACCAACTAATCTATCCAATACTCGCCTTGCCTGCTGTGCATTAACTAAATTTGAATCTAATAATCTTGGTTTTTCTATTGCGTTTGTTATCGCTTTTTTCGTGATTTCATGAAAAACAATTCTTTTAGTTGCTAGCGGATCTAATTTTAATGCCTCTGTTAAATGCCATGCAATAGCCTCCCCCTCTCGATCCTCATCAGTTGCAAGCCAAATAGTTTCAGCTTCTTTTGCGATACTTTTCAAATGACTAACAACCTTAGTTTTATCTTCTGATATTACATAATTTGGAGTAAAACCATTCTCAATATCTATTGCCATGCCACCTTTTTTAGGCAAATCTCTAATGTGACCAATACTCGATTCAACCACAAAATCCTTACCTAAAAAACTCTGAATAATTTTCTTCTTCGCTGGTGATTCAACAATTACTAGATTCTTTGCCATAAATTTTATTGTTATAAAAAATTGGTGCAAATTAAAGAAAGTTTTTTTGAATAAAACAAATCAAAAAATGTTGACAGTCAGTATTAATTTGTGTTATATTATATATAATATAAGTTAGATTTACAACTGTCACATTGTCAGTTTTTTTATTATTTTTGTATTTCTATAAAATACAAATAAAGTAAGTTGCTGGCAAAAAATATTAAAAACAAAAAATAAACAGAAATTTCACCTTTATCTAAAAAAATGCGCCGAAAAATGTATATTGAAAGTTATGGCTGTCAAATGAACTTTTCAGACAGTGAAATTGTCACCTCTATTCTGTCAAAAGAAGGCTTTGATGCAACTAAAGATATTACTCAAGCAGATTTAGTATTTGTAAATACATGTTCAATTAGAGAAAAAGCTGAGCTTACTGTTAGAAAAAGATTAGAATTCTACAACTCAATAAAGCGAAATAAAAACCCAAAAATGCTAGTAGGTGTTTTAGGCTGTATGGCAGAACGATTAAAAGAAAAATTTCTAGAAGAAGAAAAATTAGTAGATATTGTCGTGGGCCCTGACTCATATAGAGATTTACCAAATCTAATAACAGAGGTTGAAGATGGAAGAAAGGCTGTAAATGTATTTTTATCCTTGGAAGAAACTTATGCTGATATTAGCCCTATTAGATTGAGAGGTAATGGTGTTAGTGCATTTGTATCAATTACTAGAGGCTGTGACAATATGTGTTCTTTTTGTGTAGTTCCATTTACACGCGGCAGAGAAAGAAGTAGAGATCCTGAAAGCATCATTGAAGAATGTAGAGAATTGTTTAAAAATGGATATAAAGAAGTTACATTGCTTGGACAAAATGTAGATTCATATCTTTGGTATGGTGGCGGTGCAAAGAAAGACTTTAAAAAGGCCAGTAAAGATGCAAGAGAAAATAGTGTGAGGTTTGCTGATCTACTTGAAAAAGTTGCTAAGATAAATCCTCTTTTAAGAGTAAGATTCTCCACATCTAACCCTCAAGATATGAGTATTGATGTTATTGATATGATAAGTAAGTATAATAATATCTGTAAATATATTCATTTGCCAGTACAATCAGGAAGTGATAAAATACTAAAATTAATGAAAAGAGGCTATAACAGATCAGAGTATATCAAGCTAATTGACGATATTAAAAAAAGAATACCTGACTGTGCTATTTCCATGGATATGATTTCAGGCTTCTGTTCAGAAAGCGAAAATGATCACCTGGAAACATTATCATTAATGGATTATGTCAAATATGATTTTGGGTATATGTTTAAATATTCTGAACGACCAAATACCTCTGCAGCAAGAATGAAAGATGATGTTTCTGACACTACTAAACAAAGAAGACTGTCTGAAATAATTGCAAAACAACAATCTCATTCTTTTTTACACATGAATGATAAAATTGGACAAACCTTAGAAGTTCTCATTGAAGGAGTTTCTAAAAAATCTGACCAACATTTTTTTGGAAGAACAACTTATAATTCAACAGTAGTATTTGAAAAAAAAGAAAAGAAAATTGGTGATTATGTAATGGTGAAAATTGAAAATTGTACTTCTGCAACTCTACAAGGAAAAATAATTTAATCATGAATACAAAACAGGTAAAACAAAGATTTGGAATCATAGGAAACAGCCCTAAACTAGAACGTGCCATTGATGTTGCTTTACAAGTTGCTCCAACTGACATTTCTATTTTAGTTGTCGGAGAAAGTGGAACAGGAAAAGAAAGTATTCCTAAAATAATTCATCAAAATAGCAAGCGAAAACACAACCCATACATTGCAGTAAATTGTGGTGCAATTCCTGAAGGGACTATAGATTCAGAACTTTTTGGACATGAAAAGGGGTCCTTTACCGGAGCTCATGATAGTAGAAAAGGATATTTTGAAGCTGCAGACGGAGGAACTATTTTTCTAGATGAAGTTGGAGAATTGCCTATTGCATCACAAGCTAGATTGTTAAGGGTTTTAGAAAATGGTGAAATTATAAAAGTTGGTTCTTCAAAATCACAAAAAATTGATGTAAGGATAATTGCAGCAACAAATGTAAACTTACCACAATTCGTGGAAAAAAGTAAGTTCAGAGAAGATTTGTATTACAGACTAAATACAATTAGTATAAATCTTCCTGCACTAAGAGATCGTGGAGAGGATATTAATCTACTTTTCAGAAAGTTTGCATCAGATTTTGCAGAGCAATATAATACTACAGCTATTCAATTAAGTGATGAGGCTTTAAATATCTTAAAATCCTATAATTGGCCCGGAAACATTAGGCAGTTAAGAAATTTTGTTGCACAATTATCTATAATTGAAACAGAACGAGTTATTAGTTCAGAAAGAATACAAGCTCAATTGCCAAATGTTTCTACTAGTGGTATTGTAAAATATAAAGACAAAAATAAAGCAGACTTATCAGAAAGAGAAATACTATATAAAGTTCTCTTTGATATGAAAAGAGATTTATCTGAGCTAAAAAAGATTACTTTTGAACTTATGCAAAAAGATGGAAGGACAGAAGTTATGCAAACAATAAACTCAAGATTTTTTAAAGAATCAGAAGAAGATGTAATACCAAATACCAGCTTAGAAACTCAAACTATTGATATAGAAGAATCTTTATCTTTATTTGAGCATGAGAAAAAGCTAATTGAAAAATCGTTAATTAAACACAAAGGAAAAAGAAAAAGTGCTGCTGATGAATTGGGCATTTCTGAAAGAACACTTTACAGAAAGCTAAAAGAATTTAGGCTGGAATGAAACAATTTATTAGTATATTATTAATCAGTTTATTTGTCAGCTCTTGTGGAATTTACTCATTTACAGGAGCTTCAATTCCAATAAATGCTAAAACAGTATCTGTAAGTAATTTTATAACTTCAACAACCAATTCACCAGCTATATTAAATCAAACAATTACAGAAGGACTAAAAGATCTTTTTTTGTCACAAACTAATTTAATTTTAACAGATGGAGAAGGAGATCTAAGTTTCAGTGGTGAGATAACAAAATATCAGATAAGCCCAATAGCAATTCAAGCTAATGAAACTGCTGAAAAGAATCGTTTAACAATTAAAATAAAAGTAAAATACGAAAACAATTTTGATGAAAAACAAAATTTTGAAACTACTTTTAGTCGATATAGTGATTTTAACAGCTCTGATAATCTAACCGAAATTGAAGATATTCTAATTGAAAAAATTAGTTCAGAAATCATTGAGGATGTGTTTAACAAAGCATTTGTTAACTGGTAATGAAAAAAGGAGAAAAGCTAATAGAATTGATCAATAATCCACAAACTATTTCTAGTTCTGACACTACTTTTTTAGAAAATATTCTTGTGAAATATCCTTTTTTTCAAAGTGGACAGTTGTTACTTGCTAAAGCTCTACTTAATAATAATAGTATTCTCTATAAAAAGCATTTAAAAAAAGCTGCAGCTCATTGCTTAGACAGAAAGAAACTCTTTAATCTAATTAATTTTAAAAAATATAGCAGGAAAATCAAACATGAAAGAGATAATGTTTACAAACAAACATTTAAAGAACAAGAATTAAAAAAAGAAAAATTTAATTATGATCAAATTGAAAAGTATTCATTCTCTGAATGGCTTACAGTAATAAATGCTAAAAAAATTAAACGAAAAGAAGATTATAAACAAAAAAGCCTTGACAGATTGCTTGAAAAAGAAATAAAAATCAGCAAACCTAAAAAAGAAATATTCTTTAAAGCAACAGATGCTGCAAAAAAAAGCGTACTTGAAAATTATGAATTAGTTACTCCAACACTAGCAAAAGTTTATCTAGAGCAAGAACATTATGATAAGGCTATTGAAGCATATGAAAAATTAATTTTGAGAAATCCGAAAAAAAGTAGTTTCTTTGCAGCCCAAATTAAGTTAATTAAAAAAAAAATGAATAAATAAAATGTATACTGTCTTTGCCATACTTATAATAATCACTTCAATATTATTAGTTTTAATTGTTTTAGTTCAAAATCCTAAAGGAGGCGGATTATCATCTTCATTTGGTGGAGGTGGAGGGAATCAAATTATGGGAGCTAAAAAAACAACTGACTTTTTAGAAAAAGCAACTTGGACTTTAGCAATTACTCTAATTGTTTTATCATTAATTTCTAATTTTGCAATTCCAAGACAAAATACTGAAGAAGCTACTGAAATTAAAGCGCAAGAACAAATTGATGATGCGGTAATTCCAAACCTACCAACCTCACCCTTGTCTGATTCTGAATAATTGTTAAGACAAATTTTCATCCTTTTAAAAATTTATCTGACAAAATTTCATTTTTTAGAAAAAAAATTTATTATGGCACGGTTTATGCAACTACATAACAATTGAACTAATGTATTTAATTAAAATTTAAAAATTATGTCAAAAATTAATATTACACCTCTTGCTGACAGAGTAATTATTAAGCAAGCGGACGCAGAAACAAAGACTGAATCAGGAATTATAATTCCTGACACTGCACAAGAAAAACCACAAAAAGGAAGTGTTATAGCTATAGGTAAAGGAACAAAAGAAAACCCAATAACCGTAAAGGTAGGCGATACGGTACTTTACAGCAAATATGGTGGTACAGAATTAAAACATGAACAAGAAGATTATTTAATAATGAAAGAATCTGATATTTTAGCAATCATAAAATAAAAAAAATGGCAAAGAATATAAAATTTGATATAGAATCGAGAGATCAATTAAAAAAAGGTGTGGATGCACTAGCAAATGCAGTAAAAGTTACCTTAGGTCCTCAAGGAAGAAACGTTGTAATTGGGAAAAGCTTTGGAGGACCTCAAATCACTAAGGATGGGGTAACAGTTGCAAAAGAAATTGAGCTAGAAGACCCAATAGAAAACATGGGAGCACAAATGGTAAAAGAAGTAGCCTCAAACACAAATGATTTAGCAGGAGATGGTACCACAACAGCAACAGTACTTGCACAAGCTATTATAACAGCTGGATTAAAAAATGTAGCCGCAGGTGCAAANCCTATGGATGTAAAAAGAGGTATTGAAAAAGCTTCTAAAGTTTTAATTAAGGATATTCAATTGCAATCTCAAAAAGTAGGTAGTTCTTATGATAAAATTGAACAAATAGCTAGTATATCTGCTAATAATGATTCAGTTATTGGAGCTCTTATAGCGGAAGCAATGAAAAAAGTAAAAACTGAAGGAGTAATTACAGTTGAAGAAGCAAAAGGAACAGAAACAAATGTTGAGGTTGTAGAAGGAATGCAATTTGATAGAGGTTATTTATCTCCTTATTTTATTACAGATCCAGACAAAATGGAAACAAATATGGAAAATCCCTACATTCTAATTTATGACAAAAAGATTTCTGTAATGAAAGATCTATTGCCAATATTAGAACAAACTGCAAAAGAAGGACGTCCTCTTCTTATTATAGCAGAAGATGTTGATGGAGAAGCTTTGTCAACATTAGTNGTAAATAAAATAAGAGGTGCCTTAAAAGTTTGTGCTGTAAAAGCTCCNGGATTTGGNGATAGAAGAAAAGCTATGTTAGAAGATATTGCAATNCTTACAAATGCAACAGTTATNTCGGAAGAAAGAGGATTTAAGCTTGAAGGNACTACATTAGAAATGTTAGGATCTAGTGAAAAAGTGACTATAGACAAGGATAATACTACTATAGTTAATGGTTCAGGAAAAAGCACCACTATTAAGTCTAGAATAAATCAAATAAAAGCTCAAATTGAAAGCACTACTTCTGATTATGACAGAGAAAAGTTGCAAGAAAGATTAGCAAAATTAGCTGGCGGGGTTGCTGTGCTATATGTGGGAGCTCCTACCGAAGTAGAAATGAAAGAGAAAAAAGACAGAGTAGATGATGCATTAGCTGCAACTCGTGCTGCAGTAGAAGAAGGAATTGTTCCTGGAGGCGGAGTTGCAATAGTTAGGGCAACTGAAAAGTTAACCAAACTCAAAGGTGANAATGATGACGAACAAACCGGTATAAATATTGTTACTAGAGCTGCTGAAGAACCTCTTAGACAAATTGTTGAAAATACAGGCTTAGAAGGGAGCGTTGTTGTAGCAAAAGTTAGAGATGGAAAAGGNGACTTTGGATTTAATGCTAAAACTGAAGTATATGAAAACCTTTATAAAGCTGGAGTAATTGATCCAGCTAAAGTTGTGAGAGTAGCCCTAGAAAATGCTGCTTCAGTTGCCGGGATGTTGCTTACTACTGAATGTGTTATCTCAGAAATAAAAGAAGACACTCCAGCAATGCCACCAGCACCTCCTATGGGAGGAGGAATGCCAGGAATGATGTAATTAATTATCCTAAATTAATTATATAATTAAAACCCCACTTTTGTGGGGTTTTTTATTTNTTAAATTACCTTTTGTAAATAATATGTAAATTTTAAATGAAGATTATACAAAATCAATTTTTATAAACTAATCAACGTTATCATGTAAGAAAGAATTGTTTTGCTTTAATTCTGTAGTATTATCGTCTCCGTTAGTTAATGTGTATGTTGAAGCTTCACTTTCTGAAGAATGTATTTGTTTACTAATATCCACATTGTTACGTTTGTAAGCAGGAACATCTTCTAAAGATGTTAATCCAGANGGAGTACGTAGCTGGATAGATATATTTCTTAATCTTTCCTCTCTTTCACGTGATTCAATTTTCATAACTTCAGAAGTTGATTTTGTTGAGTCAGATTTGTTTAACACTGACTCCTCAGAAGATTTNTTTAACTGATCTGAATCTAAAATCTGCTTTTCTTCAATTTTATCTTCTAATATAATTGAACTTATCATTTCAGAAGATGACTCTTCTTTTTCTTCTGAAGACTTTTCAGAAAAATCATTTTCCAAATCAAAAACGATTTTTTTAGAATCATTTTCTGAAACAATTACTTCTTCGTCTGTATTCTCTAGAACTCTCTCTTTCAACTCAGAATTAGAATCATTTTCTGAAACAATTACTTCTTCGTCTGTATTCTCTAGAGTACTCTCTTTCATCTCAAAAGATTTTTTGT
>NZRJ01000062.1 GCA_002693745.1 Flavobacteriales bacterium
TGACATTTTAGTTTCCACAACAATTATTGAAAATGGATTAGATGTCCCAAATACCAACACTATAATAATTAATAATGCACAGAACTTTGGATTGAGTGATTTACATCAAATGAGAGGAAGAGTTGGACGTTCTAATAAAAAAGCATTTTGCTATTTAATAAGTCCACCTATACATACAATATCAAATGAAAGCAGAAAAAGATTAACTGCCTTAGAACAATTTTCTAACTTAGGAAGTGGCTTTAAAATTGCCATGCGAGATTTGGACATTAGAGGAGCTGGAGATTTACTAGGAGCTGATCAAAGTGGGTTTATAAGTGAAATTGGATTTGAAACCTATCAAAAGATCTTGAATGAGGCTATTGATGAATTAAAACAAGAGAAATTTTACGATATTTTCAAAAATGAAAAAAAAATGTTCTATATTAAAGATTGCACACTAGATACTGACTTAGAAATCTTAATTCCTGATACATATGTGAGCAATATTAGTGAGCGACTAAATCTATACAAAGAACTCAATAGTTTTAGCACTGAAAAAGAGATTAGTAAATTTATTGAAAGATTAAATGACCGATTTGGGACTACTCCTGATGCTATTAACAATGTTTGTGATGCACTTAGATTAAGATGGCTAGCTAAGGAAATTGGCTTTGAGAGAATCATACTTAAAAATAAAATAATGTATGCTTATTTACCAATAAAATCAGATTTTCATTATTATAATTCAGAAGCTTTTAAGCAAATTTTGAACTACTTAAAATATAATTTTAGCAGTTGTGAAATGACAGAAAAAAAGGAAAAACTTTGTATAAGAATAAAAGATATAAAAAGCATAAAAGAAGCTTTAAAAGTTTGTAAAGATGTTTCAGCAGATAAGAAAGTCCCCATTAATCAACAATAAAATCAACTTATCAACAATTTATATTTTTGACATACTAGATAGCTAAATTAATATAGGTTTTAACTAAAATTGCAATATTAATAATTTGCAATGTCAGACAAAAGAACTATTAAAAATGCACTAATTTCTGTTTTTCACAAAGATGGATTAGAATCTATAGTAAAAAAGCTAAACGAACTTAACGTAAATATCTATTCCACAGGAGGAACACAAAAATTTATTGAGACACAAGGAATATCAGTAAATCGAGTAGAAGATCTTACAACATACCCATCAATACTAGCGGGCAGAGTAAAAACTCTACATCCAAATATATTTGGCGGAATTTTATCAAGAAGAAATGTTCAGATGGATAAAAAGGAATTAGAAGAATATCAAATACCTGAATTTGACTTAGTAATTGTTGATCTTTACCCTTTTGAACAAACTGTTGCTTCAAATGCTTCAGAAAAAGAAATTATTGAAAAAATTGATATAGGAGGTATATCTTTGATACGTGCTGCTGCTAAAAACTTTAATGATGTTCTTACTGTATCAGAGATGGCGCAATATCCAGAAACTTTAGAGCTTTTAGAAAATAATGGAGCAAGTTCAAGCCTTGCTGTAAGAAAGAAATTTGCAGCTACAGCCTTTAATGTTTCATCACATTATGATACAGCTATTTATAATTATTTTAAATCTGATGAATCAGCTTCATTAAAACAAAGTATTAGAAAAAGTAAACCATTAAGATATGGTGAGAATCCACATCAAAAAGGAACTTTTTATGGAGAGCTAGATGAAGTGTTTACTAAGTTAAATGGAAAAGAAGTTTCTTACAATAATCTACTTGATGTAGACTCAGCAGTTAATTTAATCACTGAGTTTAATACAACTACATTTGCTATACTAAAGCATAATAACACTTGCGGAATAGCAAGTAGAAAAAATTTAGTTGAGGCATGGAAAAACGCTTTAGCTGGAGATCCTACTTCATCTTTTGGTGGCGTCTTAATTACTAATAAAGAAGTATGTCTTGAGACTGCAATGGAAATTGACAAAATATTTTACGAGGTATTAATTGCTCCAAAATTTACTACTGAAGCTCTAAAAATACTAAAGAAAAAAAATAAAAGAATAATTTTACAGCAAAACAAAATAACACTTCCAAATACACAATTAAGAAGTATACTAAATGGTATATTGCACCAAGAAAAAGATTTAAAAACTGACACAATTAAAGATATGAAAACAGTAACAAAAAGTATACCTTCTGACAAACAATTAATTGATTTAGTTTTTGCTTCAAAAATCTGCAAACACACTAAATCAAATACTATTGTGCTTGCAAAAAACGAACAATTATGTGCAAGCGGTGTTGGGCAAACTTCAAGAGTGGACGCTCTTAAACAAGCAATCGAAAAAGCGAAAAAATTTGGATTTAATTTAAACGGTAGTGTTATGGCATCAGACGCTTTTTTTCCTTTTCCTGATTGTGTAGAACTAGCAGCAAAAGAAGGAATAAAAGCAGTAATACAGCCAGGGGGTTCAATAAAAGATCAATTAACTATTGACTATTGTAACACAAAAAATATAGCTATGGTACTAACTGGAATTAGACATTTTAAACATTAAAAAAAGATTATGGGATTTTTTGACTTTATGCAAGAAGCAATTGCTATTGATTTAGGAACTGCAAATACATTGATTATTCATAATGACAAAGTAGTTGTAGATGAGCCATCAATTGTTGCAAAAAACATAAGAACAGGTGAAGTGGTTGCTATAGGTAAGAGGGCTCAACAAATGCACGGTAAAACTCATACAGAAATAGAAACCTTACGGCCACTAAAAGATGGAGTTATTGCCGATTTTCAAGCTTCTGAACAAATGATAAGAGGTTTTATTAAAATGCTAAAAATGAAAAACAGCATCTTTGCGCCATCATTAAAGATGGTAGTATGTATTCCTTCAGGTGTAACAGAAGTTGAAAAAAGAGCGGTAATTGATTCGGCAGAACATGCTGGAGCAAAAGAAGTTTGGTTAATACATGAACCAATGGCAGCAGCAATTGGAATTGGTATTGATGTTCTTGAACCAAAAGGGAATATGGTTATTGATATAGGTGGAGGAACAACTGAGATTGCAGTCATATCATTAGGTGGAATTGTTTGTGATAAATCAATAAGAGTTGCTGGCGATGAATTGACTGCAAATATTCAATATCACATGAAAACAAGGCATAATATCGCTATTGGAGATATTATGGCTGAACAAATTAAAATCCAAGTTGGATCTGCTCTTACTGAATTAGATGAACCACCAGCAAACTACGCAGTACATGGCAGAGATTTGATGAGTGGGATCCCAAAAGAGGTAATTGTAACTTATAAAGAAATTGCTGGCGCATTAAATAACTCTATCGAACAAATTGAGGAAGCTATTATGAGTGCCTTATTTAACACACCACCAGCTTTATCTGCTGACATTTATAACGAAGGCCTATATTTAACTGGTGGGGGATCGATGCTTAGAGGACTTGACAAAAGGATTTCTACAAAAACTAAATTACCTGTATATGTTGCAGAAGACCCGTTGAGGGCTGTAGCAAGAGGGACTGGAATTGCTCTTAAAAATACTGACACATATACATTTCTAATGCGATAGTAAAGAGTATTAATGCATAATCTTTTACGATTTTTAAAACTAAATCAAACTCTATTATTATTTATTCTAATAGAAGGTTTATCAATTGGATTACTAGTTCAAAATAATAACTACCAAGCTAATAAAATCATGAAATTTTGCACACAATATACAAGTCCTATATATAACTATAAAAACTTTCTAGCTAATTACTTTTCTCTAAAAGAACAAAATGATTATTTAATAACAGAAAATGCAAAACTACATACACTTTTAGATAGAAGTAAACAATATATCGATTCTACGGTTGTAAGCAATAAAGAATTTAAATATCTGGCAGCCAAAGTAATTAATAATTCAGTCAATAAAAGAAATAACTTTTTAACTCTAAATAAAGGCAGTAAAAATGGAATAAAAAAAGGTATGGGTATTGTAACTAATCAAGGAGCAATTGGCATTGTGCATTCAGTTAGTAAAAATTATGCGCTAGTAATATCTCTGCTACACAATAAATCAGCCGTTGGAATTTTTTTAAAAAAAAAACATGCATACTGGAATTCTAAGATGGGAGGGATTTGATTATAGAACTGCTACAATTAACGATTTACCAACACATATTCTATTAAATATTGGAGATACAATAACTACTAACAGCTATAGCAACATTTATCCTGAAGGAATAAATATTGGAATTATATCGAAATTTAAAAAAAATGATGATGGCTTCTATAAAATTAATGTAAATCTTTTTGAAGACTTTAATAATCTTAGAAATGTATATGTTACATATTCAAATGAATCACAAGAACAACTACTTCTTGAAAAAAAATTACTAAAAGATGAATAAGTATTTCATAAAATATCTTGGATTAATTCCGCTATTTGTTTTGCTGCAAGTTCTGGTTCTTAATGAAATCCTCTTCTTCGCATACATAAATCCTTATCTTTATCTAACACTAATTATAAGCATACCATTAAAGACTCCTAATTGGTTACTTCTATTCTACGCGTTTTTAATTGGGTTTCTAATTGATCTATTTTCAGGCAGTTTAGGTTTTCACTCAACAGCAACTGTTTTTATTGCTTTTATCAAAATTGGACTTGCGAAGATTACAATCCCTTATAATATATTAGAAGATATGGATGAGATTACTTTAAATAAAATTGGTAGCAAATCATATATCGTATTTTCATTTCTTATGATTCTAATTCATAATTCTTTACTTTTTAGCTTAGAATATCTTTATTTTAATCTACAAATTCTGGGAAAAATTATTTCTAGTAGTATAGTAACATTAGTACTTGTTTTAATACTAGAAACTTTCAAGAGTTCTAAGAAATGAAAAAATTTAAAAAACGACACAAAATAGTTTCTGGTATTATGTTATTAATTACAATAGTTTTTTTGTCAAAACTATTTTACATACAGGTAGTAAATGACAACTATAAATTCTCTGCGAATAATAATGTGCTACGCTATGATGTTCAGCAACCAGTAAGAGGATTAATTTATGATAGAGATAGTAATTTGATTGTAGCTAATGTGCCTGCCTATGATTTAATGATAATCCCAAGAGAATTAAAAGGCAAAAAAATTGATACTCTCAAATTTTGTAATCTTATGCAGATTACAAAAAAAAAATTCATTGAAAATTACAATAAAGCAATCAAGTATTCAGCATATAAAGAAAGTGTTTTTATTAAACATCTTAGCAAAGAAAATGCAAGTACTATTGGAGAACATTTATATGAATTTCCTGGATTTTATTTACAAAAAATTACTATGCGCGAATATCGAACTAACTCTACTACTCACGTAATTGGATATTTAGGAGAGGTGAATTTACAAAAAACAAAAGAAGATAAATATTATACTAAAGGAGATTTATTTGGAGTAAGTGGTGTTGAAGCAGCTTATGAAAGCAAATTAAGAGGAAGTAAAGGAATGGCAATAAAACTAGTTGATGTTCACAATAGAGACCAAGGTAAATTTCAAGAAGGAAAATTTGACACTTTATCAGTTCCTGGAAAAAATTTAACTACAACAATTAATATTGAGTTACAGGATTATGCAAAAAAACTTATGAAAAATAAAATTGGGGCTATTGTAGCAATAGAACCTTCATCAGGTGAAATTCTAACTTTAACATCATCTCCAACATATAATCCTAATTTATTAATTGGTAGAAAAAGATCAGAAAACTATAAAAAGCTATTAAAAAATAAAAACAAACCTCTTTTTAATAGAGCAATACAAGGAACTTATCCTCCAGGATCTATCTTTAAACTTTTAACTGGATTGATTGCTTTGCAAGAAGGAATTATAACAGAAAACCAAAATTTCAGCTGTAATGGAGCTAGTGGATATAGTTATTCTAAAGATAAATATGTTGGATGTCATCACCATCAAACGCCTCTCAATCTTGTTAAAGGAATCGAAGTATCATGTAATACATATTTTTGTAGTATATATAATAAGTATTTTAACAGATTTACTTCAAATATTAAAGCATATGACATATGGTACAATCATCTAACTAGCTTTGGAATTGGAAAGTATATGAATAATGACTTTATTTCAGGTTCTACAGGAACACTACCAAAATCATCCTATTTTAATAATCTATATAAAGGAAGTTGGAACTCCAATACAATAATTTCTATGGCTATTGGACAAGGCGAACTTTTACTAACTCCTATACAAATGGCGAATATCACTGCTATAATTGCAAATAGAGGGTTTTACTACACGCCCCATATTATTAAAAAAATTTCAACTGAAAATGGAATTGATAGTAGCTTCACAAAAAAGAAATTCTGCTCTATTGAAGCTGATAAATTCAAACCAATTATTGAAGGAATGCAACAAGTAGTAGAAGGAGAGGATGGGACTGGGCAAAATGCTATGATCTCAGGAATTGAAATTTGCGGAAAAACAGGTACTGCTCAAAATCCTCATGGCGAAGATCATTCTATTTTTATTGCTTTTGCTCCAAAAAAAGATCCCAAAATTGCTATTGCTGTATATGTTGAAAATGGAGGATGGGGAGCAACGTGGGCAGTACCAATTGCGTCCTTAATAATTGAGAAATATCTAAATAATTCAATCACAAATACTGCACAAGAAACATTTATTCTAAATGGCAATTTAATAGAAGAATGAGAAAAGCAAAAAACATCTTCGCAAATATAGATAAGATAAGCATCTTATTTTATCTATTACTAATATGTTTTGGGTGGATAAGTATTTATGCTTCACAATACAATGATGATATCTCATTTTCTATTGATCTTACATCAAGATATGGTAAGCAATTTCTTTTTATTGTTATTGCCTGTTTTGTTGCATTCTTAACTTTGATCATTGACTGGAAGTTTTACTATTCACTATCCTATCTATTTTATATTAGTATTCTACTACTACTTATTATCGTGCTTTTTAAAGGGAACATAGTTGGTGGTTCTTCATCTTGGTTTGAACTAGGAGCATTTAAATTTCAACCCTCTGAATTTGCCAAATTTACAACTGGATTAGCATTAGCTAAATATTATAACAACATCCATTTTAAGAAAATTTCCTTTCTAGCTAAAACCAAAGCTTACGGAATAATAATCCTTCCATTTCTACTGATTATTTTACAAAATGATTTAGGTACTGCTCTAGTGTTTACTGCTTTTGCTCTTGTTCTGTATAGAGAAGGATTATCAGGAAATATTTTAATTTTTGGAATTGGACTTGCTGTACTTTTTATTTTCACATTATTAATAGAAAAAATACTGCTAATAGGAATATTAGCAGGTATAATTATAGTACTAATATTGTTAACAAGAAGAAAAAAGAAAGAGATAATGATCCTTGTTAGTATTTTTATTCTTTGTGTGTCATTTGTTTTAAGTGTTAACTATATATTTAACAATATTTTAGCCTCACATCAAAGAACAAGAATTAATGTTTTATTAGGTAAAGAGATTGATCCACAAGGAGCAGGATACAACTTAATACAATCTAAAATTGCAATTGGAAGCGGTGGGTTTTCTGGAAAGGGTTTCCTTAATGGTACTCAAACACGATTTGATTTTGTACCTGAACAAAGTACAGACTTTATTTTCTGTACTATTGGAGAGGAATGGGGTTTTTTAGGAAGCCTTTTGTTTATGATCCTATACCTTGGCTTGCTTTTAAGAATACTATTTTTAGCTGAAAGACAAAGATCAAATTTCAGTAGAATATATGGATATAGCGTAGCTACTATACTCTTTATACATTTTGTCATTAATATTGGCATGACAATTGGACTAGTTCCTGTGATTGGAATCCCTTTGCCATTTATTAGCTATGGAGGCTCATCATTAGTTGGATTTACAATATTACTTTTTATATTTCTAAATCTAGATTCATATAGATTACAAATACTAAGGTAAATTATAATAATATTAATAAAATTCTACTCTGTTATCCTTAACATTTGCAGCTTCTTTTAATGCATTAAATGAAGCATTATTTGCATAAGAAGCCGCTTGTTTATTCATAGAATTTCTTTGTAATGATAAGTCTTGATCATTTAAATCTTCTTCATTAATATTTGTAATTTGTACAACATAAACAGCATTTCTACCTACTATAGGTAAAGAAGTAATTGCCTGCTTATATGCAAAAATACCACCAATTAATTCTGGTTCATATCCAATTCCCTCAATACTTGAATCCGAAAATCTTACTTTTTTTTCAGTAACAACATCAGTTTTATAAGTAGTAGCAATTGAAGCTAAATCAGAACCTTTAATGTCTTTTGAAATTTTTAAAGCCTTCTTTTCTTTGATAACTAAAGACATAATTTGTTCTTTAATATCATCTAATTCTGAAGGACCCTTAGAATACTCTTTTGTAATAGTGGCAACAACATATGAATTATCAAACTGGAATACTTCAGATACTGAATTTACTTCAGCAGTATGCATCCATCTAACCATCTCTCTAGAGTTAGGAAGGCCTGCAATATTTTGTTTATTAGTAGTAACTTTTTTATCAGTTCTTTTAACTAAATTATTCTTAGCAATTAATGTATCAAAATCTATTCCTTCATTAATAATATTGTCTAAAAATTGAACTGCTTGATACTCATAAGAGTTGAATGTTTCAGTACTTGGTTCCACTTCTCGATCAATATATGCAATCTTAACTTTCTTAACTAATGCACTAGTTTTAGTAACTTCAATTAAATGAACTCCAAACTGTGTTTCCACTACTGATAAATCCCCTTTTTTAGAACTAAAACAAGCTTCATTAAAATCAACAACCATTTCACCTTCTGAAAACCATCCTAAATCCCCACCTTTAATTGCAGATCCTTGATCCTCAGAATTTTGTTTTGCAAGCAAAGCAAAATCTGTTCCACTCTCAACATCTAATTTAATAGCATCTATTTTTTTATTAACCGAATCTAAACTCATTGTCTCGGATGGCTTGATTAAAATATGTCGAGCCTCCACTGAATCAGGACGAAATTCAACTTCTACAAGCTTAGCAATTCTATAAGTCCCTGAGTTAACTAAATATGGTTCAGTAACAGTGCCTTTTTTAGCATTAAATAATTCTTTAAATTTAGACTCTTGCAAATCATCCAAAGTTGTAAATACAAACTGAGAAGTTGAATTGTCGGAATTTCTTCTTACCATCAACTCATAATTATCATAACTCTCAAAATCAGTAGCCAATTCAGTAATTTCTTCCTTTGTTTTTAAATCATCTTCTAATGAAGGAACTACAGAAAAAACTACAAAATCAACGTCTTTTGAGGCTTCTTGTTCATACTCTGCTTTATGATCAGAATAATACTTATCCAGTTCATTATCAGTAGGCTCAAATTCTGAGTCATCAATGGTTGTGAATGGAATTTTAACATAATTAAATGTTATATCTTTTGTATTAAATTTGGTCTGTATTTTTGCTTCCTCAGATGTAGTATACATTGAATTACTAACTATTGAATTATATTTTGAGTTCTTAATCAAACCTATCAACGATTCTTGAAAACCTAACCATCTCGTACGAGCTTCACCAGTTTCGTCTTGGTCTACACCCTGCAAATATTGAATAGCCCTACTTCCATCAAAAACACCTGTTTTGGGGTCTTTAAATAATGGGATATCTCTTACTTGAGGATGAACATTAGGTCCTGAAATTTGATCAATCCATTCGTCATCTGAAACATCAATTCCTAATGCTTCAAATTCCTTATCCATCACTAGCTCTCTAACATACTGATTCCACACTTGGTCTCTAATTTGTGCAATTATTGTTTGAGTCAAATCAGATTGTTGATTTTGATTCTTCCAATTTTCAATTCCTACATCTACTTTCTTCTGAAATGTTTGAATTAAAATATCATTACCAAATATCTCACCAACTTTTACGTTGTTAGCTCCTCCAGAGTTTGTTGATTTTAAAAAATCGCCTAGGATGAAAGCAAGCATTGCTACTCCAATAACTGCCAAAAGTAAACCTGACTTATTTCTAATATTTTGAAGTGTTGCCATATTTATGTTTAAATTTATTTAAAAAAGGGTCCAAATATACAATTGTTATTTTAGATTTAAAAATCCCAAACCATTAACCAATAATCAACTTTACTTCCTGAATTGTAGTTCTATTCACTTTCGTAATGGTAAAATTATAATTACTAAATACAATTATATCTTCTTTTTTAGGGATATTCTCTAAATAATCCAATAATAAACCTGAAATAGTCTCATATTCATCAGATTCAGGTAATTCCAAATTAAATTTTCTATTTACATCCTCTACATAACTCCTTCCAAGTAAAATAAATGTTGTTTCATCTAATTGTTGATCAGCTTCTTCATCAATATCATGTTCATCGATAATTTCTCCAACAATCTCTTCAGTAACATCTTCAATTGTAATCATACCTGATGTACCTCCGAACTCATCAAGGACTACAGCTACACCTTTGTTACTTTCGATAAATTGATTTAATAATTCCATTGCTGTCATACTCTCCGGAATAAATGGTAATGGCAACAATATAGACTTTAAGTTTTTAGGATTTTTAAATAAATCATATGAATGAATATAACCAATAATATTATCAATATTATTCTTATAAACCAATAACTTTGAAAGTTTAGTCTGTACAAATCGTAACCTAACATCATCCATTGAAGCAAGAATATCAATTGCGATGATTTCTGTTCTTGGAATCATACACTCTCTCACTCTCTTTTCTGATAAATCTAATGCATTTTGAAGCATCTCTACCTCAACCCTATGCTCTTCAACTCCTTCAACAGATCTTACATTACTTAAAAGATCATCTAAATCTGTTTTTCCAAAAACCTGTTTATCCTCTGCAATACTCTGTTGTAAAATACTTTTCAATATAAAATTGGCCCCCTTTAACATTAAAACAGCTATCGGTTTTAACCCAACAAATAGAACCCAAATAGGTATACAAAAAAAATTAATTATCCGATTAGGAAAAATCCTGAAGATTGCTTTTGGTAAAAATTCAGCTGTGACTAAAACAATTAACGTAGCTATAATTATTTGAATAAGTAATAATATAAAATCAGAACTAAAGACTGATTGTAACTGTTGGGTTAATATTTGAGTCATTACAATACCATAAACTACTAGAGCAATATTATTCCCAACAAGCATAGTTGCTATAAAGTCTGATTCATCCTTGCTAAAAAAAGCAATCATTTTTGAGGACAACTTTCCTTTACTCCTATCCAATTCAAGTTGTAATTTATTTGCTGAAATAAATGCAATCTCAATGCCTGAAAAGAAAGCTGACAATAATAAAGATGTAAGTGCAATAGTAAAAAGCATAGTGTAAATATAATAAAAGATTAATCAGTTCGATTCTCAAAATTAAAAGTCCCTTGNATTTTNGAGATCGAATACTGCATAAAATCAGGTGTTGATTTAAACCCCTCACCTTCAATTATTTCTTTGTCAGTTGTTATAATAACTCTNTTATCAGTGTATATCTGATTTTTATTTTCATCCCAAATCAGCTNCTGTGTTTCTAATTTTTTACCTTCAGAAGATAATAGAACAACACTATCTGATGCAATCATTATATTATTAGTTTTATCAATTTCTCCNTGANGTGCTTTTAAAACAGATTTCACTAAGCCTGAATCAGTATAAAAAATAATCTCAAAACCATTAGAAAAAACTATTTGCGGCTCTAAATCTTTAAATCTATTTATAGTATTAGCTATAATCTTAAATTTCAAAACACCACTTTGAGTATGAACCATTTCAGCTCCTTCAANAATCTCAANTGGAAGATTTTCTTGAGGAAAAAAATCTTTTAAATCATCNGGATTATTAGAACATGAATAAAAAATAAATAAAAAAACAAAAAATAACCGCATAGATTGAATTTAATCAATAGTACGCACAATAGTGGCTCTATCTATCCAACATCCTACGGTATACTTACTATCAACTGTTACTCCATTAAAAAAGCAAGCTTCTTTTGTCGGAAAATACTTTGAATAAGTATTTATACTTTTTGAGGCTCTTTCTTTTGTTTCATCATCTAATAAGGCTTTTTTGAAAGCATCAACTGCCACCCAATAAACTGTTTGTTTTTCGAAATCAGTNTCACAAATTTTAATACCTGAAACATATATACTTCCTAAACTTAAATACGCTTCTCCCCAACCTTTTCTTAAATCCAAGGCGTCATAAACTGCAGCTCTTGCTTTAGAATATAAGAACGAAGCACGATAAGCATCAGCTAATGCTAAATAATATTTTGCTCTTATCTTTTGATCTTCTTCTAATTCTATAGCTTTTTTTGCATATTCGATAGCTTTATCTTTTTTATCTTTTGATATACTCATCTTACACATCTGATAAGCNGCTAATGCAGAAGGATCAATNTCATATAAACGACTTGACACATTAAAATACAACTCTGAATCTGTACATCCTTTTTCACTTAATAATTTTGTAATCCTTTTTAGTAGTTTAATATTATCTATTGTAGAATCAAATTTTTNAGAAAACAAGGCAAGTAAATCATCACAATTAGCATAAGGAGTAAACAATGCTTCAATCTTAGGAGCAAACTTGATAAAAAATTTTGCTGACTTTGACTGNCTATTAATATTGAAATCAATAACTTCAGAAACTCTATTATANGCTTCCAANACATCTGATTTTGCTTTTACTCCTGATTTTTCTAAATTTACTATAGCGCGCATATAGCCATAAACCGCTTGTACAGATGCATTATTTCCTTCTAAATCTAATGACTGATTTAAATATCTAAGAGCTTCCTCNCTCCTATTTTTNTCAACAGACACTAATTCATAACCTTTNAATCCTAATACATACCCCTCTTTACCAAAATATTGTATTCTTTTATCAAAAATCATCATCAATGTATCAATATAAGCAGACTTGTTTTCTAAATCATTAGCAATGATTTTCTGTTTGATTATCTTAGGTCCATTCTTATAAATATTTTGACTTGATTCTGGACAATTTTTAAAGGACCACATCCAGGGTTTGTAAGCGTCAGTGTAATTTTTTTGTTTATAATATTCTCGAAACATAGATAAATTTTCTTTGCATTCCTGTTCGTTTAATCCAAACTTACTCTGAGCATAGACATTAAAACTAAAAAATAAAATTCCAACTAAAAGTACTATTTTTCTATACATAACATTAATCATATTTTCTTTTTACAAACCAAATCCCATCATAAGAAACACTTAGTCCAAATCTTACAAACTGTTCTTCAATTAAACTATTATCTGTAGTGCCTCTCTTACCTAGAACACACGAAAAATCATATTTTGTTCTTGACTTCTTTACGGGGATACCAACTCCAAAACTTATACTCATTTCATTAAGTTGATCAACACCAAACTGCAGTGGGGTATTAACATAGGATGCGCCAATTCTAAAATCCATTCTTTTNTAGTATTTCGTAATTGAATTATATTTTGGTGTATATTGGATTCCACCACAAATCTTGATACTATTAACTAAATCATCTGACTCATTAAACATACTATAATTAGCCCAATCTTCCATACTATACTCTGCAANAAAAAGCCATCTTTTTTGTTTATTAAAAGATATTCCAGCTCTAAAATATTGTGGTAAAGCTATATCTCCCCANTCCGTAGAGTTAACAAATGTATCTTTAGGGATCTCAAATATTCCTGAAAACGAAAAAGATTCAACTAGTTCAGTTTTTTTGGCCCTCAAAGAAGGATTATTATTTGCGGCAAATCCTACTAGAAATTCATCATCCTCATTTATTATCTCTTTATACAAAATTCCTAATTCATAATAATATCCTCTTAGATTTATCTTACTATTAGATCTACTGTTTAAAAATGATTCATCATCAAAAATTAANTGCTTTCTTCTATTTAATCCTCCAAATAAATAAGAAACATTTATTCCNACAGAAAGACCTAAATCATTAGAAGTTGCAGCTCCGAAATAAACTTTGCTTAATCCACCGTCTCCATAATAATTAACATCAGCATTATATACTGCATCACGAGTGCTTAAAAAATAACCTGTACTACTAAAAGGTATTATCCCAAAACTTGCCCCCGTTTTTTTAGTTAACGGAAATCCTAAAACTAAATAACTAAANCCATTATTATTTTCTATATCCTCTAAATAAATATTTTGTGTTTTAGTTGTTTGATGCCATCCCCCAGTAGATAACAAAAAAGAATTAGGAGAAAANNAAGTATAAGTAGCNGGATTATTAGGATTTACAATCTTTGGGTTATTTAATGCTAAAGATGCACNTCCAAGTNCATTAAAAACAGGAAAAATATTTTGCTCNAGNTCGCCTAANCCATAACGGGAATAAGGTGAACTTGTTCCAAACTGTGCTTGAACTTGACTTACTAAGCCTAAAACTAAAACAACTGAAGTAAATAATTTATTCATTAAAATCTAATATCTCATTTAAGCCATACATAACTAAATCTGGGTTTGCAAATATGCTACTTTTTAATTCCTTTTCAAAGAAAAAACAATCTCCTCCCGTTGCTATTGCAAGAACATCAGGATTATCTACTTTCCAATCTGATATTATTGAACTTACTTCTGCTAAAATACCTCGTTGAACACCAGAATTTATAGAAGAATTTGTATNATTACCAATAATAGAAGTAGAATTTTCTTTCTTAAGTAACGGCAACTTATCAGTAAAAGTATTAAGCGCTTTATATCGCATATCGATACCTGGAGAAATTCTACCACCAAGATATTCACCACTTCTATTTAAATAATCAATTGTTAAGCAAGTACCTGCATCAAAAACTAAAATATCTTTATTGGGATATAAAAAAGATGCGCCAACTACTGCTGCTAATCTGTCCTTTCCTAATGTATTTATAGTTTTATAATTATTCTTAACAGGTACTGGAGTATTTGTGCATAATTGAAATCCTAATAAAGATGTTTTAG
>NZRJ01000063.1 GCA_002693745.1 Flavobacteriales bacterium
TCAATGCATTAAATATTGGTGTAAGATATCAATTATTTCATGGTCTATCATTGTTAGTTTTAGCATTAAATGCTAAAAAGTTTAACTCCAATATTAATAAAAGTTTAAATCTTATGACAACCGGAATATGCCTGTTTTCATTCTCAATCTATTTATTAAGCTTTCAAAAATCGGTTAACCTTTCTATGACTTTTTTAGGACCAATCACTCCAATAGGAGGCGTATTGTTAATTACATCTTGGATAACATTATTTTTCAGTATTAAAAAGATAGATTAATCTATTGCTTTTACTAAATTATTATACTTACTTTTGCTAAAATAAATATTAAAAAACTAATCATATTATGACCGAAACAGGAAAGCGAGCAAATAATGCTACTATCTCTGATTTAGGAATAAAACATGCAACTGCTCACTGGAATCTAAGCCCTGAAGAATTAGCAGATATTGCAATTAAAGAAGGTCAAGCAATTTTAACCTCAACAGGAGCTATTAATGTTAAAACTGGAGAATTTACTGGAAGATCTCCGATGGATCGTTTTATTGTTAAAGATACTGTTACTGAAGAATCAGTATGGTGGGGTGATGTTAATTTACCATTCAGTTCAGTTAAGTTTGATGAGTTACATCAAAAGATGTTACAATACTTACAAAACAAAGAAATTTACGTAAGAGATGCATATGCTTGTGCTGATGAAAAATACAGGATTAACATTAGAGTAGTAAATGAATATGCATGGAGCAATATGTTTGCTTACAATATGTTTTTGCGCCCAAGTAATAGTGAGATTCAAAGCTTTACTGCAGAATGGGTAATTTTAAATGCTCCAGGATTCATGGCTGATAAAAAGGTTGATGGAACACGCCAACATAACTTTGCAATTCTAAATTTTACAAAAAAAATCATTTTAATAGGTGGTACTGCTTACACTGGAGAGATAAAGAAAGGTATCTTCTCAGCCCTTAATTTTATTTTACCACATCAAAAAAATGTACTTGCAATGCATTGTAGTGCTAATGTTGGAAAAGACGGTGATACAGCTATTTTCTTTGGATTGTCAGGAACAGGAAAAACAACATTATCTGCTGATCCAAATAGATATTTAATTGGAGATGATGAGCATGGGTGGGATGGTGATACTGTATTTAATTTTGAAGGGGGGTGTTACGCAAAATGTATTGATCTTTCAGCAGAAAAAGAGCCAGATATCTTTGCTGCGGTTAAGCCAGGAGCGCTACTAGAAAATATTTCATTTTTTGAAAACACAAATAAACCAAACTATGAAGACGATTCAATCACTCAAAATACAAGAGTAAGCTATCCTATCTATCATATTAATAATATTGCAAAACCATCGCTAGGAAGAAACACTAAAAATATTTTCTTTTTAACAGCTGATGCATTTGGTGTGTTACCTCCAGTCTCAAAACTTACAAAAGGACAAGCAATGTATCATTTTATTTCGGGTTATACTGCTAAAGTTGCTGGCACCGAAGCAGGTGTTACTGAGCCACAAGCAACCTTCTCTGCTTGTTTTGGCGCACCATTTATGCCTTTACATCCAACAAAATATGCTGAAATGTTAGGTGATAAGATAGATACAAGCAATGTAAATGTCTGGCTAATTAATACTGGATGGTCAGGTGGTGAATATGGTACTGGTAATAGAATATCTTTAGAACATACAAGAGCAATGATTACCTCCATCTTAAATAGTGAGCTAGAAAATATCAAATTTACAACTCATCAAGTGTTTGGATTACATATGCCAAATTCATGTCCTAATGTACCTTCTAAAATATTAAACCCAAAAAATACATGGTTAGATAAGCAAGCATACGATTTAAAAGCAAATGAATTAGCAAATGCTTTCAATAAAAATTTTGATCAATTTGCTGATTTTGCAAATAATGAAATCTTAGATGCTGCTCCTAAAGCAATAATAAAAAGTTAATTGTATTGATTAGACTTTATGTAGCTTATCATTTATAATATGCAACTATTCTATACTGAAAGCAAAGAAAACTGTTTTACACTAAATCGTGATGAAAGCAAACATGCGATTAAAGTATTACGAAAAAAAGAAAAGGATATTTTAAACTTTACTAATGGTGAAGGAAGCCTATTGATTACCGAGATACTTATTGCCGATATAAAAAAAACTAAAGTCCAAGTTATAAAAAAAGAAAACAAATTAAAAAAACATAAATACTATCTTCATATTGCTATTGCTCCTACAAAAAAAATAGATAGATTTGAATGGTTCTTAGAGAAAGCTTGTGAAATTGGTATTGATGAAATTACACCTATTATTTGTAGCAATTCGGAAAGAAAAATCATAAAAAAAGAAAGATGTGAAAGAATTTTGTTGTCAGCTATGAAACAATCTCTTAAGTTTCATAAACCAAAGCTTAATCAAGCTATTTTTATAACTGAATTTTTAAGAAAAAAAGATGATAGTGCTAAGTATATTGCCCATTGTAAGGAAGGCAAAAAAATTAAGTTGAAAAATCAAAAAATTGATAGTAAAAATTTAATACTAATTGGGCCAGAAGGTGATTTTTCAAAAGGTGAGATAAAATTAGCTATGAAAAACAAATTTAAAGCTATAAGTTTAAGCAATAGCAGATTAAGAACTGAAACTGCTGGTATTGTAGCGGTAAATACAATTAATTATATTTCAAATGATTAAATACAGATCAAATTAATTTTACTAATTATATTATAAATNAGAATACTATTAACAATTATATTTATCCTACCATTTTATTTATTTAGTCAAAGTTCNTATCAAATTGCAATTTTAAAATATAATGNAGGAGGTGACTGGTATGCTAATCCAACTGCTTTAAAGAATATTATTAAATTTAGCAATCAAAATATAGGAACTAATATAATAACTGATGCTGCTACAGTAGAAGTTGGTAGTAGTGAAATCTTTAATTATCCTTTTTTACATATGACTGGTCACGGAAGTGTAGTTTTTTCTAACTCAGAAGCAATAAATCTNCGAAACTATCTTCTAGCAGGAGGATTTCTTCATATTGATGACAATTATGGTATGGATCCATTTGTTCGTAAAGAAATAAAAAAAGTTTTTCCAGAAGCTAGTTTTAAAAAACTTCCAGCAAACCACCCTATCTTTAATGGAAAATATAAATTTAAGAATGGTTTACCAAAAATTCATGAACATGATGCAAATCCTGCACAGGCATTTGGCATTATTATAGATGGAAGATTAACATGTCTATATACTTATGAATCAGATCTTGGAGATGGATGGGAAGATAGTGAAGTTCATAACAATAGTGAAGAAACTAGATTAAAAGCATTGCAAATGGGAGCTAATATAATAGAATACGTTTTTTCTAACTAAAGAAGCTTTTTGTCAATAGATAAGTTTTGTAAAAAGGTGATTGAATTTTTAATATCATCATGTAACAACCTATCGCTATCTAAAAAAGGAACTTCTTCTCTATAAAGATCTAAAATACTCTGAATAAAGTCAGATGATTTTTTATCTCTAAAAGCAATTGCTTGGGATGCATTAAATAATTCAATTGCTAAAACACGTTCAATATTTTCTACAACTCTATATAATTTTGTAGCTGAGTTCGCCCCCATACTAACATGATCTTCTTGACCGTTGGATGAAACTATAGAATCTACCGATGCAGGTGTACACAACTGTTTATTCTGACTAACAATACTTGCTGCTGTATACTGTGGAATCATCATNCCAGAATTAAGACCAGAATTTTCTACTAAAAATACTGGCANTCCTCTTTTGCCAGAAATTAATTGATATATTCTNCTTTCAGAAATTGAGCCTAATTCTGCGAGTCCAATTGCTAGATAATCCAATGCCATAGCTAGTGGCTGACCATGAAAATTACCTCCNGAAATAATTTTATCCTCTTTAATAAAAATAATTGGATTATCNGTTACAGAATTTATTTCTGTAGTAAATATTTGTTTCACATGTGTTATTATATCCTTTGTTGCTCCATGAACCTGTGGCATACATCTAAAAGAATAAGGATCTTGAACATATTTTTTTTCTTCTTTCTGAATTTCACTTCCGTATAAAAAATCACGAATATTCTCAGCAGTTTTAACCTGTCCTTTATGTGGACGAATCATATGAATCAAATTGTCAAAACATTCATTTCTTCCATCATAAGCCTCNAGNGATATACTACCAATCAAATCAGCNAAGTAAGAAAGTTTTTGNGCNTTTAATAAAATCCAAACNGCATATGCACTCATAAANTGAGTGCCATTTAACAAAGCTAAACCTTCCTTAGATTTTAATTGAATTGGCTGCCAATTCATCTGTTTTAAAATTTCAGAAGATTTTATTCTTTTATAACATTCCCTATCCAAAATATTAACTTCNCCCTCTCCTATCAATGATAAAGNCATATGAGCTAATGGAGCAAGGTCTCCACTAGCGCCCAAACTACCTTTTTGAAAAATAACTGGTAGAATATTATTGTTAAACATATCTACNAGACGATCAATCGTAGTTAACTGAACACCTGAATGACCATAAGCAAGCGACTGCACCTTTAAAAGAAGCATAATCTTAACAATTTCACAAGGAACCTGATTTCCTGTGCCACAAGCATGAGAAAGTACTAATTTTTTTTGTAAATTAGATAACTTATCCTTAGATATTTTACGATCACAAAGGGCCCCAAAACCAGTGTTTATTCCATAAATAGGAGTCTCAGATTGCTTAATCTTCTTCTCAAGAAAATAACGACAATCTTTAATTTTTTTCTGAGTTTTAGGTTCTAAAACTATTTGTTTTTTCTCCTCAATAATTTCAGCAATTGCTGAAATACTTAATGCTTTATCTCCTAATTTATAAACACTCATTTAGCAAAANTNTTTTACAAGATCTNTTATACTTAAATTGCTTTGAATACCAGTTTTCATGTTTTTAACTGACAATATNCCTGATTTCATTTCATTCTCTCCAACCATTATTACAAATTGAACACCTTTATTATTAGCATATGCCATTTGTTTTTTTATTTTATTGTTAGTTGGATATAACTCTGAACTAATTCCTGCAGCTCTAAGCTGTTTTAATAAAGGTAAACAATAAGTAGCTTCAGNAGCTCCGAAATTTGCAAACATTACTTTGGTACTTAAATCCAAATTGTTTGGAAATAGATTAAGTTCTTGCATTACTAAATAAATTCTATCAATTCCAAATGAGANACCAACACCTGAAATGTCATTTAAACCAAAATTAGAAGTTAAATCGTCATATCNTCCTCCCCCACCAATAGATCCAATTTTTACATCATTAGATTTTACTTCAAGAATACAGCCTGTATAATAATTAATTCCTCTTGCAAGTGTAATATCAAACTTTAAATTAGCTGATTGCAATCCTATATTTGTAACATTATCAATTACAAACTTTAATTCTTCTAAACCTCTTTTTCCAATTTCTGACTTATCTAACAAAAATGATATTTCAGAAATAGTTTTAGCATTTAAAAAGGAATCTAAAATTAAAAGAGCGTCGGTTTTAACACCTATTTTTTGCATTTCATCCTTTGCTTTTTCTACTCCAATTACATCTAATTTATCAAGAATTATTACAATATCATCAAACAAATCTGTTGCTTGCATTAGCTCTACCATGCCATTAAGAACTTTTCTATTATTAATACAAATATCAATATTAGGTATTTTAAGTTGTGAATATACATCATCATACAGTTGAACTAACTCTACTTCACATAAAAGAGATTCAGTACCAATAACATCTGCATCACATTGAAAAAATTCTCTATATCTGCCTTTTTGTGGACGATCTGCCCGCCAAACATTTTGCATTTGATAGCGCTTAAAAGGAAAAGTAATATCATTTCTGTTTTGTACTACAAAACGAGCAAAAGGAACTGTTAAATCATAACGTAAAGCTTTTTTAGCAATCTGTTTTGTAAGAACTTTTGATGTGCTAATAGTATCAAAGTCTACTTTAGAAAGAAAATCTCCTGAATTTAAAACTTTAAAAATTAAACGATCACCTTCATCACCGTATTTGCCAGTTAACGTACTAATATTCTCCATAGCTGGTGTTTCAATTGGAGTATAACCATAGCACTCGAAAGTTTTTTTTATAGTTTTAAAAATATAATTTCTCTTCTGCATTACATCAGAATTGAAATCACGCATTCCTTTTGGGATAGAAGATTTATTAGTATTCATAATTGTTTGCAAATATCGCAAATTATTATTGATAAAAAATACTAGATTTGTTTCGAAAAAAACTATGATTTTCAGCAACTCTACAATGTCTTTAATCAACAAGAAATGTATAAATATTTTTCTTTAGTTAAGTTTAGTCATACCATATTTGCTATGCCATTTGCACTAATAGGATTTATATTAGCATCAAAAACATGCGGATTTGCATGGATTTCACTTTTATATGTAGTTCTATGCATGGTTTTTGCGCGCTCAGCAGCAATGGGTTTTAATCGTTATATAGATAGGGATATTGATAAAAAAAACACAAGAACTGCAAATATAAGAGAAATCCCAAATGGTTCAATAAGCGCACAAAATGCATTAATATTTGTTAGTATCAACTCACTACTTTTTATAGTAACTACTCTACAAATCAATACTTTATGCTTTTTTTTATCTCCAATTGCGCTAATTATAATACTAGGATACAGTTATACCAAACGCTATACAGCTCTTTGCCACTTAATTTTAGGATTAGGGCTTGCTTTAGCTCCTATAGGCGGATACTTAGCTGTTTGTGGTGAGTTTAAACTTTTACCAATCTTGTTTTCTGCTAGTGTTCTTTTTTGGGTAAGTGGCTTTGATATAATTTATGCTTTACAAGATGAAAAATTTGACAAAAAACATAAACTTTATTCTATACCTGTTCTATTAGGAAAAGAAAAGGCAATAAAATTATCTAAAATCTTACATATAATAAGTGTAATCAACTTAGCATTTATAGGTGTTTTAACAGTATTTGGGATATGGTTTTGGATTGGCCTTTGTATTTTTACTGGTTTACTTATTTATCAACATTACTTAATTAAAATTCATGATCTAGATAAAATAAACTTAGCATTCTTCACTACCAATGGTATTGCATCAATTATTTTTGGAACATTTGTTATGATTGAAATTTTATCACAATAATTTACTATCTACTAACTACAAAAGTTAAAATAATAATGTAAAAATATGTTTTAATAAATTTTGAAAATGAAAAAAAAATATAACTATATATCACTTATAATGTTTCTTCCTTTATTTAATATAATAGCACAAGCTAGTACTTTGCCAGATAAAGTAAGTTCCGTAAATGGAACCATATTAAATACTAATAGGATAGCAATACCTTATGCTAATATTATAAGTTTAAACACTGGAAAAGGAACAATAAGTAATAAAAATGGAAAATTCTATATAGATACCGACTTATTAAATGACACAAATATTATTCGTTTTCAATGCCTTGGATACAAGAGTAAGGAATTAACAATTAAAAATCTAAAAAATAACTCTGTTGTTATATTAAATAAAGATATTTATAATCTAGACGAAATACTTATAATGGGAGAAACACCTGACGTTAAAAAAATAATCAAAAATATATTAAAAAATAAAGAAAAAAATTATGAAAATATTTCTAAAAAAGAGCAAGTTTTCATTAGAGAAAGAAATACAGCAGACATAAAAAGGCTAAAGTTAGATTATACTAAAAATAATATAAAAGAAATTACGCCTGAAATGTTAACATTGGTTGAAGAATATACTCCAAAACATAATCAATCATACTCTGATATTTTAACAGATATATATTTTCATGAAAACAATATCAAACTCNATCCAATAAAGATAGTTGAATTGAAGACAGAAGATATTAAACAACTTAAAAGCTTAGCAGAAGCTTTTACTAAAGTCTTCAAAAACACAAAAGATGATGAATATTGGAGAGTGAAATCAGGCATATTTGGGAGGAAAATCCCTTCTANACAAAAAGATTCAATACACACTAATCAAGTTAACACTGAAAGCAATAAATATTTCAAAGAAAAAACAGAAGAATATNTAGAGTTTGCTTCATTGAAAAATAATGAACAATGGGAGTTTTTATATAAAACTCATAAATATAATTTTGAATTTATTGGGGGNACATCAATAAAAAATGAAAATGTTTATATAATAGATTTCTCTCCAAGAAAGAAGGGACTTTATGAGGGAAGACTATATNTCTCAGTTGAAACCTATGCATTGATTAGAGCTGATTACANTTACGCGTCTAATAAAATAGGTCTAGATGCACAAGCATTTGGCCTATCATATTCTAAAACAAATTTTAGTGGTTCAATTTGTTTTGAAAGAAAAAACAATANTTATATCCTGAATTATTTATCTTTTCAAGAAAACAATAAATNCAAANTCAACAGAAAAGTAGCTNTNCAAAAGAAAAAGAAAAGAATAATTATAAACAAGAAACTAAAAGAAATANAAATTGATTTAAATCTTATAGTAGAAGTAAAAAAATCTATTGAATTGTTAGTGATTGACCATATGAAAATCTCTGATATTGAATTCAATAATTATTCTGAAAAAAAAGACATAAATGTTAACTATGTAAATCAATTTGATAAAAACCTTTGGAAAAACTATATTACAATTGAACCAACAGAAAAAATGAAAGAGTATACAAAAAACTAAAAATCTATAAAATAATAATAGATCTAATTAAAAATTTTTCCAGGATTCAATATATGATTAGGATCGAAAAGTCTTTTAATACCCTTNTGAAGCTCTATATTTTCTTTAGATAAAACTATATCCATATACTCTTTTTGGACTAAACCAATTCCATGTTCTCCACTAATTGTTCCCCCAAGTTTTTTAGTAATCTCAAATATCTCACGAATTCCAAAAGTTAATTTATTATTCCAGTCTTCTTCACTCATCTCTCCTTTTAAAATATTAACATGTAAGTTCCCATCTCCAGCGTGACCATAACAAACTGATTTAAAACCATACTTATTNCCAATCTGCTTCACTGATTTTAATAATTTAGCTAACTCAGCTCTTGGAACTACTGTATCTTCCTCTTTATAGACGGAATTTGCTTTTACTGCTTCTGAAATAGACCTTCGAATCTTCCATAACTTATCTTTTTGACTTTGACTATCTGCCAAAAGAATATCCCCACAATCGAATTGCTCCATTACGTTTGAAATTTTCTCACAATCATCATAAAGAATATCAATATCTCTACCATCAACCTCAATCAATAAATGAGCTTTAACATCATCAGAAATCTCCATTTTTAATTTTGAATGCNTAAGTGTCCAATCAATAGCATCTCGCTCAATAAACTCTAATGCTGAAGGCGTAATCCCGTTTCTAAATATCTCAGAGACTGCTTCACAAGCTTTTTCAGAAGAATTAAATGGCACAAGTAGCGTAATATCTTTTGTTGGTAGAGGTAACAATCTAAAGACAATTTTTGTAATAATAGCAAGTGTTCCTTCGCTGCCAACAATTAACTGTGTTAAATTATATCCTGTAGAGTTTTTTAAAACATTTGCTCCTGTCCACATCACTTCTCCTGAAGCTAAAACTATCTCTAAATTTAATACATAATCCTTAGTTACTCCGTATTTAAGAGCTTTTGGTCCACCGGCATTTTCTGCAAGATTACCTCCTAACAAGCAGCTTCCCTTACTTGCAGGGTCAGGTGGATAAAAAAGACCTTTTTCCTCAACTTCTTCTCTAAAAACTTGATTAATAACTCCAGGCTGAACTGTTGCTTGAAGATTTCGTTCATCAATCTCAATAATTGAATTTAGCCGTTCCATACTTAAAGTAACGCCACCAAAAACAGGTAAACTACCACCACTTAGTCCCGTTCGAGCTCCGCAAGGAGTTACAGGNATATTATTCTTATTACAATACTTTAAAATAGTAGCAACCTGATTAGTATTAGATGGTTTAACTACTACNTCTGGAAAAAAGGAAAGATCCTCAGTTTCATCATGACTATAATCTGATAATCTATCAGCATCTGTATAAACAAAACTAGAACTCACAATCTTCTTAAAAACTGTTATATCATCAATATCTATTTTCTTATATTCCACTTGCACAAATTTAACTAAATTAGCAACTGCTTAAATTATACATTTAAATAAAGATGAAAAAATTACTAACATTGGTNTTTAGCTTTTTNCTTATTTATCCAGTTTTTTCACAAAAACGAAATATAAATATAGAAGATTTATGGAAGAATTATACATTTTACCCAAAGTTAATAAGAGATTTTAAATCTATGAATGATGGGGAACATTACACATTAATGGAAAGAAAAAACAATGTTCAAGAAATTATTAAATATCGGTTTAAAAATGGGGAAAAACTGCAAATTCTATTTACAAGTTTAGATTTTGAAATTCCAAAAATAACAAATTATACTTTTAGTAAAAATGAAAAAAAACTACTTCTAGAGACAGAATCAGAAAAAGTTTATCGACATTCTAAAAAATCAATTTTTTATACCTATAATATTTTTACACAAGAACTTAAAAAAGTTCATGACAAGAAAATTATGTATGCAACNTTTTCTCCTAATGGAGAAAAAGTTGCTTATATATTAAATAACAACTTATTAATACAAGATATAAATAGTGGAATAATAACACAAGTTACTACTGATGGAAAAAAGAATCATATTATAAATGGAGCTTCCGATTGGGTATATGAAGAAGAGTTTAAACTAATCCGTGCATTTGAATGGTCTGCAGATGGAGANCATATTGCATATTATAAATTTGATGAGACCTATGTAAAAGAATTTTCTATGGATTTGTTTAAAGAAGANCTTTATCCAATTCAAGAAAGATTTAAATACCCAAAAGCAGGAGAAGATAATTCAGTAGTAAGAATTTATACTTATAATTTGAAAAAAAATAAAAGCACTTTTGTTTACACTGAAAAAGATTATGAATATATNCCTAGAATTAAGTGGACAAATGATCCAAATAAATTAGTAATTTATGGTTTAAATCGTCATCAAAACGAACTAGATTTTATTGTAGCTAATGTAGCTAATGCTTCAAATAAAATACTTTTTACTGAAATAGATCAATACTATATTGACATACATGACAATCTTACTTTTTTACCAGAGGGCAATTTCATTTGGACATCAGAAAAAGATGGTNATAATCATATCTATCTTAAAGATTTTGATGGGAATGAATTTCAATTAACTCAAGGAGATTGGGAGGTTACAGATTTTCATGGTGTTAATTCTGACAGAATGGAGTTTTATTTTACATCTACTGAGGATGGGTCTATTAATAGATCTGTTTATGTTCAGAACCTAGAAAATAATCAAAAAAGAAAACTAAGCACACAGTATGGTACNAACTCTGCCTCATTTAGCAAAGGTTTTAAATATTATATGAATACTTTNTCAACAGGTAATTCTGCACCAAAATTTACTCTACATAATGCGGATGGAATGCAACTGAAAGTTTTAGAAAATAATGATAAATTTAATTTGAAAGCACAAGAATTTAATTTAGCAGAAAAAGAGTTTTTTACTATTAAAACAAAAGATACAGAGCTAAATGCTTGGATGATAAAACCACCTAATTTTGATGAAACAAAAGAATACCCACTACTTATGATTGTTTATGGTGGNCCNGGTTCACAACAAGTAACAAACTCTTTTGGATGGACAAATTTTTATTGGCATCAAATGTTAGCACAAAATGGATATATCATTGCTTGCGTTGATAATAGAGGTACAGGAGGAAAAGGTGCAGATTTTAAAAAAATGACATATAAACAATTAGGTAAGTTTGAGACAATTGATCAAATAAATGCAGCAAAATATTTTGGTTCTCTTTCATATATTGATAACAAAAGAATTGGGATTCAAGGTTGGAGTTATGGTGGATACATGTCTTCATTAGCAATTACAAAAGGAGCAGATGTGTTTAGTCTCGCTATTGCTGTAGCTCCAGTTACAAATTGGAGATATTATGATAATATTTATACAGAGCGATATATGCAAACTCCAAAAGAGAATGCAAGTGGCTATGATGAAAATTCTCCAATCAATCATGTGGAAAAACTAAAAGGAAANTATCTTTTAGTTCATGGAAGTGCAGATGACAATGTACATGTACAAAANACCATGGAAATGATTTCTGCACTTGTAAAAGCCAATAAGCAATTTGAGTTATTTATATATCCTGATAAGAACCATGGTATATATGGAGGAAATACTCGATTACATTTATATCAAAAAATGACAGATTTTATTTACACTAATTTATAAAATAAAATTTAGTACTTTCGACAAATAATAAAAACAAAAATATGGGACAAATTATTGGATACATTATATTTACAATTATTGCTGTATTTGGAGCTAAATGGTTTATTGAGAAAGATGGACATCCAAAAGCACTTTTTTATCTGTTTTTTGCAGAAATGTGGGAAAGATTTAGTTTCTATGGAATGAGAGCATTACTAGTTTTATATATTATTAAAGATTATATGGCTAGTATTGAAAACAATGAAGAAATTGCATATGGCATCTATGCTGCATACGGAGCTTTAGTATATGCAACACCATTACTAGGAGGTTTCCTTGCTGATCGATTTATTGGTTATAGAAAAGCTATTATGCTTGGCGGAATATTAATGGCTGTTGGACATTTTTTTATGGCATTTCCAACTGATTTCTTTTTTTATGGAGCACTAGGGTTCTTAATAGCAGGTAATGGATTTTTTAAACCAAATATTTCATCTTTAGTTGGATCATTATATAAAGAAGGTGATATAAAAAGAGATTCTGGATTCACGATATTTTATATGGGAATTAATTTGGGAGCAGCTGTAGCGCCACTATTATGTGGTTATATTGGAGAAACTTGGGGCTGGCATTATGGATTTGG
>NZRJ01000064.1 GCA_002693745.1 Flavobacteriales bacterium
GATTTTGTTTTAAAGATATTTCAAATGTTTTCTTTTCTTTGGGAAGATTACACCCAATAAAAGATTTTGGATTACTCATTGATGCTTTTTCTCTTTTTGTTAAAGAAGATAAAAATGCTAAATTAATTATTGCTGGAGGTGATGATGGAGAAGGTGAAAAATTAAAACAGCAAATTATTAATTTAAAATTGAATAATTCTGTTTTTTTAATTGGCCATATTGATTTTGAAGATAAAAAGACACTTTTAAACAATTGTGACTATTTTACCTTGGCATCTAAATTTGAGAGTTTTGGAATTGTAATAGCTGAGGCGTTGTCATGTGGAAAACCAATTGTATTATCAAATAAAACACCTTGGAAATACTTGGAAACAAATAAATGTGGTATTTTAGTTGAGAATGAAGAAAAGTCGTTTGCTAATGCTTTCTCAGAAATTAAAAAATTAAATTATAAACCTCAAGAAATTAAAAATTATGTTAAATTAAATTATGATTGGAGTATAATTGTAAATAAATTCTTGAGTAGTATTCAAAATAAGTAAATGTATATTTTAGGTATTAACGCATATCATGGAGATTCTTCAGCTTGTTTGCTTAAGGACGGAGTTGTAGTTTGTGCAATTGAGGAAGAACGAATTTTGCGTATTAAGCATTGGGCTGGTTTTCCTTCAAAAGCTATACAGTTTTGTTTGGAAGATGCAGGTATCACTATTCAAGACGTAGATCATATTACAATTTCAAGAAATTTAAAGGCGAATTTTTATAAGAAAATATTTTATACTTTTTATAATAGAACCAATTTGTCTGCTATATGGGCTAGATTAAAAAATTTTAGAAAAGTAAATGCAATAAAATCTGATTTAGCTAATTTGTTTAAAATATCTGAATTTGATATAAAGGCAGATATTCATAATATTGAACATCATAGAAGCCATATTTCATCATCTTTTTTTGCATCATCATTTAAGAAATCGGCCATATTATCAATTGACGGTTTTGGAGATTTTACTTCTACTATGACTGCTTTTGGTAATGATAACAAGTTAAATATTCTTAAGGAAGTGAACTATCCTCATTCACTAGGATTATTTTATACTGCTGTAACACAGTTTTTAGGTTTTTCTAATTATGGCGATGAGTATAAGGTTATGGGACTAGCTCCCTATGGAAACCCAAAGTATTTAAAGAAATTAGAAAAAATGATTAAATTGACAGATGAAGGTTTTTTTAAACTAGATAAGAAATATTTTAAGCATTTTAAAGATGGTGTCGCCATGGAATGGGAGGGTGGAAGTCCANATATTGACGCTTTGTATACTAAAGATTGGGAGGACTTATTTGGCAGATCAAGATTAAAAGGAGAAGAGCTTGAGCAATGGCATATTGATTTAGCTGCTTCTGCTCAAAAAATTACTGAAAGAGTTGTTTTTCATATATTNAATAATTTACAAAAAGAAACTGGTTGTGATAATATTTGTATTGCAGGTGGTGTAGCTCAGAATTCAGTTATAAATGGAAAGATTTTAGAGAACACTAATTTTAAAAATATTTATATTCCTTCAGCAGGTAATGATGCTGGCACTTCAATAGGNTCAGCATTATATCTTTATAATCATATATTTAGAAATGAAAGAATGCCTGAAATTATCTCAGCTTATTTTGGTAGTAGATATGATAATCAGGAAGTTTTACAGGNTTTAGAAAAAGAGAAAAGTNCATATAAAATTCTNTCTGATGAAGATTTGTTTAATACTGTTGTAGATAAATTGTTAAGTGGTGGTGTTATAGGCTGGTTTCAGGGTAGGTCAGAATTTGGTTCTAGAGCATTAGGACATAGGTCTATTCTTGTAGACCCTAGAAGAAAAGATGCTAAAGATTTATTAAATAAGAAGATTAAAAGGAGAGAAAGTTTTCGGCCATTTGCTCCTTCTATCTTAAAAGAATATGTTAAGGAATATTTTGTTCAAGATAGTTTAGTCCCTTTTATGGAAAAGGTTTTTGAAATAAGAAAGGAAAAGCAAGAAAAAATACCTGCAGTATGTCATATTGATGGTACAGGTAGGCTTCAGTCAGTGGATAAGAAAATCTCACCTAGATATCACAGATTAATTTCTAAATTTGCTGAAAAAACAGGAGTTCCTATTTTATTAAANACATCATTTAATGAGAACGANCCTATTGTCAATACTCCTGTAGAAGCTCTTAATTGCTTTAAAAGAACAAAGATGGATATGTTAGTTATTGAAAATATAATTATTGAAAGATAATGTTAGAAACTACATTTTATGATTCGAATCCTTTTAAATATGGATACTCTTCAAAAGAGAAGATAGTTGCTAATATGAATCCNCTCTTAAAAGATTTGATAGAGCAAAATTCAGGAGCTATANTTTGTGATGTTGGTTGCGGTTGNGGTAGAAATCTACTGCATGCTTCTAATTTTGCTAGTAAGCTAATAGGTATAGATTTAAGTATAGAGTCTTTATCTTTTGCAAAAGAATTCGTGCAAAGTGATAATCTTATATTGAAAAAGGGAGATAATTTAGATATTCCTATTGATTCTGATTCTATAGATATTGTTATTAGTGATGGTGTCTGTCATCATACAGGAAATACGATTAAGGCGTTTATTGAATGTATTAGGATTTTAAAACCAGAGGGTAAACTTTATTTAGCAATATATAAGAAATTTAGATATTATCCATATGTTTATTATTCGATAGGGGGAATTTTTAGATTTATTAATCGGTTTAAATTAGGCAATTATTTACTTGAAAATATTTTTGTTAATATTCATTATTTATTATATAAAATATTTAAAAAACAAAAACTTNTTAAATCAGAGACAAAAAATATTTTTTATGATTANTTTATTACCCCAATAGCAACTTTTCATTCTAAAAGTGAAGTTNATTCATGGTGTANTGATAANAACTGTAATATAATTGATTATTCTAGAACTTCAGGAAACTGTCATGTGTTTGTNATAAAAAAGAATGCTCATGAATTTTAAAATATCAATTATTACTGTTTCTTTTAATAGTGTTCATACCATTAAAGATACAATAGAAAGTATTATTGCGCAAGATTATGAAAATATAGAGTATTTAATTATCGATGGGGGATCTAAAGATGGGACAGTGGATGTGATTAAAAATTATATGAATTATGTACAATATTTTTCTTCTGAGTCAGATGATGGGATATATGATGCAATGAATAAAGGAATTGCTGCTGCTACTGGTGATATAATTGGCATTCTAAATTCTGATGATTTCTATCCTAATAGCTTTGTATTAAGTAATGTTGCTAAATCTTTTANTAAATATAATTGTGATGCTGTCTATGGAGATTTAGTGTATGTAAAGTCTGATAATGTAAAGAGAATTATTAGATATTGGAAAGCTGGTGATTATAATACTTCTAAAATAAGAAATGGATGGATGTTACCTCATCCAACTTTTTTTGTTAAGAAGCAGATGTATANTCGATATGGTTTTTATGATACAGATTTGAAGTCTGCTGCTGATTATCATATGATTTTAAAACTACTATATAAATTTAATATCTCAGTATATTATATACCTATGATATTAGTTAATATGAGAACGGGTGGTGAAAGCAATAAATCTTTTTTGAATAGGATTAAGGCAAATAAAGAGGATAGTTTAGCGTGGACAAAAAATGAAATTAAAAAACCATTTTTNGTAAGATTTAAAAAGCCCTTCCAAAAATTAAGACAATATTTCTTAAAACCAGAATTATAATTGAAAGTCATAATTATAGANAATAATGATTCATTTACATATAATNTAAAGTATTATATTAATCAATTTTGTGATAATGTTGATGTATTAAGATCTAATCAANTTCATTTAGAGGATCTTGTCATTTATGATAAGATTTTATTTTCTCCAGGGCCTGGACTTCCGAATGAACACCCTATTTTGAATGCTATTCTTGATAAATATGNTAATTCTAAATCAATATTAGGAGTNTGTTTAGGACATCAAGCAATTGCTGAATTCTATGGNTGTAAACTTTTGAATCTTACTGATTCAATGCATGCAATATCATCTNANCTAAAGCATTTAAATAATTGTAGTTTGTTTGAAAATTTACCNGATANTTTTAAGATCGGTCATTATCACTCATGGNTAATTGATAATGTAGATTTTTCAGAAAGATTAGAGATAACATCTATAAATGAAGACGGAATGATTATGTCGATAAAACATAANAAATATAATATAAAGGCTGTGCAATTTCATCCTGAATCTATTTTAACTGAATATGGATTGGAATTGATTAGGAATTGGCTTTTAAATTAGTTGTATTCCGGTGTAAACCAGTCTTTTCTTTTTTCGTATTTTAAATCTCTTAATTCAGCTGCTTTAACACGTATTGTTATAGTGTAGCTGCGATGATATCCTATAGGGATCCAATTAATAAGCATCTCCCAGCAATGTAAGTCTCTATAGATATCTATTGATGAATAAGTTAGTTCTTTTTCATCAAAGTCGTATCCAGATCGAAAACCAATTTTCCAATTTTTGTTAAGTTTTAAGTTGCCAGAGAAAGTTAATGATTGAGTGGTATCGGCAAACTTAGCAATATTATACCCTTTGTTATATGTCAAGGAATAATTAGCACTTAGATTCCAAGGAATATCATAGAAATTTTTGTTTTCTTCATTTTCTTCGTTTTCTTCATTCTCCTCATTAGATTTAAAGCTTTTTTCATTTATATTTAGGCCAATAGTAGTTGTAAATGATTTCAATCTGGCGAGTCTTTTATTGTTCAAAATTTCAAATTTATTTATTCTATTTGTTCTGCTTTTATTTACTACATATGGATCATAATCACTAGAAAAATTAATGTCGAATATGTTAAGTAATCTTGTTCTTGCATTTAATCTTACATTACTAAAATTAAGCGAGTCAGCGAATATATTATATGAGCTACTTATAGACAGACTTTCAATTAATTTGATTTTTTTCAAGGTTTCAGTCGTATCTTTTTTATTTCTTACTTTCATGTCTAAAATATTTCCTAAACTGAAGTTTATATTACCATTCTTTCTATTTGAAGGACTACCATAGACCCCATTACTCATGATAGAATATCTTTGAGTTTCACCATTTTCATTTATTTGAGCTGTTTTGTAGTATCCATATTTTTGATCAGAGAAATCTGGAGTATAAGAGAATGATAAGCTAGGGGTTATTACGTGTCTTATTCCAGCGATTTTACTTTTATCAAATTCAAGTAATCCGTATATTTTTGTGTTTAAATTTGTCGATATATTATAAGAATGCCCTCTTGTAAATTTATTTATCGTATCAGTTGTTAATGTTGAATCACTTGTATTCCAAGTCTTTTGAATTTGATTCAAATACCATCTTTCAGTAAGATTAAAACTCGGGTTTAGGTTAAAGTGTTTAAATAGCCTTATTGATGTACTTATTGGTATACTATGCTTCATCCCATTTCTAAATTTTGAAAGTGATGATCTGGTAAACAATAATGAGTCAGCAGTAGAAATAGTATTTTGAGTATTCATTGTATATTTAATTGACACTTTATCATACCATTGGGTCTTTGCAGAGTTTCCGATAGCTGTAAATGGATAAACTCTTTTTGAATTAAGTGATATTTCTGGTAGAGTTAAACTCACATTTTTAGTTGATGTATTTTGACTATGTCTTAAACTGAGATTTAGATTGTTGAAAAAACCATTATTCCATGTNCTTGTTAAGTTNATATTTGAAGACATAGTATTTTTTAGATAATCATTGGCATTATATGAATTGTTTCTGTGAAATGTGCTGCTTCCAGCTTCTATATTAGCTGAGAAATTTAATGCTGGATTTGCTTTTTGATCTTGTTTATGTGACCATTTGATATGAAAATCTTTTTTTTGGCTGTAATCAGCTAGTCCAATATAACTATTTTTCATATTTCCATAGCTTAAGTTTATATTCCCATTGTATTTGTAACGATTTTTATATCTTAAAATAGATTTTGCGTTCCAACTCCCTTGAGTATATATGTCTCCTTTAATAGTTAGGTCCATTTTTTGATTTAATGTAAAATAATATCCTCCATCTTTTAAGAAAAAGCCCATATTAGCTGATTCTCCATAAGATGGTATTATAATTCCAGAGCTTTTTTTGTCNTTATTTGGAAAATATCCAAGAGGAAAGATTAAAGGAGTTGGGAATCCGAAAAAGGTGAGGTAAGCTGGTCCTGTTATAATTTTTTCTCCTGGTATTACTTTAATTTTATTTGATCTTATAGAGAAATGGGGTTTTTCNGCATCACAAGTTGTATAATCGCCTTTGTGNAGAAAAAAAACATCATCAGATATTTTTTTTACAGTTTTNCCCAATATATAGCCTTCTCCTTCTTTTGTGGTAATTTGTTTGACATTACATTTTTTAGTTTTAAAATTATATGTCATTTCATGACCTGTAAAACTTTGGTTATTTTCTGTAAATACAGGAANTCCTATTTTTTTNCCTATTGAGTCAGTTGTATANCTAGCATAAATTATATTTTCATTCCAATTAATCTCAATATATGAGGCAGTGATAGTTGTACTTTGGTATTTAATTTCNGCATTACCATAGAGAAATACTTTTTTGCCATCAACACTCAATTTTATAGAATCTCTAGAACTTTTTTCTATCTTATCAAAGAAAAAAATGTCTTGATTTTGTGTCGTATCTTCATTTAAAGGAATAGTATCAGCAAGTGATTTATTAAAAAAGCTTGTTAATAAGAATAGAAATAGAAGTAAGGTTTGTTTTTTAAAGTCCAATCTTANTATTACATTTGTGTCANTTGCTTCAATAGAAAAATTGTGTCAAAATTAATTAAATTATACCATATAATTTTAACTAACGCAAGATCTATATTTTTATTTAGTATTATTTTTTCTTTTGGTACGTTTATACAGGCTCAAGTTAATACAACAAATAAGCTTGAAACTATTGTGATTGATCCTGGACATGGAGGTAANGACCCAGGAACNATGGGAACTAAAAGATATACTAAATACGAGAAAGATATTGCTCTATCTATCTCTTTGATCTTGGGNAAGTATATATCAAATACATTTCCAGATCTTAATGTAATATATACTAGANATAATGATGTATTTCTTGAATTAAATGAACGAACTGAAATTGCTAATAATTCAAAGGCTGACTTATTTATATCAATTCATTGTGATGGATTTACTAATTCAAAAGCGTCAGGATCAAGCGTATTTGTTATGGGAATGAGTAAATTAAAAGCTAATCTAGATGTTGCTATGAGAGAAAATTCAGCAATTTATTTAGAAGATAATTATCANCAGAAATATGATGGTTTTGATCCAAAATCTATTGAAAGCTANATCGTTTTTAATTTAATGCAGAATACGAATTTAGAACAAAGNTTACAATTTGCAGAAGAAATAGATTTAGAGTTTTCTTCTAAANCTAATAGGAAAAGTAGGGGTGTAAAACAGGCTCCTTTTTATGTTATAAGTAGAACAAATATGCCTTCTGTTCTTATTGAATGTGGTTTTTTAACTAATCCAAAAGAAGAAGATTTTTTACAGTCTGATACTGGAAAAGATTATATAGCCTCTGCAATTTTTAGGGCATTTAAAAGTTATAANGAAGATGTAGAGAATATAAATANTTCAAAAGAANGATTGATAGAAGTTAACAAGCCTNGTAAAAATTTTTCNAGTAAAGAAAAAAANATGCTCAAAGAAAATAATGAGATTATTTTTAAAGTACAGATTGGTATGTATTTAAAATCAATGAAAGATAAANAAATATTTATTGATATTGAGGCTGAAGAAGAAAAAAAAGATGGTGTCTTTAAATATTATGTAGGTGCTGAAATTAATAAAAGTAATGCAGAAAAGATTAAAAACAAAATGATTAATNTAGGCTTTGATGGAACTTTTATAGTCGCTTTTTATAAAGATAAAAGGATTTCTATTAAAGAAGCCTTAGATTTGCAATTGAAAATAAAAAATAATGAGTAGAGAGTTAAAGATAGGTTTTGTAGCAATATTATCTTTTATAGTATTGTTTTTAGGTGTCAATTTTCTTAAAGGATTAAATATTCTTGAAATTAATAGAAATTTTTATGCTAAATATGATAATGTTGGGGGTTTAAANATAGGTAATTCGGTTTATATGAATGGCTATCATGTAGGTACGGTGTCTAATATTGATTTATTACCTAATGATANAAAGGAATTGNTAGTAACAATTAGTATTAATCAAAATTTTGATATTCCAATAAATACAAATTGTAAGATAGTNAATCAGGATTTGATGGGNACNAAGAGTATTAATCTTNTTTTAGGAGATGATGATCAATTAGCAGAAGTTGGTGACACATTAACAAGTAGTATTGAAGGATCCTTACAGGATGAAGTAAGTGCACAAATATTACCTCTTAAGATTAAAACTGAGGAATTAATTAGTTCAATAGATTCAGTGATGATAATTATTACTGCAATACTTAATAAAGATGCAAGAAAAAATTTAAGTAATAGTTTACAATCATTAGATGAAACTTTTNCATTGATGTCACAAACAATGATTAAAGTAGATATGATTGTAGATCAGAATGATGAACGAATATCAAGTATTGTACANAANTTAGAAGAAAATAATAGTNAAATAACAAATATTTTAAGAAATTTTTCTGATATATCAGATGATATNGCAAAGGCNAATATTNAGGAATTACTAATTAGCTTAGGTGAGACTTCTAANAAAATAAATGANTCTCAAGGAAGTCTTGGANTGCTAATTAATGATGNTGATTTATATCTTAATTTAGAAAAATCATCTAAAGAATTAGAATCACTTATAAATGATATTAAAGAAAATCCTAAAAGATATCTTAGTTTCTCTATTTTAGGTGGAAAAGCTAAATCATACAATTCTCGAAGATAAAATATGGAGTTAAGCAATATAATTTTTATCGCTGTATTTTCTATTTCTATCATGATATTTGTTAGAAATCTTAATAGAATAATAGCAAATATAAGATTAGGTAGAGATATTAATAGATCAGATAGGTCATTTGATAGATGGAAAAACATGTTACGAGTTGCTCTTGGACAATCTAAAATGACTCGACGNCCAATAGCAGGTTTTTTTCATATAATTATATATGTTGGATTTGTTATTATAAATATTGAAGTTATTGAAATTATAGTTGATGGTTTTTTTGGAACACATAGATTTCTATCGTCTTTTGTTCCTTATTATTTTTATAATTTTTTAATTGCTTCNTTTGAAATACTTGCAATATTAGTANTCTTAGCATGTGTAATTTTCTTCATAAGAAGAAATATAATTAAACTAAAACGTTTTTGGGGTAAGGAAATGACTAGCTGGCCAAGAACTGATGCTAATCTTATTTTAATTTTTGAAATATTATTAATGTTTGCTTTTTTGACTATGAATGCTGCAGATAGTTTATTGCAACATCAACATACTAAGTATGTTGTTGCTGGATCCTTTCCAATTAGTCAATATTTAATTCCNATAATTGATAGCTTAGAACTATCTTCTTTGATTTTTATAGAACGTTTTTGTTGGTGGTTTCATATACTAGGNATTTTGGCATTTTTGAATTATGTTTTAATTTCTAAACATTTACATATCTTCTTTGCATTTCCAAGNACGTATTATGCCAACTTGAATCCGCTAGGCACGATTTCTAATTTACAATCNGTTACTAATGAGGTTAAATTAATGATGGATCCTAACTCTGATCCATATGCAACACCTGAAGNAGATAATGAGTCTGTTGAGTCTTTTGGAGCTAAAGATGTAACTGATTTAAATTGGGTTCAATTATTAAATGCATATAGTTGTACAGAATGTGGAAGATGTACATCAAATTGTCCTGCTAATTATACAGGTAAATTACTCTCACCGAGAAAAATATTAATGGACACAAGAGATAGGGTTACAGAATATGCGTATAATAAGAGAAAGGGAATAGAAGATAATAAGTCATTATTAGGTGATTATATTACAACAGAGGAGTTATGGGCTTGTACATCATGTAATGCTTGTACGGATTCTTGTCCTATTGAGTTAGATCCTTTATCTATAATTATTGACATGAGAAGGTATTTAGTTATGGAAGAATCAGCTGCTCCAACTGAACTAAATATGATGTTTACTAATATTGAGAATAATGGTGCGCCTTGGCAATACCCAGCAGCTGATCGATTAAAATGGAAAGATGAATAAATTATTAAAAAAAATAGTTGATGGAGAACAAATTTCTCCTGTATTACCAGATGATATTAAGAATTATTTAATAGATATAGATGGTACAGTATGTGATGATATTCCTAATGAAGAGCCAGAAAGGATGGCAACAGCTAATCTGTATCCTGATGCTTTAGCTACTTTAAATAAGTGGTATGACGAGGGACATTATATTACCTTTTTTACTTCTAGAGTTGAAGAGCATAGAGAGGTAACAGAGATATGGCTTAAAGAGAATGGTTTTAAATATCATGGATTACTGATGGGTAAGCCAAGAGGAGGTAATTATCATTGGGTAGACAATCATATTGTTAGGGCTACTCGTTTTGATGGTAAATTTACAGATCTTATAGATAAGGAAGCTACTATTCAAGTGTTTAAGGATTAATTTAATGAACGAGTTACAAGTAAAAACAATGGCCGAATTTATGGCAGAAGGTAAAGAGCCAGATATTCTTTACTGGGTTGGGAGTGCTGGTAGTTTTGATGATAGAGCAAAGAAGATAACTAGAGCTTTTGTAAAGATACTCAATAAGGCACAGGTTAATTTTGGTGTATTAGGGGTTGAAGAATCATCGTCTGGTGATGCTGCAAAACGAGCAGGAAATGAGTTTTTATTTCAAATGCAGGCAATGACAAATATCGAAGTAATGAATGCGTATAATATTAAGAGAATTGTTACTACTTGCCCACATTCATATAATACTCTAAAGAATGAATATAAGTCTTTAGGTGGGGATTATAACGTACAGCACCATACTGAGTTTATTGCAGAGCTTATTACTGAATCTAAATTAGAGGTTAAGGCGAATTTACGTGATAAAAAGGTTACTTATCATGACCCTTGTTATCTAGGAAGGGCTAATAATGTATACGATAAGCCAAGAGAATTAATTGAGGCTCTAGGAGTGAAATTAGTGG
>NZRJ01000065.1 GCA_002693745.1 Flavobacteriales bacterium
TCCTTCATCAAATTTTAAATTATCCCAAGGTTGCGCATTGGAAACCATATACCATCTAGTAGCATCAGCGCCGTAGGTGTTAATAATACTAAAAGGATCTACAGTATTGCCAAGTCTTTTTGACATTTTTCCGCCATTTTTATCTAGCACTAATCCATTAGAAATCACATTTTTATATGCAACAGAATCAAACAGCATAGTTGATATAGCGTGTAAAGTAAAGAACCAGCCGCGTGTTTGATCTACCCCTTCGGCAATAAAATTAGCAGGAAAATTGTGTGTAAAGAGCTCCTTGTTTTCAAAAGGATAATGTAATTGAGCATATGGCATAGCACCAGAATCAAACCAAACGTCTATTAAATCTAGCTCTCTTTTCATTGGCCTACCATCTTTGGAAACCAAAATAATTTGATCGACATACGGCCTGTGTAGATCAAAAGAAGAATAATTTTCTTCAGACAGACTGTTTGTATTAAACTTTGCAAGCGGGTTAGACTCCATTAACCCTGCTTTAATTGATTTTTCAATTTCCGATTTTAGCTGTTTAATTGAGCTGATGCAAATTTCAAAATCGTTGTTTTCTGTTCTCCATATTGGTATAGGGATTCCCCAAAATCTAGAACGAGACAAATTCCAATCTACTAAATTTTCTAACCACTTACCAAACCTTCCTTCTCCTGTGTTTTTTGGCTTCCAATTGATATCTTTATTAAGCTCTATCATTTTTTGCTTGTATTCTGTAGTTTTTACAAACCAACTGTCCATAGGATAATATAAAATAGGCTTATCTGTTCTCCAGCAATGAGGGTATGAATGCTCATATTTTTCTGATTGAAAACAAAGATTTTTTTCTTTTAGTTTTATCGCAATTTGGATGTCTGCTGATAATTTTGGCCTGTCTTTTTCATTGCTGTAAAATTCATTTTTAACATACATCCCTGCAAAATCAACAACTTCATCGACAAATTTTCCTTGCTTATTAACGAGCGTTAAACTGCCGATATTATTTTGTTTTGCCACCCTATTATCATCAGAACCAAAACTAGGAGCTAAATGAACAATTCCTGTTCCATCTTCTGTGGTTACAAAATCAGCTAATAAAACCTTAAAAGCATCTCCTTTTTCTGGTTTTGCATATTGAAAAAGTTGTTCATACCTTAGATCTTTAAGAAGAGAACCTTTAAATTCTGACTTAATCCTAAAGGGCAACTCTTTTTTGCCAATTTCATAATCATTAAATCTAATTTTTTCGTTTTCAGGTTTAAAATATTTTTTTGCTAAATCTTTTGCTATTATCACAGATATATCTTTGCCGTTATATTGATTTTTTGTTTCAACTAACAGGTAATTAATTTTTGCTCCAACTGCTAAAGCTGTATTTGAGGGAAGCGTCCAAGGGGTTGTTGTCCATGCCAAAAAGTAAACCTCTTTTTTAGTATCATTAAATAGAAACTCAGATTGGTTATTTTTAATTACTTTAAATTGAGCGACTATTGTTGTATCTTTAATATTTCGATAGCATCCCGGCTGATTTAACTCATGTGTGCTTAAACCGGTACCAGCTTTTGGAGAAAATGGCTGAATAGTGTGTCCTTTATATAGCAGTTCTTTTTTGTGAAGCTTGCCAAGCAGCCACCATACGCTTTCTATATATTTGTTGTCGTATGTTACGTAAGGAGCTTTCATATCTACCCAGTATCCCATTTCCTCAGTAAGATCTTCCCACTTACTTTTGTATCTCATTACATTTTTCTTGCAGGCTTTGTTGTATTCTTCTATTGATATATTGTGACCAATATCTTCTTTAGTAATTCCCAACTCTTTTTCTACACCAAGCTCAACAGGAAGGCCATGAGTGTCCCATCCTGCCTTTCTATTTACTTGAAATCCTTTAAGGGTTTTGTATCTACAAAAAAGATCTTTTATAGTTCGAGCAATTATATGATGAATACCAGGCATCCCATTAGCAGACGGGGGGCCTTCATAAAATGTAAAAGTTTTTTTGCCTTTACGGCGATTAATACTTTGAGTAAAAACATCTGAATTTCTCCAACGGTTTAATACCTCTTTGTGAATATTAGTCAGACTTAATTTTTTATACTCTTTAAATTTACTCATTTTTATGTAAAATATTGACGGCAAATATAGTTTTTGAATTTAAGAAAAACAATTACAAAAGTAGATTATAAAGAATAAAAAACGTTAACGAAAAAGTGTTATTTTAGATGTTTCTTGGTGTTTCCACCCTTCAAAGTCTTGGTAGTATATCTGATATATATATGTTCCCATAGGAAGGTCTTTTCCGGTTTTATAATGCTTACCATCCCATCCATTTTCACAAGTTAAGTCTTGAATATTATTTGTAGAATAAACTAAGTTACTAAATCTATCGTAAATGTTAAAAGCAAAAGTAGCCTCTCTAATTCCACTATAAACTAAACAAAACCTATCGTTTTTACCATCAAGGTCAGGAGAAAAGGAATTAGGAATATAAATTGTNTAGAGATCAGATATAACAATTAAATTTTGTGTTGTATCAGCACAACCCTTGTTATCATGAACTATTAAGCTTATTTGATATGTCCCTTTTGAATTAGGATATTCATAAAAAATAGTNTCATGCCAATCATTGTCGGTATATGAAAGCGTGTTTCCATCTCCAAAACTCCAATCCCAATTAACAATCTTTCCATTTAAAGATTTTGAATTATCAACTATTGCTATTTTGGTATCATTAATTGTCAAGCTATCGTCAGGAAGAACTCTAAAGGAAGTCTCAGGTGAGATAAGGTGTGTAACTATTGCACTACCAGAAATAGAACCACTTTCATTATCATCAGAAAAAGAAGAAAGAGTATAAATNCCTGGNTCATAAGTATAAATGGTGTAAGAAATAGCGTTAGTTGTTATAGGGTCTTGATTAACACCATTAATTGCATAAGTAAAAGTGTATGGAGGTGTTCCATTAAAATAAACATCAATAGTTGCTTCTTTATTGTCGCAAATAGTATCATTACCAGAAATTAAAGCTTGTACAGGAGGTTTTACTCTAGTTTTTAAAATACAAGAATCTGAAACATTAGCAATAAAATTAGCACTATTAGCATTAATATTAGGTAATATTGTATTGAAATTTGTTTTCCACTGATTAAATAGCCAATTAGGCTGAACTGTGGCATTAATTATGATATTCTCTCCAGACCAATAATTATTAGAATATGGCATAGCATGAACAACACCATTAATAGAAAAAGATGCTGAGCCAGCATTATTAATATTATAGTTAATCTGAACACCTAATTTTTGATGAACAATAGAATCTATAAAAGCAGTATCACAACCATTTACAGTATATGAACTATTAATAAAAATTCCAGTATCTATGGGATTAAAAACCATACTATCTGGACTAAATATAGTATCGTATGAGTTAGAATGATTATAGCAAAGTTTTACTTTCCAAACAAAAATATCCTTCTTTCTATTTGTTGCATCTAGAACAATTCCATCAAAATTTGCTAAATCCTCAAAAAATCCAACAGCATAAACATTACCAGAACCATCATGACAAATATCACCAGCTCTATCATCATCATCTGTACTACAACCAGCCATCTTAGCCCAAACCCAATCACCTGTATTTGTGGAGCCATCTAACTGTGCAATCCATGCAGATGCACTAGTATCTGCTACTATTTGCGGAGAAACAGATAAATCAGAGCTAAAAATAGCTGTCCCCTTCATTGTTCCACAAAGAAAAACTTGTTTATCATTATCTACAGACATTTGATAAGGTTTATCTGTTCCTTCTGTTCTAGCTCTTTTTGCCCATAGCCAATCTCCATTACCATTACATTTAGCTACAAAAACATCTCGTTTCTGTTTATGGCTTAAAGTATCTGTACCATTAGAAGCATTAGCTCCAACAAAAATCATAGGATTTCGATACTCACCAGTAATATAAACATCATTATCGATATCTACGGCAACACTATTTGCCCTATCTGTTTTATTACTACCTATATTTTTTACCCAAAGCCAATTTCCATCTTTATCCATCTTAAAAATAAAAGCATCCCATTCTCCGTTAGAAGTGATTTGAAAAGGTCCAAATGTTCCTGTTTGGCTTATACCTCTATTTTGAAAACCTCCAACAACATAAATGTTTGAAAATTCATCAATTGCAAGACGATTATCTCTTGAACCTCTTTGATCCTTAATACCGTCAAATTTATCCACCCAAATCCAATTCCCAAGAGAATCTAATTTTCCAATATATCCCATTGGTTGGCAATCATTACCCCATTCAGGATTTGAAATAGTAAATCCATCAAAATCTGCATCATAACCTGAAAAGAATCCCGTAACGTAAATAAAACCATCGTCATCAACCTTAACATCGTAAGAATGATCATCAGCATCATAAATTGGAAAAGGGCAACCACCAGATGTGTTATCTCCTCCAAAACCAATAGCCCAAACTGGATTTCCATCAGTATCAATCTTTGCTAATAATGAATTATCATGTGAATTTAATCCAGTAGTTACATTTATAGTCCCCGGTGCACCATTAACGCCTAATCTATAAGAACTCCAAAAAGTTCCTGTAATAAATACATCACCACCTGGCGTAACATGCATACCCAAAGCTCTATCGTCACAACAGCCACCTGATTGATTACCACCAGGAATAGCCCATAATACATTACCTGTTGAATCTAATTTAGCAATAAAGTTTTCCTTATTATTACCACCCCAACCCATATTTGAATTAGAAAGAGTGATACTTCCAAATGTTGCTTCATTATTATAAAAACCACTTATATAAATAAAACCTAAGGAGTCAGTTCCTATAGAGATTCCTTTATCAGATTCAACACCACCAAAAGATTTTACCCACTCAGTGGTTTGAGCTATTAAATTAAACTTTATAAAAGCTAAAAATAAAACTAATATCCTTCTCATTATGACAAAAATACAATAAATAGATATTATATTAAATTAATAACTAATATAAACAACTTTTTTTGAATGAAAGAAATCCTCATAAAAAAAATCTGCTATCTCATATTGCTCGTGATCAATCCCTTTGAGTTCATCTAACAAATCACCTCCTTTTAAATATAGAATCCCATTCTTTAAAATATTATTATGTATTTTACTAAACTTGCCTTTTACCCATTTTTGAAATTCTGTCATATTAGTTACTGCACGACTTACAACAAAATCAAAAGTTTCATTAATATTTTCAACTCTTTCTTTTTGATATCGAATATTTTTTAAACCAATACAAGTGCTTATCTCTTTAACTACTTTTATCTTTTTACCAATGCTATCTACTAATAAAAAATTCACATCAGGAAATAAAATTGCTAATGGAATACCTGGAAAGCCTCCTCCGGTTCCAACATCTAATATCTTAGTTCCGTTTTTAAAACAAATAATCTTTGCAATTGCTAATGAATGAAGAATATGATTTTTATATATCTCTGAAATATCTTTTCTAGAAATAACATTTATCTGACTATTCCAATACTCATACAATGCTTGTAGTTCTGAAAATTGTTTAACTTGTCTATCTGATAGTTCAGGAAAATACTTAAGAATGATTTGCATCTAAAAAGAACTTCTTGATCCAGACATAATTTTAAAAAGCCGTTCACGACTTCTATGTAATTGTGCCTTAACTGTTCCGATAGGAATCTTTAAATTTACAGAAATTTCTTCATAACTAAGCTCTTTGAAATATCTCAGTTTGACTAAAACTCGATACTTAGGCTTTAACTGATCAACAATTTGTCTTAAAATAGCTATTCTTTGTTTTCTTTCCATTGACTGCTCTGGATCTAAACTTTTAGATATCAAATCAAAATTTGTTCGTTTTCCATGTTCATCAAGCATCATTTTATCAATAGATACTGTAGGTAATTTATTTTTTCTTAGATAATCAATACAATGATTTCTAGCTACAGTAAAAAGCCATGTGCTAAAAGCAAATTCAGGTGTATATAAGTGAAGTTTCTTAAATGCCTTTCCTAAAGATTCTATTGTTAAATCTTTAGCTATTTCTTGGTCATTTACCTTTTCGTAAAGCATAAAATAAAGAGGGTCACGATATAACTTCATTAATGACCTATATGCAGCAGGATCACCATTCTCTAAAGCTCTATTTATCAACTTTAAATCTCTTTGTGCTTTATCAGTTAGTTTTTTACTCATCTACTCCATTTTTTTGGTTTTCTAAATAAATTCAATAATACAAAATTTCCTTGCACTAAAAGATGTAAAGTCTCATAAATTGGATGGAACCAATACAAATCAAAAACATTTAGCTTCTTCATGGTTTTATAGTTTACTAAGTATGAGACAAGTAATTTAACCACTAATAAAATGCAAATAAAAAAGAAATCAGTTTCTAAATAAAAAAGAGTTATAACACTTAAAAAAAATAACAATTGAGCTGAAGGATATAGACCCAATAATAGCTTGAACTTTAGTTTATAAAAAGGGGCAGTTGAAAGATGCCTCCTTTTTTGGTAGATCCAATCTTTCCAACTTTCAATAACATCAGATATAGTATGCGAAGCATCACAAATCTCAATAGCAAGACTGCTTTCTGGAGCTATCTCTTGAATAAACAAATCATCATCTCCTGATGGAACATGTATATGATTTGCAAATCCTTTATTATCGAAAAAAAGTGACTTTTTATAAGCAAGATTTCTACCTACTCCCATATAAGCTTGGCCAGCAAATGCAAAAGACAAATATTGCTGGGCAACATTAAAAGTATCATATCTAATAATTTTATTAAGAAGACCATGCTTTCTTTCATAAGAACCATACCCTAAAACAATGTCAGCGTAATTAAAATTACAACTCATTTGCCTTATCCAAGTATCTGATTTTGGCAAACAATCTGCATCAGTTAATAATAAATGTTCATATTGTGCTGTTTTAATACCAAGTGTTAATGCAAACTTCTTTCCTTCACTATGAGTTACAAAATCATCAATATTAACTATTACTAAATTTTTATGTTTTTTTGCTAATGTGTCCAAAAAGAAAATACTTTGATCAGTAGATTGATCATTTACTACTACTACCTCAAAATTAAAATAATTCTGCGACAAAATTGCAGGTAAATTTTTTTGTAAATTCTTTAACTCATTCTTAGCACAGATAATAACCGAAATAGGATGATTAAATAAATCTTTATTTTCTTGATTATAACACAACTTTATAAAATAATACAAATAATAAAAAGTAACTATCAGTAAACTTACAATTGCAACACAAATACTAATAAGTTCTATAAAGTCAAAAAAATAATTACTAAAAGCATGAAAAAAACTATGCACTGAGATATTTTAAAATATTTTTTTCAACTCTATTTATAACATTATGCACATCTTCTTTAACAAACTTATCACCAGTAATATATTCAAATAGTTCAATATATCTTTCTGATACTGAATTACAATATTCATCAGTCATTTTAGGAATTGACTGACCGTCTTTACCTTGAAAACCATTCTCAATAAGCCATTGTCTAACAAACTCTTTCGAAAGTTGTTTTGGAGACTCTCCATTTTCAACCTTTTCTTTATAACCCTCAACATAAAAGTATCTAGAAGAATCAGGTGTATGAATCTCATCAATAAGTGTAATTATACCATTTTTATCCTTTCCAAATTCATATTTAGTATCAACTAATATCAAACCCTTTTCAGCAGCTAATTCTGTCCCTCTTTGAAAGAGAGCTCTAGTGTATTCTTCTAACTTTACATAATCTTCCTCGCAAACTAGCCCTTGTGACAAAATATCTTCTCTACTAATATCCTCATCATGACCTACATCTGCTTTTGTTGTTGGCGTTAATAATGGAGAATCAAATTTTTGATTTTCTACCATACCATCAGGCATTGGAACACCACATATCATTCTTTTACCAGATTTATATTCCCTCCAAGCATGTCCAGTAAGATAACCTCTAATTACCATCTCCACTTTAAATGGTTCACACATTTTTCCAATTGTTACACTTGGATCTNGATTAGCTTCCATCCAATTAGGNACAATATCTGATGTGGCATTTAAAAATTTTGCAGCAATTTGATTTAACACCTGTCCTTTATAAGCAATTCCTTCAGGTAAAACATGATCGAAAGCAGANATTCTATCAGATGTAACCATAACTAATGTNTCGTTATTNATAGTGTAGACATCTCTGACTTTTCCTTTNTAAAACTTTGTTTGTCCAGGTAATTTAAAATTTGTTTCTTTAATTGTATTATTCATTTTTTTTATATGCTTTAATTATTTCTGTTACTAGTTTATTTCTTATTATGTCTTTAGCATCTAGATTTACAAAACTAATGCCTTTAATTGATTTTAAGATATCTTTAGCATGTGATAATCCAGAATGTTGATTTTTTGGCAAATCAATCTGAGTTTCATCTCCAGTGACAATAATCTTAGCAGATATACCCATTCTAGTTAAAAACATNTTCATTTGTTGCTCAGTGGCATTTTGTGCTTCATCTAAAATTACAAANGCTTTATCTAAGGTNCTNCCTCTCATAAAAGCTAAGGGAGCAATCTGTATTATACCATTTTCAATATAATCATTAAGTTTTTCGATGGGAATCATATCAAAAAGTGCATCATAAATAGGTTGCATGTAAGGATCTAACTTCTCTTTTAAATCTCCAGGTAAAAAACCAAGATTCTCTCCAGCTTCAACTGCAGGACGAGTAAAGATTATACGCTTCACATCTCTATCTTTTAAAGCTTTAACAGCAAGAGCAACAGCTGTATAGGTTTTACCTGTTCCTGCAGGACCAATTGCAAAGAGCATATCATTTTTATAAATTGCAGAAACCATTTTTCTTTGATTTAAAGTTTTTGCTTTTATTGTTCTACCATTTTTACCATATAATATAATAACATCTTTACTTTTTAAAATCTCAACTTCATTTCCTTCAACAAGTCTTTCTATCTGACTAACTGTAAGCGATCCATATTGATTTATATGTTGTATAAAAGATTTTAATTTTTGCTCAAAAAATTTAATTTGACTAATTTCACCCAACAACTTTAATTCGTCACCCCTTGAAATGATTTTAATCTGAGGAAACATACTTTTTATCTTCTCAAGTTTATGATTATTAGTTCCAAAAAGTTTTACTAATTCAACATTTGTAAGTGTCACATTTTTTTTACTCATTAAATTATGCCTTTCATAGATTTATTTTATTTTTGAAATTACAAAATAACAATATTTTCGGTACTCAATCAATAGGTTGTTAATAATAAATGGCAATAATTACTCTTACTACTGATCTTGGCAGCAACGATAGCTATTTAGCATCTGTAAAAGGAACTATTTATTCACAACTAAAAGAGGCAAAAGTTATTGACATTTCTAATAATATTGATCCTTTCAACATACAGCAAGCAGCATATATTTTACGTAATTGCTACTTAGATTTCCCTATTGGAACCGTGCATTTGATTAGTATTGATGATGAACTATCTATTAACCAGGAACACGTAGCAGTAAAAGCTAATGGTCATTATTTTATTGGGGCTGATAATGGTCTTTTTTCACTTTTGCTTAATGAGATAAAACCTGAAAAAATTGTCAAACTAAATATATCATTATCAACCAATTGCATGACTTTTTCTTCAAAGAATATATTTGTCCCTGCTGCCTGTCATTTAGCCAGAGGTGGGACTATGGAAATTATTGGAAGTGCTCTTAATGATTTTGAAGTTAAAAAAATAGAACTTAATGCAGTTTTACAAAAGGATATGATTAGAGGTGCTGTTATATATGTAGATCATTATGGAAATGCCATCACAAATATCAACAGAAAAGAATTCGAAAGAATAAGAAAAGGAAGAGAATTTATAATACTCTTTGGAAGAGAAGACGAAATGATCACAAAAATATCTGAAAAATATAATGATGTTAGTACTGCTGAAAAACTAGCACTTTTTGGAGAAAACAATCAATTACAAATAGCAATTAACAAAGGTGAAGCAAACAAACTTCTTGGATTAAATTTACACGAAATAATAAGAATAGAGTTTAAATGATTAGCCTATATAAAAAAGAACTTGCAGTATTTTTTAGCACAATTATTGGCCCATTAATAATTGGTTTATTTTTATTAATTAATGGTTTGCTTTTATGGTCTGATTTAAGCCAGTTTAATATAGCTAACAATGCTTATGCATCTATGGATGCTTTTTTTAGTCTAGCTCCTTTACTATTTATCTTTTTTATATCTGCAATTAGTATGCGTAGTCTTTCAGAAGAATACAATACAGGTTCTATAGAGATATTAATGACAAAACCTATTACTGCTTACCAAATAGTTTTAAGTAAGTTCTTAGCAATCTTATCTTTAGTTTTTATATCTATAATTCCTACAATATTATATATTATTACCATATATTTTCTTGGAGAGACCATTGGAAACCTTGATTTAGCAGGTATTTCAGGCTCATACATTGGTTTAATTATGCTAAGTAGCATTTTTGCAAGTATTGGAGTGTTTGCCTCANCTATAAGNAAGAATCAAATCGTNGCTTTTATAATTGGAATATGCATATCTTCAACATTTTATTTTGGTTTTGATCTACTAAGCAAAATTCAAGTATTACAATCAATTAATCTTATAGTACAAAAAATAGGGATCTCTTATCATTACAAAATAATGAGTAAAGGTTTATTATTGATTTCAAGTATTGTATATTTTTTATCATTAAGCTTTTTATTCTTAAAGTTTTCAGAGCTTATAATTATAAATAAAAATAATGATTAATAAAAAAACATTTTTCAATTACTTCATAGCTATTATAATTATAAATTCTCTTTTTTTTCAAATAGACTTTAAAATTGACTTAACTGATGACAAAAAACATTCTATTTCTAAAGAAACTAAACACATACTAGAAAAGCTAGATGATATAGTTTTTATAAAAATTTATCTAGATGGTGATTTTCCTACTGAATTTAAGTATTTACAATCTGAGTTAATTAATTTACTTAACTCATTTAAGACAATTTCAGGAAGTAATTTTGAATTTGAATTTATTAATCCAAATCAAACAAATAATGAGAAAGAAAAAGCCGATCTTTTTAAACAACTAGTAAAAAATGGCCTATCCCCTACAGATATTGAAATTAGAACAAGTTCAGTAAAATCAAGTCAAATTATTTTCCCTGGAGCTATAATCTATTATAAAAATAAGCAACAAGCTGTTAATTTTTTAAAAAATTCAGTTGGAAAAAAACCAGGTGAGAATATAAATTCATCTGTAGAGAACCTAGAGTTTGAGTTCATATCAGCAATTCATAATTTAACAAAAACTAAAATTCATAAAATCGCTTTTTTAGAAGGTAATGGAGAACTAAGTTATGAAGAGGTTTACGATCTTACTGAATCAGTACTACAGGACAATGATAAGCTTAGTTATCATTATACTATAGATCGTTTCAATATTAAAGAATTTGAAATTGACAGTAGTATAATGCAAGCTGATATATCAAAGCAAATTAAAAAGCTATGTAATTATAAAGTGTTAATAATAGCTAAACCCGCCTTTGCTTTTAATGACTTAGAAAAGTTCATTATAGATCAATATATAATGAATGGAGGAAAAATATTGTGGCTTATTGATGGTGTTACTGCAAGTATGGATAGTTTACAGCAGAAAAATAGCTTTATCGCACTTAAAAATGATTTAAATTTAGATGATCAACTATTTAAATATGGTGTAAGAATCAATGCAAACCTAATAGAGGATATTAGATCAACTCAAATTCCAATTGTAACAGGTTATAGTAACAATATACCACAACAGTCATATTTCCCATGGCCATATTATCCTCTTTTATTTTCTACAAATAATCATCCAATATCAAAAGGTTTAGACGCAATAAAATGTGATTTTGTAAGCTCAATAGATACTATTAAAAATGATATTAAAAAAACTATTTTATTAAGCAGCTCAAAACAAAGCAGATTAAATCACACACCTGCAAATATAAGCTTAGCAATTATACAAAATCCACCTCCTATAGAATCCTTTGATAAATCTAATCTTCCAATTGCAGTGCTTTTAGAAGGAGAATTTGAATCAGTTTTTAAAAATCGTATTTTACCAAAAAATAATATTGAATTTATAACAAAAAGTAAAAAAACACAATTGATAGTTGTTTCTGATGGTGACATTATAAAAAATAGAGTCTCAAAAAACGGGGATATTTTCCCATTAGGGTTTGATAGATTTATAAAATATACCTATCCAGGAAATAAAAAATTTATAATGAATTCAATTCATTATTTATGTGATGACATTGGCCTTACCAAACTAAAATCAAAAGAACTTAAACTAAGATTGTTGGATAAAGAAAAAATAGCAAAAAATAAATTACTAATACAATTTGTAAATATTATTATTCCATTACTTTTGGTACTGATTTACACAATTTTGTTTTCATACTTTAGAAAGAAAAAATATGCTTAAAAAGTACTGGAAATATATTAGTCTATTCTTCTTATTAATCGCAACTATTATATTTTTTAAAAAAGATAATACATCATCAATTAGTGAAGACAATAAATTTCATATTGAAAACATCTCACTAATAAATAAAATATTCTTAGCAGATAGAAGTGGAAATACAATAACTTTAACAAAAAAAGGTGACACATGGATAGTAAATGATAAATTTCCTGCCAGAAAAGATGCTATTAATGTTCTTTTATCAACTGCAAATAAGATTAGAATCAAAAAACCTGTTTCTAAAGCTGCATTTGAAAATATAGTTAAACAACTTGCTACCTCATCAGTATATGTTGAGTTTTTTAATGAAGATACTATGCTTAAATCATACTTTATTGGATCTAACACACCTGATCATTTAGCTAGCTATATGCTACTAAAAGACAGCCAATACCCATTTGCAGTACATATTCCTTCTTTTAATGGTTTCTTATCTCCAAGATATGGAATTCAAGGAAACACTATCGATGTAATGAAATGGAGATCAAACACCATTTTCCAACTTTCTCTTAAAGATATTAATTATTTAAAATATACTGATCTTTTAGATAAAGAAAATTCGTATGTTTTGAAAACAAATCCAATTGCTTTGTTTAACTCTCAAAACAAATCTGTTAAATTTAATCACAATAATGTTCTAACTCTTTTAAATAATTTTGAAAGTCTAAACTGTGAAACCTACAAAAAAGATAAAGATAAATATAATCTAGAAAATCAAATAGAAGAATTAATAGTTAACTCAGATACTCTTCGAACATATAAGATTTCAAAATCAGAAAATAAATCCAAAAAAGACAACTTTACAGTTGAAAGAAAATATGCAACTATAAATAATGGTGAATTGATGCTAATTCAAGATTATGTTTT